>JAVBMS010000040.1:0-13023 GCA_031552135.1 Mailhella sp.
GATGCACGGCACTGTGCCGGCCGTGGCGGCGCTGCAGAAGGCCGACCTGATCGTGTCCCTCGGTGCCCGGTTCGATGACCGGGTCACGGGCAAACTGTCGAGTTTCGCGCCGAACGCCCAGATCATCCACGCGGATATCGACCCCGCGGAGATCGGCAAGAACCGTGAGGTGGACGTGCCGATCGTCGGGGACCTGAAGGAAGTCCTCGCCGACATCCTGCCGGACCTGCGTCGCGAGCACGAGACGAACGGGCGACCCGACCTGGAGGGGTGGTGGCACCAGATCAACGCCTGGCGCGAGACCTACCCCCTGGGGTACACCGAACCCGAGGACGGGCTCCTGGCGCCCCAGCACATTCTGACCCGGCTCGGGCAGATCGCGGGTCCCGAGGCCATCTACGTGGCCGGCGTCGGCCAGCACCAGATGTGGGCCGCCCAGTTCCTCACCATCCGCAACCCGCGCGCGTTCGTCACGTCCGGCGGCCTGGGCACCATGGGCTACGGCCTGCCCGCCGCCATCGGCGCGCAGTTTGCCCGGCCCGACGCCCTGGTGGTGGACATTGCGGGCGACGGCTCCATCCAGATGAACATCCAGGAGCTTCTGGTGGCCGCCAGCAACAAGCTGCCCGTCAAGGTGCTGATCCTCAACAACGCCTATCTCGGCATGGTGCGCCAGTGGCAGGAGCTGTTTTTCGACCGCAACTACAGCTTCACCAACATGGAAGTGCAGCCCGATTTCGTCAAGCTGGCCGAGGCCTACGGCGCGGAAGGCTACCGCATCACCACGGCCGAGGAGCTGGAAACCGTGCTGCCCAAGGCCCTGATGTCCCCCGCCACCGCCGTGATCGACGTGCGCGTGGCGCGGGAGGAAAACGTGTACCCCATGGTGCCCGCCGGGGCCTCTCTCGACGATATGTTGCTGGTTTAAAGGAGTTTTACCATGCGCCGTGTCCTTTCTGTGCTTGTGGAAAACGAACCCGGGGTGCTTTCCCGCGTGTCGGGGCTGTTCAGCGGCCGGGGTTTCAATATTGAATCGCTCAACGTGGCGGCCACGCTGGATCCCGGCGTTTCGCACATGACCATTACCACCGTGGGCGAAGAGCAGATCATCGAGCAGATCGTCAAGCAGTTGCGCAAGCTGGTCTGCGTGATCAAGGTGGTGGATTTTGGCGATATGGCCACCGTGGAGCGTGAAATGGCGCTTTTCAAGGTCAACGCCGACGAAAGCAAGCGCGGCGAAATTTTGCGCATCGTCGATATTTTCCGCTGCAAGGTCGTGGACGTCAGCCTGACCGACTTCACCATTGAAGCCACCGGCACCCACGACAAGCTGGAAGCCATCATCAACCTGCTTTCCCGTTTCGGCATCAAGGAAATCGCCCGCACCGGCACTGTGGCCATGCGTCGATCCATACAGGCTGTTTAGCCGGGACGCGGCCCGGCCGCGCTCCCTCACCGGCCCTGCGGCGTTTTCGCCGCGCAAGGCCATGTTATCCGGTATCCGGGAGGATAGTATGAAAACGTATTATGATCAGGACGCGGATCTGAACATCTTGAAAGGCAAGACCGTGGCCGTGCTCGGCTACGGCAGCCAGGGGCACGCCCACGCCCAGAACCTGCGCGACTCGGGCGTCAACGTGATCATCGGCCAGCGCCCCGGCGGCGCCAACTACGATCTGGCCAAAGAAAACGGCTTTGAGCCCGTTTCCGCCGCCGAGGCCGCCCAGAAGGCCGACATGATCATGATCCTGCTGCCGGACGAGCATCAGGCCTCGGTGTACGAAAATGACATCAAGCCGCACCTCAAGGCGGGCAAGGCGCTGCTGTTCGCGCACGGCTTCAACATCCACTTCGGGCAGATCGAGCCGCCCAAGGACGTGGACGTGTTCATGGTCGCGCCCAAGGGCCCCGGCCATCTGGTGCGCCGCACCTTTACCGAAGGCGGCGGCGTGCCCTGCCTTGTGGCCGTGCACCAGGACGCTTCGGGCCAGGCGCTGCAAAAGGCGCTGGCCTATGCCAAGGGCGTTGGCGGCACCCGCTCCGGCGTGATCGAAACCACGTTCCGCGAAGAAACCGAAACCGACCTCTTCGGCGAGCAGGCCGTGCTGTGCGGCGGCGTTTCCGCCCTGATCAAGGCCGGCTTTGAAACGCTGGTGGAAGCCGGCTATCAGCCCGAAATGGCCTACTTCGAGTGCATGCACGAAATGAAGCTGATCGTGGACTTGATGTACGAAGGCGGCCTCTCGCGCATGCGCTATTCCATCAGCAACACGGCGGAATACGGCGACTACCGCACCGGCCCCCGCCTGGTCACCGACGAAACCAAGGCCGAAATGCGCCGCATCCTGCGCGAAATCCAGAACGGCGCGTTTGCCCGCGACTTCTTGATCGAAGCGCGCACCGGCTATCCGCAGTTCAAGGCCATGCGCCGCATGGAAGCCGCGCATCCCATCGAGGTCGTCGGCTCCAAGCTGCGCGGCATGATGTCCTGGCTGAAAAAGAAGTAAGAACGGGGGGCGGTGGCCCCGTGTTAATGGCTTGACCGGGGGGATGCCGGATATCCGGCTTTCCCCCGTTTTGTTCCCGACGAAAGGATGCAGGTATGGCGAACGTGCGCACAACGTATACGGACAGCGTGGCTTTTTTCGGCGCGGAAGATCCGCGGGAACTGGTGGCGAGACTCGGCTCGCCGCTCTATGTTTACAACGAGGCCATGCTGCGGCGGCGTTGCCGGGATTTGAAGGGCCTGTCCGACTATCCGGGCTTTTTTGTCAACTACTCGGCCAAGGCCAACACCAACCCCGCGCTGCTGCGCATCGTGCGGGAGGAAGGCTGCCGGGCGGACGCCATGTCGCCGGGCGAGCTGCATCTGAATTTGCTGGCCGGTTTCCGGCCCGAAGAACTCCTTTACGTCTGCAACAACGTCGGCGCGGACGAACTGCGGCTCGCCGCCTCCCACGGGCTGACCGTCAGCGTGGATTCGCTTTCGCAGCTCGACCTGTACGGCCGGGTCAACCCCGGCGGCCGGGTGATGGTGCGCTTCAATCCGGGCATCGGCGCGGGCCACAGCCAAAAGGTGGTCACCGGCGGCAAGGAGACGAAGTTTGGCGTGGATCCGGCCGACATGGCGCATGTGCTGGACATTGTGGCCCGGCACGGCCTGCGCTTTGTGGGCGTCAACCAGCATATTGGCTCGCTGTTCATGGACGGCGGCGATTATCTGGCGGCCATGGAAATTCTGCTCGACATCGCGTCCGCGCTGCTGGCCCAAGGCGTGGCGCTTGAGATCATCGACTTCGGCGGCGGTTTCGGCATTCCGTACCAGAAGTACGCGGGCCAGCCGCGCTTCGATCTGGCGTCCTTCGGCCCCGCGCTGCACGCGCGCCTGACGTCCTGGGCCGGGGATCGCGGCTACGGGGGCTCCTTCCTCATCGAGCCCGGCCGTTACGTCATGGCCGAATGCGGCCTGGTGCTGGGCACCGTCCACGCCGTCAAATCCAACGGCGACAATCTTTACGCCGGAACGGACGTCGGCTTTCCCGTTTTGGTGCGGCCGGTGATGTACGACGCCTTCCACGATATCGAGGTGTACCGCGAGGGCGGCGCGCCCGACGATCAGCTGGTGGAGCAGACCGTGGTGGGCAATATTTGCGAATCCGGCGACATCCTGGCCAAAAAGCGCGCGCTGCCGCTGCTGCGCGAAGGCGACGTGCTGGGCGTGCTGGACGCGGGAGCCTACGGTTATGTGATGGCGTCAAACTATAATCAGCGCCTGCGTCCCGCCGAGGTTCTTATCGGCGAGGACGGCGCGGCCCGCCTGATCCGCCGCCGGGAAACCCCGGAGGACTTGACTCGCACGCTGGCGTGACCATCTTGTAACGATGCGCGCCGCGCCCTGAACCGGCGGCGCGCCGGAGAGTTCATGCCGCCCAGCGATCAACAGCCGGAAACGCGGCCGTCGCCGCTTGCCCGCCCGGGATCCGATTCCGGGCGGCGGAGCGTTGCGGCCTCGTTCGCCTCCTTCCTTGCCCTGGTGCCGTTTGGCACCATCTGGGGTCTTGTCTGGCCGCAGACGGTGATGATGCTGTGCACGCTGGTGATCGGCCTCACCGACGTCTGGGTGGCGGGCCGCATCGATTCGGGCGTGCAGGCGGCGCTGGGGCTTTCGGGCCAGATCCAGGCCTTCATGATGGTGATCGGCATGGCGCTGGGTTCGGCGGCCATCGCGGCGGTCAGCCAGTCCATGGGCGCGGGGCGGCGGCGGCGCGGCCAGCGTTACGCGGGCCTGGTCATCGCGCTGGCGACGCTGATCGCCGTGGCCCTGGCCGTCATGGCCTTTTTTTTGCGCGATCCGCTGATCAACCTGATGCGCGTGCCGGAAAACGTGCGCCCGCTGACCCGCTTTTTTTACGGCCTGATGCTGCTGGCTCTGCCCGCGCAATACGTCATGCTGGTGGGCAGCATGCTGTTCCGCGCCACGCGCAACGTGATGATGCCCCTGCTGGTGGCGGGCGTGGCCTGCGTGATCAACGTGCTGGGCGACCTGGGCTTCGGCCTGGGCTGGTTTGGCCTGCCCGCTTACGGCGCGGCGGGGATAGGCTGGTCGACGTTCACGGCGGTTTTGCTGGCCGGACTGCTGACCCTGGGGCTTTTGCGGCGCTGCCATTTGTTTTTGCCCGCCGTGCTGCCGCCGGTGCGCTGGGTGCGCAAGGCCGCGCCCTATCTGCTCAGGGTGGCCCTGCCCGCCATGCTGTCGCAGCTTTTGTGGCAGGCCGGCTACATGACGCTTTTCGGCATCACGGCGGCGCTTCCGGGCAGCGCCGTGGCGCTCGCGGGCATGACGGCGGGTATGCGCATCGAGTCGATCCTTTTTATGCCGGGCGCGGCGTTTAACGCCACAGCCGCCATTTTGACGGGCAACCTGCTCGGCGCGGGCGACAAGGCCGGGGCCAAGCGCATCGGCCTGGCCACGGTGGGCACGGGCGTGGTGATCATGAGCCTGGTGGCGGCCTGCATGTGGCCTTTCATGCCGGAGCTGGCGCGCACGTTTTCGCCGGAATCGCTGGCCGTGCGGGATCAGATCGTCTGGTACCTGACGTTCAACATCCTTTCCACCCCGTTCACCGTGGGCGGCATGATCCTCAACGGCGTGATGTCGGGGGCCGGGGCCACCATTTACGCCCTGGTGATCAACACGGCCTGCATCTGGCTGGTGCGCCTGCCCCTGGCCTGGTTCCTTTCCCACATCCTGCTGGGCGGCGAGGCGCGCGGCGTGTACATGGCCATGCTGCTGTCCATGGCGGTGCAGGCCTGCGCCATGCTCTGGGTATTCTGGCGGCACGACTGGTCAAAGTACGCCATGCGCCGCTGTTCTTCCCCCTCTATCCCTGGGGACAACAAGGAGGCCGCGTCCGATGTCGTTTGAATACATGCCGGTGACCATTGGCCTGCGGGCGGAATACGAAGCCTTTCGCGCGCGCACGCCGCGCCGTTCGGCGGACTACACCTTTACCAACGTCTGGGGCTGGGCGGATTATTACGGCCTGGAAGTCAGCTTCAGGCCCGACCTGTGCTGGGTGCGCCAAAGCAAACCCTGGCCGATCTACTGGACGCCCATAGGCGACTGGAACGCCGCGGACTGGGCCTCGCACCCCGAAATCCGGCAGGGCGTCACCCTGCACCGCGCCCCGGACGAGCTGGCGGCCCTGCTGGCCGGGCGTCTGAATCCGGCGGGAGCGGAAGGCCCCGGCCGCGTGCGCGCCGAAGAAAGCCGCGAACACTGGGAATACCTGTACAGCCGGGAGGAACTCGCCACGCTGCGCGGCAACAAGTTCCATAAAAAGAAGAATCATGTTAATGCGTTCCAGAAGGAATACGGCGAGGACTACCGCGTGCTCGGCGCGCCGGACAATCCCGGCGGCATCGACGATCTGCTGGCGCTTCAGGAAGAATGGTGCCGCTGGCGCGATTGCGAACACAGCCCCGCGCTGATGGCGGAAAACGACGTTATTTTCCGCGTGGCGGGCAACTGGGGCCGGCTGGGCAATCTGTGCGGCGGCTCGCTGTATGTGAACAACGTCATGGTGGCCTTCGCCGTGGGCGAGCCTCTGGACGAAGAGAGCCTGGTGGTGCATTTTGAAAAGGTGCAGCCCGATTACCGGGGCGTGTACCAGGCCATTAACAACGCCTTTGTCCGCCACGCCGGCGAGGGATTTTCCGTCGTCAACCGCGAGCAGGACATGGGCGAGGAAGGTTTGCGCCAGGCCAAGGAAACGTATCACCCCACAGGATTTTTGAAGAAAAGCCGGATCATCGTCGCGCCGGAATAAATTCCGCGCGTTTTATTTCAGCCGCCAAACCCCTGTCAGGACGCGCCATGCATGTAGTCACCCGTTTTGCTCCCAGCCCCACCGGGCACCTCCATATCGGCGGCGGCCGCACCGCCATCTTCTGCTGGCTGCTGGCCCGCCATTTCGGCGGCGAGTTCCGCCTGCGCATTGAAGACACGGACACCGAACGCTCCCGCCAGGAGTACACCGACTCCATCCTCGCCTCCATGCGCTGGCTGGGCCTGGACTGGGACGGCGACCTCGTCTACCAGAGCCAGCGCCTCGACGTGTACAACGCCTATGTGGACAAGCTGCTGGAAAGCGGCCACGCTTACTGGTGCGAATGCACGCCCGAAGAAGTGGAGGCCATGCGCGAAGTGGCGCGCGCCAAAGGCGAAAAGCCGCGTTACAACGGCCGCTGCCGCCAGCGCACGCTCGGCCCCGGCCCCGGCCGCGTGGTGCGCCTGCGCACGCCGGATTCCGGCGTTGTGGCCTTCAACGACATGGTCAAGGGGCCGATAGCCGTGGACGTGCAGGAGCTGGACGACATGATCCTGCGCCGCGCGGACGGCATGCCCACCTACAATATGGCCGTGGTGGCCGACGATCACGACATGGGCGTGACCCATGTGCTGCGCGGCGACGACCATGTGCCCAACACGCCCAAGCAGATATTGCTCTATCAGGCCCTGGGCTTTGAGCAGCCCGTTTTCGGCCATGTGCCGATGATCCTGGGGCCGGACAAGCAAAAACTGTCCAAGCGCCACGGCGCGCGGGCCGTGATCGAGTACGAGCAGGACGGCCTGCTGCCGCAGGCGCTGGTCAACTATCTGGTGCGCCTTGGCTGGTCGCACGGCGATCAGGAAATTTTCGCGCTGGACGAACTGGTGCGCCTGTTCGACGGCCACAACCTCAACAGCGCCGCCGCCGCCTTTGACCCGGAAAAGCTGGAATGGCTCAACGCCCACTATTTGCGCGAAATCACGCCCGGCCGCCTGGCCGCGCTGGTTGCCCCCTTTGTGGCCAAACTGGGTTTTGAGGCGTCGGAAGATCGCCTGGCCGAGCTTGTGCCCCTGTATCAGGAGCGCGCCGCCAACCTGAAGGATCTGGCCAAATCGCTCACCCTGCTGTTGCAGGACGCGGACGCGCTGGTGTGCGAAGACAAGGCCGCCCGTTCGCTCACGCCGGAGGCCAAGGCTCACCTGGCCGCGCTGTGCGCGGAGTTTGAAGGGCTGGCCTTTGAGCCCGCCGCGCTGGAGGCTTCCATCCACAGCTATGTGGAAGGGAACGGGCTGGCTTTCAAGCAGGTGGGGCCGCCGCTGCGCGCCGCGCTGATCGGCCAGTCCGGCGGGCCTTCCGTGCACGCGCTCCTGGCCGCGCTCGGCCGCGAACAAAGCCTGCTCCGCCTGCGCCGGGCCATCGCCTGAATCACTTTTCCTGCCTGGAGATCCCATGCTGCTGTATAATACGATGACGCGCAAAAAAGAGACGTTCGAACCGGCCGTTCCCGGCAAGGCGGGCATGTACGCCTGCGGGATCACGGCCTACGACTACTGCCACATCGGCCACGCGCGTTCCGCCGTGTTTTTTGACGTGCTGGCGCGCCATTTGCGCCTTTCGGGCTACGAGGTGACGTTTGTCCGCAATTTTACGGACGTGGACGACAAGATCATCGCCCGCGCCAACCGCGAGGGCCGCGACAGCGCGGAGGTGGCCGAAGAGTTCATCCGGGCCTTCCACGAAGACATGGATCGCCTCAACGTGCTGCGCGCCGACGTGGAACCCCGCGCCACCGAATACATCCCGCAGATGATCGACCTGTGCGAGCGCCTGATCGCCGGCGGCCACGCTTACGCCACGCCGTCGGGCGACGTGTGCTTCCGCGTCCGCTCGTTTCCGTCCTACGGCAAGCTTTCGGGCCGCGACGTGGACGATTTGCGCTCCGGCGCGCGCGTGGCTCCGGGCGAGGAAAAGGAAGACCCGCTCGATTTTGCGCTCTGGAAGGCCGCCAAGCCCGGCGAACCGTTCTGGGAAAGCCCCTGGGGCAAGGGGCGGCCCGGCTGGCACATCGAATGCTCGGCCATGAGCGAAAAGAACCTGCCGCTCCCGCTGGACATCCACGGCGGCGGGCAGGACTTGATTTTTCCCCATCACGAAAACGAGATCGCGCAGAGCGAGGCGGCGCTTGGCAAGGAGTTCGCGCGCTACTGGGTGCATAACGGTTTTGTGCAGATCGATTCCGAAAAAATGTCCAAATCGCTCGGCAATTTCAAAACCATCCGCGACATGCTTGAGCAGTACCAGCCCGAAGCCCTGCGCTTTTTCCTGCTGGGCAAGCACTACCGCAGCCCCATCGATTTTACGGCCGACGGGCTGGACGAGGCCGAGCGCGCGCTCAAGCGCGTGTACGAATGCCTGGCCGAAGCGCACGACGCGCGGACGCGCGCGTCCGGCAAGCCGTGGAAGCCGGGCGATCTGCCCGCCGACATCGTGGCGGAGTTCGACGCCTGCGACGCGGCCTTCCGCGACGCCATGGACGATGATTGCAACACCGCCGCCGCGCTGGGCCATGTGTTCGGCGCGGTGCGCCTGCTCAACCGCGTGATGGAAGATAAAAACCTGCGCGATCGTGACGGCGCGCGCGTCCTTGTGGAGCGCTTTATCGATGCCGCGGCGCGCTGGAGCGCCGTTCTGGGCGTGTTTGGTTCGGAGCCGCGCGGCTTTTTGCGGCAACTGCGCGACAGCCGGGCGCGGCGCGGCGGGCTTGATGCCGCCGCCGTGGAAGCCCTGCTGGCCGAACGGGCCGAAGCCCGCGCGCGTAAAGACTTTGCCGGGGCGGACGCCGCGCGTGATCGCCTGATCGCGCTTGGCGTGGAGGTGCGCGACACCCCCGCCGGCCCGGTGTGGGATATTGCCTGACATAGAGCATGTCAACCTTGAAATGCTCACGGAACTGAGCGTAGCGAAATTCCGCCGCGAAGCCGGGGGCTCAGCCCGTATATCATCTCAACGTTAAACTGCTCTAGTCGGGCGGCACCCCGGGGAGAGAACCTTGCGTTTTCGTGCCGTTGTCGCCGCCGTATTATGCGTTGTCGTCGCTTTGCCGACGACGGGCGGCGCCGCGCTGTTCGGCGATTTTTCGCTCCACGACGAAATGGAGATGGGGCGGGAATTCGATGTGCTGATCCGCTCCAGCATGCCGCTGGTGGAGGATCCCGAAGTCAAACTCTATGTGCAGGGCGTGGTGGATCGCATCGTGGCCACGCTGCCGCCCCAGCCGTATCCTTTCCGCGCCAGCGTGCTGCTGCACCCCTCGCTCAACGCTTTTGCCGCGCCCGGCGGCTTTGTTTTTGTCCACACCGGGCTTTTGCAGCAGCTTGATCACGAATCCGAACTGGCGGGCGTGCTGGCGCACGAAATCGCCCACGTTACCCAGCGGCACATCGCCTCGCGCATGGAGCGCGGGCAGTTCATTTCCATCGCTTCGCTGGCGGCTGCCGTGCTCGGCGCGCTGGCCGGGGGCGGGGGCCAGGGGTCGGGCGCGGCCGTGGCCGCCGCTGCCGCCGCCGGCCAGGCCGCCATGCTCAGCTACAGCCGCGCGGACGAAAACGACGCCGACCAGTTCGGCCTGCGCTATCTTGTGGCCGCCGGCTACAGTCCCAAGGGCCTGGGCGGCGCGTTCGCCAAAATCCAGAGCCAAAGCTGGGGCGGGGCCTCCAGCGTGCCGGAGTACCTGTCCACGCACCCGGATTTGACGGTGCGCCTCAGTTCGCTGGCTTCACGCATCCAGACGCTGCCCGCCTCCGTGCGCAACCGCAAGGACGACGACACCCGCTTTTTGCGCGTGCAGACGCTGATCTGGGCGCGTTACGGCGATCCGCAGCACGCGGCCCAGGTGTTCGCCTCGCGCGACGCCAAGCGGCCCATGACCCAGCTCGGCAAGGGCATTCTGGCCGCGCGCCAGAACCGGGTGCGCGACGCCGAGGCCGCCTTTGACGAGGCCCTGCGTCTGGCCCCGAACGACCCGCTGATCCAGCGCGAGGCGGGCACCTTCCACTACAACAAGGGCGACGCCGCCCTGGCCCGCAAGCAGCTTGAGCGCGCGCTCGCCCTCGACCCCAACGACTACATGGCCCTGTTCTTTTACGCCCGCCTGCTGGATGACGAGGGCGACAGCCGGGGCGCGCAGGAGCGTTACCGCCGCATCCTGCGCTATGTGCCCGAGGACGCGGAGGTGCACACCTATTACGGTCTTTCGCTCGGCCGCAGCCAGCAAACGTTTGAAGGTTACCTGCATCTGGCCTACGCCGCGCTGTACAGCAACGACGGGCAGAAGGCCGAATCGTGGCGCAAGCGCGCCGAGGGCGTGGCGCGCACCGACGAGGACAAGACGGCACTGGGCGCTTACGAGGAACTTCTCGCCCAGCGCAAAAAAATATGGCGGCGGGCGTATTAGCCGCCCCTGACCGCCGAAGGAACCCCGATGGAACTACACGGAACCACCATACTGGCCGTGCGCAACGGCAAGGGCGTGGCCCTGGCCGGCGACGGCCAGGTGACCATGGGCGAAAGCATGATCATGAAGCACACGGCCCGCAAGGTGCGCCGCCTCTACAAGGGCAAGGTCGTCGCGGGCTTTGCCGGGGCCACGGCCGACGCGTTTACGCTGTTTGAGCGCTTTGAGGCCAAGCTGGAAGAAAGCGGCGGCAACCTGACCCGCGCGGCGGTGGAACTGGCCAAGGACTGGCGCAAGGACAAGTACCTGCGGCGGCTGGAAGCGCTGCTGCTGGTGGCCGACGCCGAGCATACCCTGGTGCTGACCGGCACCGGCGACGTGATCGAGCCGGACGACGGCGTGGCCGCCATCGGCTCCGGCGGGCCGTACGCGCTTTCCGCCGCGCGCGCCCTGTGCCGCCACACCGACAAGGGCCCGGAGGAGATTGTGCGCGAGGCCATGGCCATCGCCGCCGACATCTGCGTGTTCACCAACAGCCACATCACGGTGGAGACGCTGGGCATGGAATAGAGCGTTTTCACGCTGAAAATGCTCACGGAATTGGGCGTGGCGCGGTTTTGTCCCGGGGCGGCCCGGGCGGGGCGGGACGCTTATTCGTCCTCATGGCCTTGCCCGGCCGCTACGGGGTTTGACCCCGGCCGCGTTTCTGTGTACTTCTGCGGAAAAATCGCCGCGAATGCGGCGGCAACGTTTTTCGGCTCACCGGCAGGAGGAGCGCTTGGATACCTATCGGGATCAATTTCTGCGCTTTATGGCGGACAGAAATCTGAACATCACCCGTCAACGCCTGCGTATCGCGGACATGTTCTTTACGCTCCAGGGGCATCATACCCTGGACGAAATCTACCGTATTATCCGCAAAAGCGAGCCGAACGTGGGCCAGACCACGGTGTACCGCACGCTCAAGCTGCTGTGCGAGGCGGGCCTTGCGCTGGAATTGCAGTTTGGCGACGGCGCGGCCCGCTACGAGCCGGTCAGCCTGAAAACGCACCACGACCACCTGATTTGCCAACGCTGCGGCAAAACCGTGGAAGTGCACAGCGACGCCATCGAAAGCGCGCAAAAGCGCCTGGCCGAGGAATACGGCTATCTGCTGCTTGGGCACGCGCACAACCTGTACGGCCTGTGCCCGGACTGCCGCACGCGCGGCGAAGAGTAGGGCGGGCCGGCTGTATCCGGGCCGGCGCCCGGCAGGCGCGCTGTTCGCTACAGGCGCACAGGCAAAACGGCATTTTGGGCATGTGTATTGAAACGTCCCGGCCTCTTCGGCCGGGACGTTTCGCGGTTGGGGCGCCCCGGTTTTCGCAGGACAACCGGAGCGCCTTGCTTGTTTTGCTACGCTCAATTCCGTGATAAAAATTCCACCTCAAATCAGGCGAACACTTCGGCAATTTTGGCTTCAATGGCCTCTTCTTCAACCTGGCCCGCCAGTTTTGCGCTGTAGTCCCCTTTGTTAAAAAATAAAATCTGGGGAATACTCTTGAGCGAAAAGCGATTAAAGAGATTTTTTTGTTCTTCCGCATCCACCGCGTAAAAAGAGCATTTGTCTTTTTGGCTGTCTTCCATTTCTTCCAGAACAGGAACAACCTCTTCGCAGACATGGCACGTTTTTCTCATAAATACGACGAGACAAGGCGTTTCTTTTTCGTAGACGATTTTTTCAAATTCGTCCGAGTCAAGCTTTTTGAGTTTGGTGACAACCATGACCATACTCCTTGGAGCGCAAAAATTTAGAGCGTTTCAGGGTTGAAATGCTCTCGCTGAGAGCCTCCTCTTTTGTTTGTGCCAACAGAGGAGACTCTCAACGATACGGAACGCGTCGGCTAGAGCATTTTACTCTTGAAATAGTGCACAGCCAAGACACGATGTTCTGCCGCTTAAGTTTCACGCCTCCGCCGGCGCTTTACGCCGCGAGTGAATCGCGGCGACGCCGGCTTCGCGGCGGGCCCTCGGTCCGCTCAGTTCCGCGAGCATTTCAAAGCTGAAATGCTCTAATCCGCGCTACGAACTACGAATCCAGGCCCAGCAGATGCAGGAGTTCAAAGCTGAGCCCGCCGATCAGCGCGGCGGCGGGGATGGTCAGCAGCCAGGCTATGACCAGGTTGCCCGCCACGCCCCAGCGCACGGCCGAGAGGCGCTGCGTGGAGCCCACGCCGAAAATGCAGGCCGTGATCGTGT
>JAVBMS010000079.1:0-6747 GCA_031552135.1 Mailhella sp.
CCGCCCCAGGCCCCGGGGGGGGGGGGGGTGGCCCCCCCACCACCACCATATCGGGCCGGGGCCGGGGTTGGCGGGCGTAACCACAATGCGGGGGGGGGGGCTTGAGAACACAGACCGGGGCGTGGGGGGCCCGCCCCCCACACCGCGCCCCCGCCCTGTTTTGGGGGTGGGTGGGGGCCCCCCCCCCCCCCCCCCGGGGCCTGGGGCGGAGCCCCACAAAATTACGCCTGAAGGGCGGCCAGGACGTTGGCGATGATTTGGTCGGCCTTTTCGGTGGGCACCTGGCAGGTGCCGACCTGTTTATGTCCGCCGCCGCCGTAGGAGAACATCAGCTTGCCGATATCGACCTGGCAGGTGCGGTTGAGGATGGAGTAGCCCACGGTGAGCACCACGTTTTGTTTTTTGAGGCCCCAGATCACCTGCACGCTGACGTTGCACTGGGGGTACATGCTGTAGGCGCTGAAGCGGTTGCCCGCGTAAATTTCCTCTTCGCCGCGCAGGTCGATCAGCAGGACGTTGCCGTGCATGGCGGCGTTGCGTTCGATCATGGCCGTGAAGTCTTTCTGCTGGGCGGCGTAGCGCGCGGTGCGCTCCATGACGTCGGGCAGGGCGAGGATTTCCTCGGCGCTTTTGGTGGTGCAGTAGTCGATCATGTTGAGCATCAGGTCGTAGTTGCCGATGCGGTAATCGCGGTAGCGGCCGAGCCCGGTGCGCGGGTCCATGACGAAGCCCAGCAGCACCCAGCCGGAGGGGTTGTCGATGTCTTCCTTGGTGAGGTTGCCGCTGTCCACCCTGTCCACGGCTTCCATCATGGGCTGAAGGGTGGCGGGAAAGCGCGCCGCGCCGCCGTAGTAGTCCCATATCACGCGGGCGCAGCTGGGCGCGAGGACGGATTTGCCCTTGTATTCCACTTCGCCCAGGCGTTCGCTTTCGCTGCTGTGGTGGTCGAACCACATGCCGCAGCCCTTGACGTAGGGGACGTTGGCCAGGATGTCGTTGGCGGTGACGGTGACAAGGCCGTCCTGCACATCCTTGGGGTGGACAAACTTGTATTCTGTGATCAGGTTCAGAGATTTCAGCAAAACCGCGCAAGCCAGACCGTCAAAATCGGAACGGGTAACAAGCCGCATGTGCTTCTCCTTGGATGCGGATTAAGTTTGCCTTTATCGTACAGTGTTCCTTCAGGACACGCCTCTGTCGCGGCATCCGTTTCCGCGGATCCGGAGCATTTTTACTTTGGACATGCTCCGGCGGATTTTTGAGAACGCAGTATAGGCGGGCGCCCGTATTTCCGCAATCTATTTCCGCCCGGCGCTTTACAGGACGGGAGCGTTGCCCCGGCCCACGCAGAAATAGGCAAAGCCCTTGCCCGCGACGTAGGCCGGATTGTAGAGGTTGCGGCCGTCAAACAGCACCGGCGCGGACAGGAGCGCGCGCACGCGGTCGAAGTCGGGGTTGCGGAACTGGTTCCATTCGGTCACGACCATGAGGGCGTCGGCCCCTTCGCAGGCCGCGTACTGATCGCCGGCAAGCGTCACGCGCGGGTTGTTGCCGAGCAGGGCGGATGCCGTGGCGGAGGCCACGGGGTCGAAGGCGCGGATGTTCATGCCGTGCCCGGTGAGGTCGGCGATGATGTCGAGCGCGGCGGCCTCGCGCATGTCGTCGGTATTGGCTTTGAAGGCCAGACCCCACAGGGCCAGGGTTTTGCCTTGCACGCCGCCCTGCGGGGCGAAGTAGTCGCGCAGGCGGCGGGCCATGTGGCGCTTTTGGCGGGCGTTGACGCTTTCCACGGCGTCCAGCAGTTCGGGCGTGACGCCGGCCTCGCGGGCCGTGTGGATGAGCGCCTTGACGTCCTTGGGAAAGCACGAGCCGCCGTAGCCCACGCCCGGATAGATGAAGTGGTGGCCGATGCGGTGATCCGCGCCGATGCCCGTGCGCACGTCGCGCACGTCCGCGCCCGCGCGTTCGCAGATGGCGGCGATTTCGTTGATGAAGGAAATTTTGGTGGCCAGCATGCAGTTGGCGGCGTACTTGGTCATTTCGGCGCTGCGCGGGCTCATGACGATCAGCTTTTCGCGGCTGCGGGCAAAGGGCGCGTACAGCTCGCGCATCAGGGCGGCGCTGCGTTCGTTGGCGGTGCCCACAATCACGCGGTCGGGCTTCATGAAGTCGGCCACCGCGTCGCCTTCCTTCAAAAATTCGGGGTTGGACACCACGTCGAAGGCGATGTCGCGGCCGCGCGCGGCCAGGGCCCCGGCCACCAGGGCGCGCACCCTGTCCGCCGTGCCCACGGGCACGGTGGATTTGTCCACCACGATCACGGGATGCTCCATAACCTCGCCGATCTGGCGGGCCACGTCTTCAACGTGGCTGAGATCGCACGAGCCGTCGGGCCGCGAGGGCGTGCCCACGGTGATGAAGACGAATTCCGCCTCGGCCATGCCCTCGGCCAGATCGGCGCCGAACGTCAGGCGGCCTTCGGCGTGGTTGCGGCGCACCAGATCCTCAAGGCCCGGCTCGAAAATGGGAATGACGCCCCGGCGCAGCGCGTCCACCACGGCGGGGTTGACGTCCACGCAGTGCGCGGTGTTGCCCATTTCGGCAAAGCAGGCGGCTGTCACCAGGCCCACATAGCCGGTGCCCACAATGCAAAGTCGCATACGATCTCCTTATGAGAGAGACAGGATAATCATCATTCGGGCCATGCCCGCAGGGCAAAAAACCGGCTTCAAACCCGCACGTGGTTGGGCGGGCCCGCGCCTTCGCCGGGGGCGTAGGCGCGGCGCAGGGCGGCGTTGAGGTATTCCTGGGCCTTGGTCACGGCCACGCGCAGCGGCATTTCGCGCGCCAGCCAGGCGGCTATGGCCGCCGAAAGCGCGCAGCCCGTGCCGTGGTTGTCGGGCGTGTCGATATGGGGCTGGCGCAGGGGCTCGGGCTCGCGCTCCGGCGTGATCAGCCAGTCGGTGACCAGAATGGGCTTGTCTTCGTAATGGCCGCCCTTGAGCAGCACGGCTTTGGGGCCGCGCGCCAGCAAACGGCGGCCCGCCTCGGCCACGTCGTCCGGCGTGGCGATGGCCATGCCGGCCAGCAATTCGGCCTCGGGCCGGTTGGGCGTGAGCAGGTCGGCCAGGGGCAGGATGCGCTCGCAAAGGGCGTCCACGGCGTTTTCTTCCAGCAGGCGGTGGCCGCTCTGGCTGACGCAGACGGGGTCCACCACCAGCGGAAAAGCGTGCCCGGCCAGGGCGTCGGCCACCACGTTGATGATGCCGGCCGAAAAAAGCATCCCGGTTTTGGCCGCGTGGACGGGAAAGCCCTCGAACACCGCTTTGAGCTGCAACGCGACAAAGGCGGGATCCGGCGCGTGGATGCCCAGAACGCCGAGGCCGTTTTGCGCCGTCAGCGCCGTGATCACGCTCATGCCGTAGGCGCCGAGGTTGTTCACGGTTTTGAGATCGGCCTGGATGCCCGCGCCGCCGCCGGAATCCGAACCGGCGATGGTCAGCACGTTGGGTGGACGCAGCATGATATTCTCCATGCGCAGGGGAGCGCGAAAAAAACCCCGCGCCATGGCGGCGCGGGCCGTACGGCCTTTCTTGCCGCCATAATTTCCTTGTGTTAGTATGCCGCTGTTTTTCCGGTTCCGCAATTAATATCTCTGTTCCAAAAGGAGAGCTCCATGCCGAAATCAAGAATGGCCGCCTTCGCCTTTTTGGCGTCTTTTCTCATCCCCACGCTGTGCCTGGCGTCGGAAGCGCACCCCGCCCTGCCGCCCGATCTGCCGCTGATGTGGGTTGTGCCCTTTGTGTGCATGCTGCTTTCCATTGCCATTGCGCCGCTGGCCGTGCCCCATTTCTGGCACCACCACTTCGGCAAGGTGGCCCTGTTCTGGGGCCTGGCCTTTCTGGTGCCGTGCTGCCTGGTGTACGGCTGGCACACCGCGTACTTCCTCGCGGGCGAAACCCTGCTGCTGGAATACATGCCCTTTATTTTGCTGCTGCTGGCCCTGTTTACCGTGGCCGGGGGCATCCGGCTTAAAGGCTCGCTGGTGGGCACGCCCAAGGTCAATACCGGCATCCTTTTGATCGGCACGCTGCTGGCCAGCTGGATGGGCACCACGGGCGCGGCCATGCTGCTGATCCGCCCGCTGCTGCGCGCCAACAAGCACCGCCGTTTCCGCGTGCATCAGGTGGTGTTCTTCATTTTCCTCGTGGCCAACATCGGCGGCTCGCTGACCCCGCTGGGCGATCCCCCGCTCTTCCTCGGCTTCCTCAAGGGCGTGAGCTTCTTCTGGACGGCGACCCACCTGCTGCTTAAAACCGCGCTGATTTCCGCCATTCTGCTGGCCATCTTCTTTGTGGTGGACTCCGTGCTCTACAAGAAGGAAGGCAGCCCCGTGCCCCCGGCCGACACCGCCGGCGCGGGCGAAAAGCTGGGCATCGAGGGCGGCCTCAACTTCATCCTGCTGGCCTGCGTGGTGGTCAACACCCTGATTTCCGGCCAGTGGAAGGGCGCGCACTTCTCGTTCCTCGGCATCCCCATGGAAATGCAGAACGTGATCCGCGACGTCATCTACCTGCTCATCGCCGCGGCCTCCTGGAAAATCACCGACAAGGAATGCCGCAAGCGCAACGACTTCTCCTGGGAGCCCATTCTGGAAGTGGGCAAGCTCTTCATCGGCATCTTCCTCAGCATGATCCCGGCCATCGCCATCCTGCGCGCCGGCAATCAGGGGGCCCTGGCCAGCCTGATCAACACCGTCACCGACCCCAGCGGCCAGCACATCCCCTCCATGTTCTTCTGGATGACCGGCGCGCTTTCGTCCTTCCTTGACAACGCGCCCACCTACCTGGTCTTCTTCAACACCGCCGGGGGCGACGCCGCCGCGCTGATGAGCGAGGGCACCACCCTGGCCGCCATTTCGGCCGGCGCGGTGTTCATGGGCGCCAATACCTACATCGGCAACGCGCCCAACTTCATGGTCCGCTCCATCTCCGAAGACATGGGTGTGAAGATGCCCAGCTTCTTCGGCTACATGGGCTGGTCGATCTGCATTTTGATTCCGTGCTTCCTGCTTTTGACTGTTCTCTTCTTCTAGAGCAGATTAATATTGAAAATGTTCATCTGCGATAACGGCCCGGTGTGATGCCGGGCCTTGTGCTTTTTAGGGCGGGCGGACTTGTGGGCTCACAGGCAACATGGTAGAGTGGATAAACGTTTTTAGAAGTCCGTCGGTAATATGGTTACATGGGCAATTTCAAAATGAAATTGTGCTAAGGAGAGCCCATGATTTCCGGTATCCGCAAGAGCCTGCTGCAATTCGTCTTTTCCGGCGCTTACATGAAGCGCTGGAACGACAAGCTGCGCCTGATGGAGTTGATCGAGATCGACAAGCAGGCCCACAAGATGATCACGGCCTGGCTGCTCTGCCGACTCAAGGCCCGCGAACTGGCTCCGTCCGAAGCCCTGAGCCTGGAGGCGGATGTGGTCGAGGGCGGCATCTTTGACTACCTTTTCCGCCTGGTGATTACCGACATCAAGCCGCCCATCCTCTACCGGATCAAGGAAAACCCCGAGCACTACCAGCGCCTGGCCGCCTGGGCCACGGCAGAGGTGGAGCCGCACCTGCGGCCCTTGAGCGGGGATTTCTGGGGGCGTTTTGTCGAGCACGTCATGCAGCCCCGGCAGCAGGGCTCGGCGGCGGATATTCTGGGCGCGGCCCACCTCTACGCCAGCGTATGGGAATTTCGCCGTCTGCGCTCCCTGAACGACGACTTTGACGACGAACTGCCCGACATCGATCGCAGCTTTCGCGAGCAGCTTGAGGGTTACCGGCACCTGACCGGCATGCCCGAACTCATTGACGGCCTGGAGCGGCCCTTGGACCGGCGCGGCAATGGCCTGGGCAGAGCGTCGGCCTCGGCCCTGGCCCGCTTCGCCAACCTTTGCGGCCAACTGCGCTTTCAGAAGCGTTGGTCCCAGACCCCCCGGGTGCCGGAAACCTCGGTCATGGGCCACATGTTCGTGGTCGCCTGTTACGCCTATCTGCTCAGCCACGCCCTGGACGGCTGTCGGGCCCGTCGGGTCAATGCTTTCTTCTGCGGCCTGTTCCACGATTTGCCTGAACTGCTCACCCGCGACATCATCTCGCCGGTGAAAAAGTCGGTTGAAGACCTGGACAAGCTGATCCGCGAATATGAAGAAGCCGAACTGGAACGCCGCATCTTTGCCCCGTTGTGCGCCGACGGCCTGGCCGACGTGGTCGGCCGTCTGGGCTACTACCTGGGCCTGGATCTGGAAAACGGCACGGAATTCGACAACACCGCGCGCATTCCCGCAGCGGACGGCGCGACAATCACCAAGAAATTCGACTATGCCGCCTTCCACAGGGACTGCAACCGCGACGAACTTGACCCCAAAGACGGCGACGCGGTGAAGGTCTGCGATACCCTGGCCGCCTATATCGAAGCCTATACCGCCATCCGCAACGGGATCACCTCGGACCATATCCAGCAGGCCTTCTGGCGCATGCGCGAGCAGAACGCCAAGCGCACCCTGGGCAGTGTGCACATCGGCGCGTTGTTCACCGACTTCGACTAGGGTCTGTTTCTATTGATATCCGCATTTTTCACTAAACATTTTCTAGAAACTCTGGTATGTCATGAGACATGAAAACGCTCAGCAAGACCAGTCAAGATGTACGCGAGTTCAGGCGACTTCGGGCCGTGGAGCTTTATGAACAGGGCTGGC
>JAVBMS010000078.1:0-8943 GCA_031552135.1 Mailhella sp.
TCAGGAGTGGCGCAGCCTGGAACACCTGGGCCAGGAATTATCCGCCTGGATAGAAAAATTTAACACTGGCTATTTACACTCGGCGCTCGGCTGGAACACTCCACAAAGGGCACACGAGGGAACAGCCAAAAACCGGAAGAATTCTCCCTTAAAGGCCGCTTGATTTAAGGAGGGCATTACAGCGCAACCGCCGAAAAGCCGGGCGTTACGCCCTCCCCTCCCCGCCGGAGGCGCAGGAGATCGATATATTAAAGTCGGTGTCGGCGCAGCCGCCTGAAAACCGGGCGTTACGCCCTCCCCCGCCGAAGGCGCAGGGGATAGATATATTAAAGTCGGCAGTGCCGCAGCCGCCTGAAAATTCATCGAAAAATCCTTCTCCCCCCCCTGCCCCCCTGCCCCCAAAAAAAGAACACCCGCCGATTCCCCGGCGAGCGTTCTTTTTCCGTGCGAAAAAAAATAAAATGAACGTTCCCTTTATTTCCCCGCGGTCTCCAGCCTCACGCAACGCATAACCTGCTCGGAGCGCGTCAAAAACTGCATGGGGTCGAGGCTTTTGCCGTCGCGGATCAGCTCAAAATGCAGGTGCGGGCCGGTCACGCGGCCGGTGCTGCCGGTCGCGCCGATCTGCTGCCCGCTTTCCACGCGCTGGCCGGGCTTGACGTCCATCTTGCTCAGGTGCGCGTAGCGGGCAACCATGCCGTCGTCCTGGCGAATTTCGATGCACAGCCCGTAGGCTCCATTGCGGGACGCCTTGACCACTTCGCCGCCCATAAAGGCGAGCGCGCCCGAACCCTTGAGGGCGCGGATGTCGATGCCGTGGTGCAGGCGGACGCCGCGCCGCCGGGGGTCGCGCCTCATGCCGTATTCGGAGGAAATGATCTTGCCGAGCGCCTTGCAGTGCGGGCACTCTTCAAAATGGGTGGACGACGCGCCGTGGAACCAGTTGCGATCTTCGGCCAGAGCGGCGCGGAACGGGCTGAACGCGGAAACTTTAAGGGAGGAAAGCGCCACAAAGCGGCTGGGAGGCAGCAGAACCGAGGTCTGCACGGCGGGATCCACCGCCTTTTTTTCCGCCACAACGCCCTGAACGGCGGAAGCCTGGGAAGCGGCCTCCTGAGAAGCGAGAGCCTGACTCCCGGAAGAGGTTCCCGACCGCAGGTTGGATGTGGTGGTCGCCACACAGGCGTTAAGCGATACTGCCAAGCACGCCGCCAAACAAGAAGCCGCGAACCTTTTTCCGTTTTTCATGCATCCTCCTGTCCGGCGCGGGGCTCAGTCGAAACCCACCCCCGCCCGGTCTCATGTCCGGGGAACGAATGTCGCGGCCAGGCCGCTTGGCAACGCGCTCTGCGTGTGCGCGAATACCCCTCATCAACAAGTATTAGGGCGCACTATACCCGAGCCCCATTTTTTTTGGCAAGTTCTTTATGGTACAAATGCTTGAACCCTAACGGAGTCTTCCCGCTATCACGGTCAACGGGTGTCAAAATAACAGAACCGCCCCCCGAAAAAACAGGATAACTTTGTGGATTATTTATAAAACAAATAATCATGGCCTGCGCCGCACAAGCAAAAAAATCATGTGCAAGCCGCAATGCTGTTTCCGCCGTCTGGCTTCACGGCAGGCTGCCGGAGGGGTTTACTCCTCCCGCGCGCCCAGGATGCTGGCTTCGCCGCGCAGGGGGTTGACCTTGCCGAGGCGCACGCGCAGCGCCTGGCCGGGAAAGACCTTTTCGCCGAACAGGGCGCGCTTGCCGCGCAGGATAAGCTGCTCGCGCGCCAGGCTGATCGTGACCCAGGCGTCGTTTTCCTCGGAAACCACGGCTTCCCAGCAAAACGCGTCGCCCTGCGCCTTGGCCTGCTGCTGGATGTACAGGTACTTCCAGTAGCGGGGGCGGAAGCGCTGCACCTGGCCGGCGGCGTCCAGGCGCATGTCGAGTTCGGGCAGCAGGGCGTCCAGCGCCTGCTTGCTCAGGCGCGGCGCGCCGTTCAGCAGCATGTGCAGCGTTTGCGACTCGTTGATCAAGTCCGCGTAGCGCCGCAGGGGCGACGTGACCGAGCAGTACATGGGCAGGCCCATGCCCGCGTGCGGGCGGGGCGAGGTTTCCAGCGAGGCCGGGGCCATGGCCTTGACCACACGCGCGATGTCCGGCGCGGACGACCACACCCCCGCAAACTCGCGCGGCACCGCGACGTCCTGCACGCGGAACAGCAACGGCACGCCCTTGTCCACCGCCCACGAGGCCAGCACGGCGTTGGCCAGAATCATCAGTTCCGAAACCAGAAGCTGGGCCCTGGGCGCGGGCGTCTGTTCCTTCAAAAAAACTTTGGTGTCCGCGCCCTCGCCCACCAGATAGCAATCGGCGTCCGGCCGCTCGATGATCACCGCGCCCTGCTCCACGCGGCGGCGCAGGCGGGCCTCGGCCAGCGCGTGCGCCTGGCGCAGCATGTCGGCATAGGGATCGGCGGCCGCGTCACCCTGTCCATTCAGCGCGGCTTCGCAGCCGACATAGGTCAGGTTGGCCGCCAGCGTGATCCAGGCAACGTCCGGCTCGCCCGAGGTCACAACGCCGTCGGCGTCCACCTCGCAGCGCAGCAGCAGCGCGGGGCGCGCCTTGCCCGCGTGCAGGCTGTAGAGGCCGGTGCCCAGGCTTTCGGGCATCATGTGGCTGTCGCCCTCGGGCAGATAGATGCTGGTGGCGCGCCGCGCCACGGCCTTGTCCAGCGCGCCGCCAAAGGGCCAGGCCAGCGCGGGGCAGGCCAGGGCCACCGTGGCCCGCCAGCCGCCGCCGGGCAGGGCCTCCACGCGGAAGGCGTCGTCGATGTCGCGCGTGGTGGCGCTGTCGATGCTGACAAAAGTTTCGGCCAGCGGCTCCTGGCGCAGAGCCCCGGCCCCGGCCTCCAGTTCCGCGATCTCCCCGGCGTGCGCAGCGCTCCAGGCGTCGCCCGGCGCGTAGTCCGCCCGCTCCATCCAGTAATTGTAATGTTCCGGCACCAGGCCCCAGGTCATCGCCAAAAGCAGGGGCAGATGCGGGTCGTCGGGCAAATCTTTGCTGACCTGCCGCCACAGGGCTTCGTCCTCCTGGCTTTCGGGGTCGAGAATGCGCGCGCGCAACATGCGCTCCAGCCGGGAATACACGGGCTCGGGCGGCGCGTGTTTATCCGGATCGGGCGCGGGCTTGCGGGTTTGCCGCGCCTCCCACAGCAGGCGGAACCACTCGGCCCCGCCGCCCACCAGGGCTTCGCGCTCGCGGTTGGCCTCGGCCTCGCGCAGGCGGGCCTCCACGGTTTCGGCGGAAAAAATTTCAAAATCCGGCGGCTGAAACCGGAAATGGCTTTTGCAGGCCAGCAGGGCGTGGCCGCAGGCCGCCACCTCGTCCGCCTCCGGCCGGGTAAAGGCCAGTTCCGCCAGCCAGACGGGCGAGGCTTTGCTCACCTCGCCCTGCGCCATGTCCCACAGTTCTTCGGGGTTGATTTCCCGCGCCAGCGCGTCGCGGCGCTCCTTGCGTTCCTGCAGCAGCGCGATGATCTCGTCGCGGCTTTTGCCCGCGTCGTAGCGCGGCCCGGCCCAGGGCAGGAGGCGGTTCGACCCCATGGTGGTTTCGCGGCGATTGGGCAGCATAAGGCGCAGTTTGCCGCCCTGCTCCTCCATCACCCACGCGATGTGCGGCGCGTTGCCTTCCATAAACTCCACAACGCAGCCCACACCGGGAAACTGCACCACGCCCGAGGCCATACCCACCTTCCTGAAAAAACGCGTTGTTCACTGCGCGCCAAAATAATCGGGGTTCTTGCGAACCCCGAAGCAGCGGGAAATCCCGCGAACGCCGCAGAATTAATGTTTGAAGCTGCGTTGCCCGGTAAAGAGCATGGCCACCTGCGGCGAAGCCTCGTTGCAGGCGGCGACGACCTCGTGATCGCGCACCGAGCCGCCGGGCTGGGCGATGGCCGTCACGCCCTGGGCTATGGCCGTGTCCACCCCGTCGCGGAAGGGGAAAAAGCCGTCGGAAACCAGCACCGAGCCGGGCAGCCCGCCCCGGGCCTCGCGCGTTTCGGCGTTGATGCCTTCCAGCAGGGCCGCCGCTTCCGCGTCTTGCCGCGCCTTGAGCTGAAGCTCGTAAATGGAAAGCCGGTGGCGCTGGAACGAAAGCGTGTCGGCGTGCTTGGTATACGCCTTGTGGATGGCCAGTTCCACACAGCCCACGCGATCCTGCTCGCCGGTGCCGATGGCCACGGTGGCTCCGTCGCGCGCGAAAATAACCGAATTGGACGTCACCCCGGCTTCCACGGCCCAGGCGAAGAGCAGATCGTCCAGTTCGCGCCGGGTGGCGGCGCGGCTGACGGTGGTAACGCCGTCCGCCGACGTGCCCGTGGCCGGGATGAAGTCGTCCACCGAGCGGATGCGGTTGACAAACGATTGCTGCACCACCAGGCCGCCGTCCGTCAGGCATTTGAGGTCGAGGAAGGGCACGCCCGCAAATTCCTCCAGGCGGCCGAGGCCGGGCAGGCGCAAAATGCGCAGCGACTTGCGGGCTTTGAGGATGTCCACCGCGCCGTCTTCGTAGTCGGGCGCGGCCACCACCTCGGCGTACTGCGAGGCCAGAAATTCCGCCGTGGGCTTGTCCACCGCGCGGTTGAGCACCACCGCCCCGCCATAGGCCGCGATGCGGTCGCACCAGAAGGCGGAGGAAAGCGCGGCTTCCAGCGTATCGGCCCAGGCCGCGCCGCAGGGATTGTTATGCTTGAGTATGGCCGCCGCCGGGCGCGCGCTGAGGTACTGAAGGATATTGGCGGCGTTGTCCACGTCGGTCAGATTGGTTTTGCCGGGGTGCTTGCCCGCCTGAAGCATCTGGGCCTCGGTCATGGCCGAGACAATGCCCTGGCCCGGCGCGCGCCAGCGGCGTCCGGCCACGGCGTGTTCGCCCCCCACATATTCGTACAGGGCGGCGGGCTGATCCGGGTTTTCGCCGTAGCGCAGGCCCCGCTCCTCGCCGTCCAGAGTCCATGTCCGCTTGGCAAAGGTCAGCACGGCGTCGCCCAGCGTGAGGGTCAGCTGGTCAGGAAAGCCGTCCGCCACGATCCGGCGGTACATGTCTTTAAGATCGCTCATTTTCGCTCCCGATGACTGATGGATTGTGGCAGCATAGCGCAAAGCGCGGCGACGGGCAATTTACATTTGCCGAGTCCGGCGGATCAGGGTATGGTCAGCCCGGACTTAAACCCCAACCCCCAAAAACTATGGATCAAATCCTGCAAAAGCTTGCGCGCCAGTTAGACGCCATGGACGAAGCCTCGTTAATGGCCCTGTGGGACAAATACGCCGCCGTGGTTCAGCGGTTTGAGCCCTCACAACGCTGGCAGGACGCTGTTTTGATCCTGTCCTTCATCCAGGCCAAGCGCTGGAAAAACCAGCTGTTCAACTCGCTCTGGGCCGAGCGCGTGCGCGCCGGCCAAAGCGATCCCGACGGCTTTGTTCCGCCCGCCCCGGCCTTCGACCTGGAAAGCCATGCGGCCGAACCGCGCCGCGCCAAGGTGCTGGCCTTCAGCGCCGAGAAGAAAACAGCAAAATAGCCCCCATCGCCGGCAACCGGACAGGCCCGCGCCGCAGCCGCTCCCACGGGAACGCGCCCTCCGCGCGCAGCCGCGCGGCCAAAGCGGCGGGCGTCAGGCAGGTTTTGGGTTCGGCCAGCCCCGCCAGATGCGCCAGCGCGCCTACTACGGCCTCGGGCCGGGCTCCGGCCTCGCGCAGGGCATGCAGGCTCAGGCTGTGATGCCGCTTGGCCAGGCGCTCGCCGTTGCTGTCGCACAGCAGCGGAACATGGGCGTACGACGGCGCGGGCGCGCCCAAAAGCCGCAGCAGCAAAAGCTGGCGCGGCGTTGACCACACGATGTCCTCGCCGCGCACCACGCGCGTGACGCCCATCAGCGCGTCGTCCACGCTGACGGCCAACTGGTAGGCCCACACGCCGTCCGAGCGGCGCAGCGCGAAATCGCCGCCGCACGCGGCAAACGACAGCGCGCAGCGCCCCAGCACGGCGTCGTCAAAGGCCAGAACATCCTCGCCCTCTTCCCCTTCCGGGCAGGCCAGCCGCCACGAAAACGCCCTGCCCTCCGCCTTGCGCGCGGCGGCTTCCTCCGGCGTCAGGCCACGGCAGCGGCCGGGATACGGCGCGCCCATGTCGCCCACGCCTCCCGCGTCGCCCCCGTCCTGACCTCTGTGGCCGCCGTGCGGCGCTCCGGCCAGATCGCGCAACTCCTTGCGCGTGCAAAAACAAGGGTACACATGGCCCGCGCGCTCCAAAAACGTAAGCGCCGCCTCGTAATACGCGCCCCGGCGGCTCTGCTCGTACGGGCCGTTCGGGCCGTCCTCGCCCGCGCTGCCCGGACAATCCGGCCCTTCGTCCCAGTCCAGGCCAAGCCAGCGTAAATCCCGCACAATGGCGTCCGCCCACTCGCGGCGGGAGCGCGCGGGGTCGATGTCTTCCATGCGCAGCGTCACCAGGCCGCCCTCCGCCCGGCTGGCCAGCCAGGCCAGCAGAAACGACCAGGCGTTGCCCAGATGCAAAAGGCCGGTGGGGCTGGGCGCGAGGCGGCCCCGCAACACGGAGGATTGCGGGCGGGCGGCGAGCGGAAAAAGCGATTCCATCATGATCGTCAGGGCAGCGCGCGGGCGGCGTCCGCGTTTGCGAAAACATCCTCACCGGGCCTATCCGCGTCAGAAGCGCCCGTGCCGGGCAAAGCATCGGGCGCGTCGGGCCGCCGGGGCAGCGCGGCCAGATGCTCGCGCGAGGAATCGAAAAAGCGCTCCAGAATGCTGTTGGACACCAGCATGCCGTTGCGCGTCAGCCACAGGTAGCCGTTGCGGATGCGGATCAGCCCGTTTTTGTGCAGCGTGTGGATCAGCGTTTTGTGATCGCGCATGAAGTCGCGGCCGGTCAGCTCCTTGTACGCCTTGACCCGCAGGCCGCGCGTGGTGCGCAGGCGCAGCATGAGCAGTTCCAGCACCCTGTCGGTGAGCGAAAGCGTTTCCGCGTTTTCCGCCAGCTTATGGGCGCGCACGTTGTCGATCCAGGGGCCGAGCCCCGCCGGATTTGTCCAGCGCCTGCCGCCGACCGTGGACGTGGCCGACGGCCCGAGGCCGAGATAGTCCACGCCTTCCCAATAGCCCGTATTGTGGCGGCAGGCGTAGCCCATGCGGGCGAAGTTGGAAATTTCGTAATGCAAAAAGCCCGCCTCTTCCAGCACTTCGGCCCCGCGCACATACATGGTGGCCTGATCGCGCTCCGAGGGCAGCACAAGCTCGCCCAGCTCATACAGATCGGCCAGCGGCGTGCCGGGCTCCACGGTCAGGCCGTAGCAGGAAAGATGCTCCGGCTTCATGCGCGTCACCTGGGCCAGTTGGGACAGCCAGCCCGATACGCTCTGCCCCGGCAGGCCCCAGATCAAGTCCATGCCGATATTGCCGAAGCCCGCGCCGCGCAACGCGTCGTACGCGCGCGCGACGTCCGCCGCTGTATGCACGCGGCCGAGAAAATCCAGCATGGAGTCGTCCAGCGACTGCACGCCCAGCGACACCCGGTTGACCCCGGCCTTCGCGTAGCCCCTGGCGTGGGCGCGCGTGACGGACTCGGGATTGGCCTCCATGCTGATTTCCGCCTTGGCGTCCAGCCGGAAGCAGCGCGCCGCGCGGTTCAAAATAACGTCCATATGCGCCGGAGGAAGAAGGCTGGGCGTGCCGCCGCCAAAAAAGACGGTGCTGACCTCGGGCCTGCCCAAAGCGTCCGACCAGGCGGCCATTTCCAGCAGAAGCGCGTCAAGCCACTGCTGCATGCGCTCGGCGTCCGACCAGTTGCCCCCTACGCCGAAACCCGCCAAAATATCATCCGGATCGGCCAGCGGCTCGGAATAAAAACCGCAGTAACGGCATTTGCGGCGGCAAAAAGGAACGTGCACATACAACAGCATGGGCGGGAGGATAACGCCATTGCGGGCGCTTGTCACGGAAACGGCGCGCGCGTATAGAAGCGGCATGTTGTCACGCCCGCACGCCCTGTTTCTGGATCGCGACGGCACGGTCATCGCGGATCGCCACTACCTGCGCGATCCGGCCGGGGTCGAGCTGCTGCCCGGCGTGGGCGAAGCCCTGGCCCGCTTTCAGGCCGCCGGAACCCATCTCTTTCTGGTCAGCAACCAGTCGGGCATCGGGCGCGGCTACCTGACCCCCGACGACCTCGCCGCCTGCCAGCGCCGCCTGGCCGAGCTGCTGCTGCCCTACAACGTTTGCTTTGACGACGCGCGCTTCTGCCCGCACGCGCCGGAAGAAGGCTGCCGCTGCCGCAAACCCGGCATTGCCCTGTGGGAAAGCCTGCGCGACGCCCACAACCTTGACCCGCGCCAGTGCGTTATGGTGGGCGACAAACGCGAAGACGTGCTGTTTGGCGTCAACGCCGGCTTTGCCGCCTCCTTTGCCGTGCTGACCGGCAAAATGGCCGCCAGGGCGGCCGAATTCAACCTGCCGCCCTCCGGCCTCCTGCTGCCGCCCACCCCCGCTCCATGCGCCACCACAACCGGGCTTGTCCGCGATCTCGGCGCGCTGGCCAACGCTTTGACGTAAGAATGTGGGGCGCTGCCCCACACCCCGCCGGGGGGCATGATGCCCCCCGAACCCCCGCATAATGGGTACATGACAGGGCCGTTGCGGGCGAGCGCTGGCTTACCCTCGTTAACACGCCAAGGCCGCGCGAAAGCGCGGCCTTGGCCCTGTTGCGGGGTGCAGGGGCCGCAGGCCCCGGCCGGAGGGGGGGGGGGGGGGGGGGCCCCCCCCCCCAATTTGGGTTTTAAGAGACGGGCGCCGCCGGGCCCGGGGGGAGAAGCGCCCCGCGGGGGCGGGGGCCCCCGCCCCGGGCCCGGGCGGGCGCCGCCCCCCCCCGGCCCCCCCCCCCC
>JAVBMS010000039.1:0-32005 GCA_031552135.1 Mailhella sp.
CGTAAAAGGAGCACACCACCGAGGCCGAGGCCGATTTGGCGCGGAACGGTTCGTAGTCGATCAGCAAAAAATACTCTTCGTACAAAAACTTTTTGATGCGCTGGAATTCTTCATCGCTGTACAAAAAGGTTTCCCATTCCGCGAGCGGCTTTTCGCCGTCCATCACGTCGATCAGCTTCATTTTATGCTGCGAAAGCTCGCCGTATGCCTTGCTTCCGCGCCGCTTCAGCACCGTGATGGAGAAGTTGAGGGAGTTGACGTACAAAAACAGCACGGCAATCATCGCCACAATGGTAACGGAAAAGACCGCCACGCACACGTTGAACATCACCAGCATCAGGCCCGTCGGCTCGCCTTCCGTAAAAAGCACCACCAGAAGCAGCGACGTAACGGCCAGCACAAGGAATGTATAGGTAAGATTGCGGAACGTTTTCATATTCATGACAAATCCCCTGTAAAAACGGCGCCCGCGCCTGGCAATAAAGGCAACGAAGTGCCGAATCTTGGCCTGAAAGCGGGAAAAGGTCAACCGCAACGCCCGGATGCGCAGGCGCACGAATGCACGGGCCCGTAGGCACCAATACCCGGGCTTTCGGGCACGGTTCGCCCGGCACGAAAGAAAAACGCCCCGACGCCGGACGCGCCGGCGGGCTTACGCGGACGAAATCACGCCGCGAAAGTTGTTTCGCGCGGGCAGGCGCAGAAACTCCAAATAGGCCGAAACTTCAAAATTGTAGCAACTGAAATTCAAACGGCAGTTGGGATGCCTGCCCAGCGTCCGCCGGGCTTGCGAAAGCCCCGCGCCCAGACGCCCTTCCCGGGGAATACAGTCCGCGTCCGTCGCCTGCCGGTCGTCCACGTCCGTAGCCGTCGTATTGGAAATTACGATCAATTTGCTTTCGCGCGCCTTTTGCTCAATGGAAAACAAGACGCGCTTTTTCTCGGAAAACGCCGCATCCTCAATCGCGTTATCGAGCAGGGTGCCGATAACGCGGCAGGCGTCGATGTTATCAATATAAAGATCGGCCACATCGCACAGGATGGTGGTTTTAAAGCTGACGCCGCGCTGCGCGGCGTATTCGCCCTTGGCCATCAGCAGCGACATCAGCGACGGATTTTTTTCCATCAGGGCGCTCAGCTCAAGGTTGGTGCCCGCATTGATGGTGATGTTCATCACGCTTTTGTGGTATTCTTTAAGATGCTCGTAATTGCCAATAGCCATATAGCCCGTATATGTGCTCAAAATATTATAAAAATCGTGCTTTATGTCTCTAAAATCATGAATTCCGCGCACAAGGCTATCTATATACGCATCTTTATTTGCCAAATCAGCTTTAAATAGCATTGTATAGTCAATCTGAATAAGCAATGCTAGATAAAGCACAAGAAGAACAGATCCAACAAGATAATAAAAAATACTATATTCAAAATAAATTGTCGATATGCAAACAAAAAGATAAACGGCTGTTGCCTCAAGAATACTCTTTGTTATATCTTTATAAATATTTTTGACAATAATATTGTCCTGAATTCGTATTAATAATGCACTTTTATTGATAAAAAAACACGTCAACAAATAAATGACATAGGAAAATCCGAGCGTGAGCAGCACAGAGAGCGCGTCCACAAGATAATTGTAAGGCCCTTCCGGGGGCTGGTTGAGCAGGGTAAAACCCAGCCAGCGTTTGAGCAGGATAGTCGATAAAACGTACACGTAAAAAAGCCGCATAACCCGGATGGAGCTGTACGGGGAAAGTCCCAGGACATAAACTGCGAGAAAATAGGAAGCAATAGCGATAAAGGGACTTGGGTTGGTGAGAAAGGTATAGGATGCCGGGCCAAACGATTCGTTGTTCCCTATGAAATAGACCGCATAGATAAATCCAGTATATAATATGGCGCCAAGTATGATGGAAAAAATCCAGATCCGCTTTGCCGATACATGCCTATTGTATATCAGCAAAAGCACTTTTGCGCTAAAATAATAGCAAAGTGTATTTGTTACAATTGTTTCAAAAAAAAGCACAAACTGCATCGTTCCGGAGTAGGCAAAGTCAAATGAAAGCATATCCGACCTCAATGCAGCTTCTGCAAAGGGAGTGAATGCGCCACAAGAAGAAATCCACACAAAACCGTAGCCTTATTGCCGCCTGCCGAACCCCAAGTTCGGCCCAGGAACTTTCGCGTAGCGGTATATTATCGGCCCTGCCCATAAAGGCAAGTCTCTTAAACATTGTATTGAGCACGGATTGACATATTTTTCTCAAACTTTTCACTGTTTTTCCACATAAAAGAAAATAATCGCCCCCAAAAAACGCGCGTGACGCCACGAAAAAAATAACCCGACCGCGCAGGCGGCCGGTTCGGCTATCTTGACCTCCGGGAGCAAAAGGGTAAAATAGTTTGTTAGGATAAACTCTGACTAAGGAGATAGACTATGTATCCGGCTACTAAAAATGTTCTTGTTGTGATGTTGGATAGCCTGCAGTACAACTATTTGCACTGCAACGGCAATGAATGGATCAAAACCCCCAACCTTGATCGCTTCGGACGCGAAGGCATTATTTTTGACGAAGCGTATGTGGAAGGCGTGCCCACCATTCCCTGCCGCCGCGCCATGCATACCGGCCGCTACACCCTGCCCGTCGCCGGCTGGGTTCCGCTGAGCATGGAAGACACCACCATTGCCGACCTCTGCTGGGGCCAGAACATCGACACCTGCATGGTATTCGACAGCGCCCCGCAGCGCATCCCCAAGTTCGGCTACGCCCGCGGCTTCGACAAGGTGTACTTTGTGCACGGCCACGAAGGCGACCACTACTATTACAAAAAAGACGACCTGATCCACCTTGATCCCACCGATTACCTCGACGACAGCGTGATCAAAAACGCGCCCGCGCTGATCGGCCAGGCCGCCATCGACTCCGTGATGGGCGAGCTGGACGGCTTCTCCCGCCACCGCCAGTACTGGAAGACCGACGCCGACCAGAACGTGGCCAAGGTGATGGAACAGGCCGTGGAATATCTGGAAAAACTGGATCGCAACAAGTCGTTCTTCCTGTGGATCGACAGCTTTGACCCGCATGAGCCCTGGGACAGCCCCTCCGTGTACGACGAAAACATGGAATGCCCCTACAACCCCGGCTACAAGGGCAAGGACATGTACAATCCGCCCATGGGCCTGGTGGAAGGCTTGTACACCGAAGAGCAGATGAACCACATCCGTATGCTCTACGCCGAAAAAGTGACCATGTGCGACAAGTGGTTCGGCTACCTGATGGATAACTGCAAGCGCATGGGCCTGGAAAAAGACACCCTGTTCCTCGTGGTTTCCGACCACGGCGAACCCATGGGCAACGGCGAGCACGGCCACGGCATCATGCGCAAGTGCCGCCCCTGGCCTTATGAAGAACTGGTGCACGGCGTGTTCATGATGAAGGGCCCCGGCATCAAGGCCAACCAGCGCACCAGCGCCTTTGTGCAGTCCTGCGACGTGGCTCCCACCATCTGCGAGTGGCTGGGCCTCGGCGTGCGCGAAATACATCAGGGCAAATCGCTGCTGCCCCTGGCCAAGGGCGAAGTGAAGAAAGTGCGCGACTTCGCCATTGCCGGCTACTGCAAGTATTCCTGGTCGATCATCACCGACGAGTGGTCGTACATCCACTGGACCAAGAATGAGCGCAGCGACTCCCACGGCGTCAACGCCGAAATCCTGTACGACATGTACGGCAAAGACACCATGGCCCAGATGGGCGGCATTCTGCCCAAGAGCCACAAGTTCTCCCTGGGCGGCGCGACGCAGGAAGAAATGGAATACAAGGCCGAAGCCACCACGGACGGCGAAGAACAGTGGACGTGCACGCCGGCCGCCTCGGCCGACGTTCCGGCCAAGGACGAACTGTATTCGCGCAAGACCGACCGCTTCCAGCTGACCAACATCATCGACAAGAACCCCGATGTGGCCAAGAAGCTGTGGAACCAGCTGCGCACCTTCATGGAAGACCTGCGCGCGTCCTGATCGCATCTGAAAGCCTGAAGCGGCTCCGGCCGCGAAATCATTAAACCAAAACCGCCCGGGGATTATCCTCGGGCGGTTTCATTTTTAGGCCGCGCCTCAGGCGCGAAGAAACGGCAACAGGTTAATCCCGCCGCTCCAGGTAGGTTTTGAGGCGATCCAGCGCTTCCTCGATATTCTCCACGCTGTTGGCGTAGCTGAAGCGCAAATAGCCTTCGGCCTCGGGCCCGAAGTCCACGCCCGGCGCCACGCCCACCCCGGCCGTGTGCAGGATGTCGCGGGCCAGGGAAAGGCTGTCGCCGCTCACATGCCGGGCGTCCGCCAAAATGTAGAACGCGCCGAGCGGCTCCGACCGGATGCCGAAGCCCAGGCGCTTCAGCCCGGCCAGCAGCACCTTGCGGCGGCGATCGTATTCGGCCGCCATGCGCTCCACGTCGGGCCAGGCGTATTTGAGCGCGGCGATGCCCGCCCACTGGGCAAAGCTGCCGGCGCACAAAAAGAAATTCTGCTGGAGCCGCACCATGGTCTGCCGCAAATATTCGGGCACCACCACCCAGCCCAGCCGCCAGCCGGTCATGGCGTAGCGCTTGGAAAAACCGTCGGCCACGCAGCAGTTGTCCGTCACTTCCAGGGCGGACGTCGCTTTTTCGCCGTAGGTCAGGCCGTGGTAAATTTCGTCGGAAAGCAGCATGGGGCCCAGCCCGGCCAGGCGGCGCATCTCCTCGCGGCCGATCAGCGTGCCGCCGGGGTTGGAGGGCGAGTTGAACAGAATTACCCGTGTGTCCGGCCGGATATGGGGCCGGGCCTCTTCGGCGGTCAACTGGAAACCGGCTTCCGCCCGGCAGGGCACCCGGATGGAACTGGCCCCGGCGAAGCGGATGCCGCTGTCGTAGCAGGCGTAGGTGGGGCCGGGGGTCAGCACGGTGTCGCCATTTTCGCACAGGGCCGCCAGCAGGCACATCAACGCGGGCGACGTGCCCTGCGTGACGATGATCCGTTCCGGCGCAATGTTCAGGCCGTAGTGCCGCTCGTAGTATTCCGCAATGGCTTCGCGCAGGGGCGGTATGCCGTCGCTGGCGGTGTAGCCGGTTTTGCCGTCGCGCAGGGCCTGGACGGCGGCTTCCTTGACGCATTCTGGCGTGGCGAAGTCGGGCTGGCCCACTTCCAGATGAATGATGCGGCGTCCGGCCGATTCCAGCCGGTCGGCCTCCGCCAGAATGTCCATGGCCAGAAAAGGCTTGAGTTGTTCGCACACAAGACGGGGCACGGCTACCTCTGCGGTTTGAAAAAGGTGAATCCGGCGTGAGAACGCCGAAATCCCTGTGTACTGGTTTTTGCCGGGGATAGGAAGCGAAGATCCCGCCCCCGGAACAGGAACCCGCCTCGTGGCGCGGCTGCCTCACATATCATCCCGAAACGCGGCCTTGCCTTTTTCGGTAAGCAGGGGATGGATAATGCTCCACAAGCAGGCCAGCGGGCTGTCCTGGGCGCTGCCAAACGCCTGGTTCGACGGCGACCAGTAAACCTTGATCATGTTGATGACGTCCAGCAGGGCCTCCCTGTGCCCCGCGACCTCCTCCTCCTTCATATAGCCGTCGCGCTCCAGAATGCGGAACGATTCGCGCAGCGCCTCCTTCCTGCGCTGAATGGCCTCCACCTGCAAGGCGTAGACTTTGGGGCTTATGATCTTCAGTTGATCATAGTGCCGAAAAAAATAGTCGTCGCTTTTCTGATGCTCCAGCCCGCGCAGGAACAAATCGTTGAGCTCCTTCAGCGTGGTCGGCGTCGGCGGTTTTTGGAAGGCCGCGTTTTGCGCGATCAGCGTCGCCTCGATCAATTCCTCCTTTGTCCGGAAATGATAGGTGAGGTTGCCCACGCTCATGCCCAGCGCGTCGGCTATATCGCGCATGGACACATTGGCGTAGCCGCGCTCGCTGAAAAGATGGAACCCTGTTTCCAGTATGCTGTTTTTTATATTTTTTTTCATAACACACCTTTGCGAAGAAAAATGAGGGCGCGGCTTGACAATATAGCACGTTCGTACTATTTTCAAGTCGCTTAGTACATGTGTCCTAAAAATTGCCCAGCAACGGCCCGCTCGGACGCGGGCCATGCGAACCGGAGGAATTCCCATGAAAAAAATGACGCCGCTTATCGTCCTTGCTTTTTTGTTGGGTTGCTTTGCGTGTTCCGCTGCCGCTTTGGGGGAATCCGGAACGTCCCTGCAATCCGGGGAATCCGGAACGTCCGGGGAGCCCCTCGCCGTCACGGATTTGTATCGCACGTTCAAGGAAGACCCGCAGGCGGTGGACGCTTACGGCCGCAGCCGCATCGCGGTGACGGGCATTGTCCTGCGCACCGGGCCGGACAGGCACGGCACCCCTTCCGTCGAGCTGTCGGCCGTGCCGGGCGGGAAGGCCTACGCGCTGTGCGTGGTCAACAGCTACGAACAGCTCGACGCCATCGGCATCGGCGAGACGGTGACCATGTCGGGCGTGTTCCACATCTTTGGTTCCGACGACTGGGTCGTGCTCAAGCAATGCGAACAGTTATAAACAGGAGATAACAACATGAAGACCGTATCAAACCTGCTTGCCGGATTTGCGCTTGCGGCGCTGGCCGCGTTTCCCTCCCCCGCCGGCGCGGAGGAGAGCCAGGCTGCCGCCGGCGGCGACAAGATTTTGGTGGTCTACTTTTCCCAGTCCGGCACGACGGCGGCTGTTGCGGAACAGATCCGCCAGAGCGTTGCCTGCGATGTGTTCCGGATCGAGGCCGCCACGCCGTACCCGGATAACGCCGGCCAACTGGCCGAACGGGCGGAACGGGAAATAGACAACCGCGAACTGCCGGCCCTGCGCGCGCATGTGGAGAACCTGGACGACTACGGCACCATCATCCTGGGCTATCCCATCTGGCAGGGCACGTTCCCCCGGCCGGTGGCCACCTTTTTGAGCACGCACGACTTGTCCGGCAAGCGGATTGCCCCGTTCGCCACCTTTGCCGGCACCGGCCAGGGCGACACCGTGGACGAAATCCGGGCGCTCGCCCCCGGGGCCACCGTGCTGGAAGGCCTGGAAGTGATTGCGTCGCGCGCGGACAACGCGCGGGGCATGACGGCGGACTGGCTTGCCCGGCTGGCTGTCGGCCGCTAACGCACGGAGAAAGAGCGATGATATATCAAGGAATTGGCCTTGGCTGCATGAACATGAACCTGGCGAACTACGGCGAAAGGGCGCAAGCGCGAGGATTTCTGCATTTTTGACCTGGCCATCCCGGTGGAGGAAACCGTCGGCGCCGTGTCGGAACGGGTCAAAGCGGGCTGGCGACAGCATAGATATCGTGTCCAGCCCATGTATCATTCAAAGTTAAACTGCTCTAGCAGGCCGCCCTTGCCCTGCCACCCACGGCGGGGCAAGGGCTTTGGAGCCGCTCCCGGGGGAGCGGCTCCGTTTTTTATGCCGTCAGGCCGTATGGACTCGCAGGCGCTTCAGGGGGCCGAGGCTAACTGGCAAGCAAATCCTCCATAAAGGCGTGGAGCCTGACCCACAACGCCTTGGCCACATCCGGGTGCCGCGCGGCGATGTTGTGGAGCTGGAAGCGATCGGCCCTGCGATCGTACAGTTCGTCCTGCTCCGGCACGGCGGCGCTGGCGCTGGGGGTGCACGTCCACTGCTCGGCGCCGTCCAGGGAGGCGTCGGCCTTGTACTGCATTTCCTCCTTGCTGGCCCCGCCCAGGCTCATCTTGGTGTAGCCCACGGCCGCGCCGTGCTCCATGGTGCCCTTGCCGTAGATTTCATACATGGACTCGCTGATGGAGTCGGTGTCGTTTTTTACCCAGTGGATAAAGCTGTAGTCTTCCGTGATGATCGACCAGGCATACTGGTAGTAGCCGGCAATGGCGAAGTCGCGCACTTTTTCCTTCTGGCCGAACGCGATGGGCAGCAGGCTTTTGCCCTGGTGGTAGTCGCGCACGCCAAGGCCCAGCCAGTCGCAGACGGTGGGCGCCACGTCAACGCTCTGGGCGAAAGCCCGGCTGCGCTGGTTGGCCCTGATGCCGGGGCCGCGCATCATCATGACGCTGTGGGCAAGCTCCTCGTAGGGCCAGGGGCGGCACTTGCGCATGATGCCGTGGCCGTGCTCGCCGTTGCCCATGGGCTCGCCGTGGTCGGAAACCACCAGGAACAGCGTGTCTTTTTCCAGGCCCAGGCGTTTGCAGTTGTCCATAAAGTGGCCGAACCACTTGTCGCACATGGTGACTTTTTCGGCGTACAGCATGCGCACGTGGTGCAGTTCGGCCTCGGTATACACGCCCTCCACCTCGCCGATGGGCGGGTTCCACATATCCTTGCCCGTGTAGTCCGGGTCGTAGGGGCATTTCATGTCCGGATCCCATACGGAGGGGCTGTCCCACGGCTCGTGCGGATCAAAGCTGTCCACCCAGAGAAAGAAGGGCTTGTTCGGGTCGCGCTCCTCCAGGTATTTCACGGCCTGCTTCATCACCTTGGCCACGTTCTGATCGGCGTCCGTCTTCCAGTACTGGCGGTGCGCGATGAAGCCGTTGGTTTCATGCACCAGCGATTCGATAACCCCGGCCCCCAGCTTTTTGGCGCCTTCGGTGAACATGTGGTCTTCCAGAAACTCCTCGGCCCGGTAGTGGATGACCTCGTCGCGGTTGTAATAGAAATGATCGCCCTCGTGGCCGTGCACAAATTTGACCGTGTCGAAACTGCGGGTATAGCCGAATTTGGGCAGGCGGTGCGGGGCGCTGTCAAAAATGAAGGCGCTGTCGATATTGGTGCCCCAGCAGAGGTCGGCGATGGTGGTGTCTTCCACGCGCAAGGCGCTCCAGCCGCTGACGGGCAGGGTGAAGCGCCCGGTGTGCATGGCGCGGCGGCAGGGAATGGTGGGCAGGCCCTCAATATAGCATTCGTCAAAAATAATGCCTTCGCGGCCGAAGCGATCCAGGTTGGGCGTTTTGATCCAGTCGTTCCCGTTGCAATGCAGATAATTGTACTGAAGGCTGTCGAGCATGACGACAATGACATTTTTTACAGGAGGATACATACATTAATCTCCTTTTTCCACAAGGTTATACGATATTTTATGTCATAGGCCCCCACAAAGCATCTGTCAAAGGGGCGCACATGTTTCGCCCGCGGGGATGCTTAACCGCAGGAAGGCGCTGCCCGCGAAACCATGCAAATTTTCACGGCCAGCGCCTTCATGCGGCCAACCTTGCAGCAAAAGCCCCCGCCGAATTTTTTTTCATTTTGTCGCCACGGCGATATTATTTTATCATTCAACGTGAGAAAAATCACACACCATGAAAAGGCGGGCATCCCGCGCGGGGCGGGAACCGCAGGCAACCCTGGAAACGTCAACCCATAGGGGAAAAAAGATGACACAACCGCAAAAGTCGCTTTTCAAATGGGGCCTCACGTTCATCATACCGCTGCTGGTCTATATGGCGGCCCCCCGGGACGTTTCCGCCCAGCTCCCCATGTACATGGCGCTGGCCAGCGCGGCCGTGGTGCTGTGGGCGCTGGAAACCATTCCGCCCGTGGTCACCGCCGCGGGCCTCACCTTTGCGTTTATCCTTGTGCTGGGCATGGATCCGGAACTGGTGTTCGCCCCGTGGAGCACCACGCTGATCTGGATCGCCTTTGGCGGCTGCCTGTTCGGCGAGGCCATGCGCGGCACGGGGCTGGCCAAACGCATAGCCCTGCGCTGCCTCATGCTGGTGGGCGGCAGCTTTAACGCGCTGCTTGTGGGCTTTGCCCTGGCGGGCATGCTGCTGGGCCTGCTTTTGCCGTCGATTTTCGCCCGCGTGGTCATTTTCTGCGCCATCGGGGCCAGCATTGTGGACGCGCTCGGGCTTTCGCCCAAATCCCGCATGTCCTCCACCCTGGTTCTTATGTCGTTTATGGCCGCCACCACGCCCTGCCTGCTTTTCCTGCACACGTCCGAAACCTTCATCTGGGCTTTTGAAGTTTTGTTCGGCAAGGGCCAGTCGCCGGTGGGCTTCTGGGAGTATATGTTGCAGGGTTCGCTGGTCAACGTGCTCTACATCATCGGTTCCTTCCTCTGCATCTATGTGGCCAAGGGCTCGGAAAGCCTGCCGGCTCCCGCGCAGCTGCGGGCCGTGGTGCTGCGCTCCCATGAGGAAATGGGCGCCATGCGCCCGGCCGAAAAGCGCCTGATGGTTCTGGTGCTGCTGGGCATCTCGGCCTTCATGCTGGAGCCGTTCACCGGCATCAACGCGGTGTTCCTCTTCGCCGCCACGGCGCTGCTGTGCTATGTGCCGCCCCTGCAAATCCAGAGCCCCGAAGAATTCAACGGCATCAACATCCTCTTTTTGATCATGATGACCGGCTGCATCGCCATGGGCATGGTGGGCGGCGCGGTGGGCGCCAACAAGTGGGCCGTGAGCCAGGTGGTGCCCTTCCTTTCCGAACTTTCGCCCACCCTGGCCGTGATCTGCTCCTACTTCTCCGGCCTTGTGGTCAACTTCATCCTCACGCCGCTTGCCGCCACGGCGGCCTTTACGCCGGCCTTCCACGAACTGGGCATGCAGATGGGCATGAACCCCCTGCCGCTTTTCTACGCCTTCAACTACGGCCTGGATCAGTACGTTCTGCCGTACGAGATGGTGCCCTTCCTCTACATTTTCACCACCGGCTATGTGCAGCTCGCCCATGTGGTCAAGCCGCTGGCCGTGCGCATGCTGGTGGGCGGCGGCGTCATGCTGCTGGCCGTGCCGTACTGGAAGATGATCGGCATTCTGTAAACGCCATAACTCCACAACCTCCGCAAGCGAGAATATCATGGCGAACATTCGCAACGTCCTTTTCATCATGCTGGACACGCTCCAGTTCAACTACCTGGGTTGCTACGGCAACAGCGTGGTCAAAACGCCCAACCTGGATCGTTTCGCCCGCGAAAACTTCCTCTTTGAAAACGCCTACAGCGAAGGCCTGCCCACCGTGCCGGTGCGCCGGGCCATCATGACGGGCCGCTTCACCCTGCCCGTTGCCGGGTGGCAGCCCCTCAGCGCGGACGACACCACCATCACCGACATCCTGTGGGGCCAGTGGATGCAAACCGCGCTTGTCTACGACACGCCGCCCATGCGCCTGCCCAAATACGGCTATTCGCGCGGCTTTGACTACGTGAAGTTCTGCCCCGGCCACGAACTCGACCACCCCACCTGGGCGCGCGCGCCCAAGGATCCGGCCATGAAGCCGGAAAACTACACCTCGCCCACCATGGTCTGGAACGAAAAAGGCGAGATGATCGACGCCGAAAGCCAGGCCATGCTGGACGAAATAGACTGCTTTATCCGCTTCCGGCAGTCGTGGCGCTCCGAGGCGGACAGCAACGTCAGCGTGGTGGCCAGCGAGGCGATACGCTGGATTGCGGAAGGCCGCGACAAAAAGCGCCCCTTCTTCCTGTGGGTGGACAGCTTCGACCCGCACGAGCCGTGGGATCCGCCTTCGGTCTGGGAGGGCAAGCCCTGCCCCTACGACCCGGAATACGAGGGCAACCCCCTGCTGCTGGCCCCCTGGACGCCGGTGGAAGGCCGCATCACGGACAGGGAATGCGAGCACATCCGCGCGCTCTACATGGAAAAGATCACGCTGGTGGACCGCTGGGTCGGCAAGCTGCTGGACGCCGTAAAAAAGGAAGGCCTGTGGGACGACACCCTGATCGCCATCACCTCGGATCACGGCAACCCCATGGGCAAAGGCGAGCACGGGCACGGCATCATGCGCAAGTCACGCCCCTGGCCGTATGAGGAACTGGTGCACATCCCCCTGCTGATCCGCGCGCCGGGCCTGGAAGGCGGCAAGCGCATCGCCGGTTTTGTGCAGAACGTGGACATCAGCGCCACCATGATGGCGGCCATCAAAGAGGCCCTGCCCAGGGAACGCGGCCCGAGCATGGGCATGAAAACCTACGACGACAGCGCCTTCCAGGGCGTGAACCTCCTGCCCGTGATGCGCGGCGAAAAGGCGAAGGCGCGCGACTTTGCCATTGCCGGCTACTACGGCATGGCCTGGTCGATCATCACGGACGATTATTCCTTTATCCACTGGATGAAAAAGGATATCAGCATCGAGGAGTTCGACAGCATCCTGATCAGCGCCCGCCCGAACGAGAAGAAGGCGGAAGTGGACGAGGAGATGTGGACGTGCACCCTGGGCGCCAAGGTGGAGGTGCCGGAAGGGGACGAACTGTACGACCGCCGGACGGATCCCTTCCAGCTGCGCAACATCGCGGCCCGGCACCAGGACGTGTGCGAAGCGCTGCTGCAAAAGCTCATGCTCTTCATCGGCGATCTGAAGCTGGATTGAACAGGCGCGGCGTCCGGCCCCAGGCATGTTCCGGGGCCGGACGCCGTGGGCGCTCAGCTTTCGGCCAGCTTTTTCAGGCGGTTCACGTCCAGAATGGTCAGCCGCTTGCGGGTAAACCGGCCTATAACGCCCAGCTCGCGCAGTTCCTTCACCGCCTCGGCCAGCGTGGCGCGGTGCATGCCCAGTTCGGCGGCGGCTTCCTGCTGGGTGACGCCGGGCTCAAATTCGAGCTTGCCGCCGCTGACGACGTGCAGGCCCATAAGGTAGCGGCAAAAGCGGGCCAGCGGCGGGGCAAGGTACATGTCCGTCAGCCACGCGTACTGGCTGAGAATGTTGAAACAAAGCGAGCCCATAAGGTTGATGACCAGATCCGGGTATTCGCGCACAAAAGCCTCGTCCCGCAGCAGCGAGCCGGAAAAACGCCAGATGACCGAATCTTCCAGGCAATACCACTTGTCTTCCGGAAAATTCAAAAATACCGTGGCCAGATTGAACAGGCAGCCTTCTTCAAAAAACAGGGTGGAGCGTTCGCGCCCGGAGCTGGAAAACGTGTGAAGGCAAAAGCGCCCCTTGGCCAGATAGAAAAAGTCCCGGTTCATTTCGCCCGCAAATGTCACCACCGAGTGGCCGGGATACGCATAACGCCGCGCCATGTGCAGCACTCTTTCCCACGGGCGGTTCAGATCGCGCTTCCGTCCGGAAAGCATGGTCATCGTCAGTTCCTCGACGGGAGAAATGGACATGGCGCACCCCTGCTGATGATTTAACCCGCGTATAACCCGATACCCCGAGCACAGTATGCACATTTCCACAAGACTGACCGCGACCCTGCTTATACTGGCCAATCTGGCCTGGGCGGGCGGATTCATCGCCAACAAATTCGTGCTTGAGCATTTTTCGCTCTGGCAGGTGCTGCTGGGGCGGGTGGCTTTCGCCGCGGCCGCCTATCTTTTGCTGTGGCGCAAGTATATGCCGCTGCGGCATTATAAACAAGGCGACTGGCGGCTCCTGGCCGTTATGGTCGCATGCGAGCCGTGCCTTTTGTTCAGCTTTGAAACCGCCTCCCTGCAATACACCTCCGCCTCGCAGGCCGGCATGATCGTGGCCTGTTTTCCCTTTATTGTGGCCATAGGCGCCTGGATTTTTTACAAGGAAAGCATACGCCGCCGCACCCTTGCCGGCATCACCACGGCCGTGGCCGGGGTGGCGCTGGTGTCGTTCGGCGGCGGGGCGTCCGCCCAGGCCCCCGATCCCATGCTGGGCAACGCGCTTATTTTCTGCGCCGTGCTGGCTTCGTCCACCTACGCCCTGCTGGTGAAAAAACTGAGCCAGAACTATTCGTTTCTCTTTCTTTCCGCCCTGCAATGCGTGGGCGGCACCCTGTTTTTCCTGCCCAAGGCGCTGGCCTCGCCCTGGCCCTCGGCCCCGCTCTCGGCCTGGGCCTGGCTGCTGTACCTGGGCCTGGGGGTGACGTTCTTTTCCTACCTGATCCTCAACTACGCCATTTCCCGGCTCAAGGCGGCGCAGGTGACGCTGTTCAGCAATCTCATCCCCGTGTTCACGCTGCTGCTGGCCTTTGTGCTGCTGGGCGAGCGGCTCAGCGTGCCGCAGTACCTGGGCGCGGCGCTGGTGCTGGCCGGCGTGTTCCTGTCGGGCATGCCCGAAGAGTCGGGGCCGGATTGAGGCAGGCTGTCGCGGCAGGGAGCCGGGCGCGGGCGTGCTTTTACCACGCCTCTTCGCCGGTTTTTGAACCGTGCGCAGGATGTTGAGCGACGGCTATCCGCCTCACAAGCTCGTCGGCAAGCATTCGCGCGGGCAGACGGCGAAGCGCGGCCGCGGCCGCCCGGTCGGCAGGGCCGTCCGCTTCGGAGGACTCCAGGGGCACAAACGCATAACACGCGCCTTTTCCCGTCAAGACCCATTCGGGATGAACGTTTTGGAGGCGCACAAGCGTGACCAGCCAGCCGGGAGGGATTTTGCCGCGCCGTCTGGCGTCGGAAATGGAGGATTGCCGGATGCCCAAAAAATCCGCCAGCTCGGCCTGGGTGCGTTTGCCCGTTGCAAGCCGGATGCGGCCCATTTGCTCATCAAACGTCGATACGTCCACAAGCTCCTCCCACATATGATAAATCCAGATACAAGACTTTAGTCCCTTATACAAGTTCTATTGCTGGTGCTCATGCCGTGACGGACAAAAACGCAACAAAAACTGCTATGGGATTAATTATTGCTTCGCTCCGAAAAGAACGCGGCATGAGCCGCTATGCATTGGCGAAAGAATCCGGAGTGGACGGTTCATGGCTGCGCCGCTTTGAGCACGGCGAATCCGGAATTCGTGTAGAGACGCTTGTTGCTCTTGCGCGAGGCTTAAAAATGCCCGCTGCGGCCATCATGGCAGTTATGGAGAAAGCGCTGGAGGATCCGGCCGGGTGGCTGCCGGCGCATGATGCGCAAGATCAAGACCTGATCTAGCAGATTAACTTTGAAGCGGAACCTCGCTACGCTCACCCGCGGGCATTTCAAGGTTGGAATACTCTGGCCCGCAAAAAAGGGCTTACGGTTATCGCCGTAAGCCCTTGTGGTGAGTTGCAAAAAAAACTCAGGCCGCCGGAATCCGTTCTTCCCGCTTTTACCCTCCGCTCCCCCGCCTTGCGGGAGGCGCGGGCGCGGCTGCCCCGGCCGCCACTGTCCGGACGCCTGCGGCTATGTCCGCGCCAAGCGCGTCGATCAGGCCGGAAAGAGCGTTCACCATGTCCGCCACGGAGTTCCCCGCGTCGGCATCCAGGGCGTAATGCCCTCCAAGCACGGGTTTGCCGCCGCGCTGCACGCCCCACAGCGCATCCAGCCAGACCTTGCCGCCCGGGGTTCCCTCAAAGCGGCGGATTTCCACATGCACGCGCAAGTCCACGGGCACGCCGGCCCGTTGGGGCAGGGCCACGCCCCGCACGTCGGCCAGGCGGTTGGTGATGGCCTCGCCGAGCACGCGGGCGATGCCGTCGCTCAAATCTTCGCCCCAGCGGTTGTAATCGTCCACGATGATGGCGGGATCGCCCTCGTGGCGCAGGATCATCTGGGAATGCCTGAGATAGTCCGGCAAATTGACGGGCAGCACGCCCACGCGCGGCCCCGCCGGGAGAGACAGGGCGGCCGGAACGGCGGGCTCGGGCGAGGGCAGCACGTAAAAATGCACGTCGGGCGAGGGGCTGAGGCAGCCGGCGAACAACAGGGGCAGGCACAGGGCCAGGGCGAAGCGTTTCATCAGCGGTTCCTCCCGAAAATCAGGGATTCGGGGCGCAGTTCAAGCACGGTGGCCAGATCGCTGACGGCCAGGGCCGCCTCGCGCAGGGCGCGCATGGTTTCGTTGAATTCCAGCATGGTGGCGGAATCTTCCTGCGTCAGCTTGCCGATATTGTCCACGGCGGCGCCGGACGCCTCGGCCAGCGCGGAAATGGAGGCCATGGCGGCGTCGGCCCGGCGGAAGGTGGTGTCCGCATGGTCGCCCACGGCGCGCGCGGCGGAAGAAAAGCTGGCCAGGGCCACGCTCAGTTCCTCGCGGATCTGGCTCCAGTGGGCCACCTCGGCGCGCACGTCGTTCACCGTGGCGCGCAGGGCCGTCATAAACGCGGGCAAGTCCACCCTACTGATCTGCTCGCTCAGCACGCCCACGGCCTTTTTCACGTCCTGGCCGATTTCCACAAGCGGGATGCGGCTGATCACATCGATCATGGCGTCCAGCGAGGACGGCACGGTGGGGATTTGGCGCAGGCCCCGGAAGTTCGGCAGACTGGCCGGATCCACGGGCTCGGCCGTGGGGATCATGTCCAGATCCACGCTGAGCTGGCCGGTGACGAAGCTCTGCATACCCAAACGCGCCCGCAGGCCGCGCCGGATCAACTCGTCAAGATACGCCGCGTCGCCAAGCACGTCCTGGCTTTTGCCGTCCGGGCCGTCGCCCATGTGGGCGATGAGGCTGCTCTCCATTTCGATGATCACGGGCGTGCTGATCACCAGAGAACTGCCGCCGGTGTTAATTTGGATGGACGTAACCTTGCCCACGGGCACGCCCTTGAAATAGACGGGGGCGCCCGGAATCAGGCCGCGCAGCGACGAATCAAAAAACAGCGCGAACGAAACGTTTTTGCTGAACAGGTTGCCCGATCCGATCAGGATCACGCCCGCGATCAACAGGCCGATGCCCGCCAGCACAAAGCCGCCTATGAGTGTTTTGGTTCCGCGTTCCGTCATGTCGTTTCCCGGATACGTTAGGATGTGGTGAAGCGGGGCTTCACTTTTTGCCGCGCCGGAGAAAACGCACAACCTCCGGCGGCCCGTGTTCCACAAGCTCGCGCGGATTGCCCCGCGCGATGATGGTGCGATCCTCGCCGTTCAGGTAGATGGCGTTGTCGGCAATGGCGAAAATGCTGGCCAGATCGTGCGAAACCACGGCAATGGTCATGCCCAGGCTGTCGCGCAACTGCAAAATGAGATCGTCCAGCATGGCCGAACTGACCGGGTCAAGGCCGGACGACGGCTCGTCGAAATACACGATTTCCGGGTCCAGGGCCAGGGCGCGCGCCAGGCCCGCGCGTTTGCGCATGCCGCCGCTGATTTCGGACGGGTAGTAATCCTCAAAGCCGGCCAGGCCCACCAGCGACAGCTTGAACGAGGCTATCTCCCGCACGCTGGCCGGGGAGAGCGACGTGTAATACTCCAGCGGCAGGGCCACGTTTTCCGCCAGCGTGCGCGACGACCACAGCGCCCCGCTCTGGTACAGCACGCCCACCCTGCGCATCACGCCGGCGCGCTCCTCGGACGTGGACGCCCAAAAATCCTTGCCGTGGTAAGCCAGCGTGCCCTTGCTCGGCGGCAAAATGCCCATCAGCACCCGCAAAATCGAACTTTTGCCGCTGCCGCTGCCGCCCATGATCACAAAAACTTCGCCCTTGCGCACCTGGAAGGTGATGTCGCGCTGGATAACCCGCGAGCCGTAGGCCACCACCACGTCCCGCACGTCCACGACAACGGGAGCGGGGGAAGCGGCGGCGGGAGGCAAAAAGTCGCTCATAGGTCAATCACCGTCAAAACAATGGTGATGATGGACGTGGACACGATGATGCCCACAATGGAGTTGACCACGGCCGCCGTGGTGGCGCGGCCCACGGCCTCGGCGTTGCGGCCGCTGCGTATGCCCTGATAGCAGCCCGCCAGCGACACCACAAAGCCGAACACAAAGGCGTGGAAAAGCCCTATCCACACATAGCTGAGGCTGATGTTGGTCAGCGTGTTGTCCCAGTAGGTCGCCGGGGCGATGCCCATGGAAAGCCCCACAACAAAGCCGCCCAGAATGCCCATGATGTCGGCGTAAATGGTGAGCAGGGGCGTCATGATCACCAGGGCTATCACGCGCGGCAGCACCAGAAAATCCACCGGCTCGATGCCGAAGGTGATCAGCGCGTCCACTTCCTCATTGGCCTGCATGCTGCCGATGATGGCGGCGAACGAGGCGCCGGTGCGGCCCGCCAGCACAATGCCCGTCAGCACCGGGCCCATGACGCGCACCATGGCCACGCCCACCAGGGCGGCCGTGTACACCTCGGCCCCGAACATCTTGAGCTGGATGGAGCTGACAAAGGCCAGGATCAGGCCCAGCAGCAGGCTGGTCAGCGCCACGATGGGCAGCGCGTCCACGCCGCATTCGCGCAGGGCCAGCCACATGTCGCGGCGGCTGAAGGCCGCGCGGCCCGTCAGCAAACGGCCGAAGCCGCTGGTCACTTCGCCGAGAAAGGCGAGCGCCCGGCTCATGATGCCCGGCCAGGCCAGCGTCTTGGCGCCGACAAGCTCCAAAAGCCCCGGCGGAACATGGCTGACCGGCTGGGCGCGCTGCGCGGGCTCGCCCAGGGCCAGGGCCAGCAGGCGGCCCATGCGCTCCGGCAGGGCCGAGCCGTCCACGGTTGCCCCGCGTTTGCCCGCCGCCGCGCCCATGCGCACAAACACCGCCAGAAGCGAACTGTCCCACGTCGCGCCGGGATCAAGGCGGAAGGCCAGCGCGGAGGCGCTTTCGGCCTCCCGCTCCACGGCGCGCACGGCGTCTTCGTCCGATTTTTGCGGCGCAACGCCCTGCCCCACGCCCAGCGCCCAGGCGCCAAAGGCCGTCACGGTCAAAACGCCGCCGGCACGCTCCGTTTCCAGCCGGGGAAACCGGGCGTCGCTCGCGGGCGGGCTCGTCACGGCGTCAGCCCCCGCCGGCCGAGATCCGCTATGCGCCGGGCCAGCGCGGTGGTTGACCAGCCTTCCAGCAGGGGCAGCGCGCAGACCAGGCCGCCGTCGGCCTCCACCTCGTCGCGGCCCACAATGGCGTCCAGCGCCCAGTCGCCGCCCTTGATCAACACATGGGGCCGCACGGCCCGGATCAATTCCAGCGGCGTGTCCTCGTCAAAGGGGGTCACAAAGTCCACGCTGGCCAGGTGGGCCAGCACAAAGGCCCGGGCCTCGAACGGGTTGAACGGCCGCCCCGCGCCCTTGTTCTGGCGGCGGACGGAATCGTCGCTGTTGAGGCCGAGGACGAGGATGTCGCCAAAGAGGCGCGCCCTGGCCAGCAGATCAACATGGCCGGGGTGCAGGATGTCGTAGCAGCCGTTGGTGAAGACAATGCGCCTGCCCGCCGCCCGCAGGGGGGCAAGCGTTTCCAGAAGCGCGGGCAGCGCCAGCACGGCGGGATGTTCCAGTTGAGCCATAATCTCCCCCATGCGGGCGTCCGCAGCGCGTTACGCCCCGAGCCGCGCCGGAAAACGCCGGCACGGCGGACTCACACCAGGTGCATGGCCTCGCGCGCCAGCCGCATGGTGGCTTCGGCCTCCTCGCGGGCGCGGGCGTTGCCTGCGGCCAGAATCTCGTCCACAAGGCCGGGCACGGCCAGCACCTTGGCCCGGCGCTCGTGCAGCGGCTCCAGAAAGTTCGTCAGCCCTTTCAAAAAGACCTTTTTACAGTCCACGCAGCCAAAGGTCGCGCCTTTGCAGCCCTCGCGGATTTCTTCCCGCTCTTCCGCGCCCGTCAAAAGTTCGTGGTACGGAAAGAGATTGCACACGTCCGGGTTGCCCGGATCCGACCTGCGCAGCCGCGCCGGGTCGGTGAACATGGCCTTCACCTTGGGCTCGATGTCCGCCATGGTGTCCTTCAAAAAAATGCCGTTGCCGTAGCTCTTGGACATCTTGCGGCCGTCCAGGCCGGGGCAGCGCGCGGCGGGCGTCAGGCTGGCCTGCGGCTCGGTAAACACCTCGCCGTACAGGAAGTTGAAGCGCCGGGCTATTTCGCGCGTCAATTCTATATGCGGCAATTGATCCTGGCCTACGGGAACCAGGTGCGGTCTGTAAATGAGAATATCCGCCGCCTGGAGCACGGGATAGCCCAAAAAGCCGTAGTTGCCCAAATCCTTGGTGGTTATTTCCTGCTGCTGTTCCTTGTAGGTGGGATTGCGTTCCAGCCAGCCGAGCGGCGTGATCATGGAAAACAAGAGGTGCAGCTCCGCGTGCTGCTTGATCTGCGACTGCCGGAAAATGACGCAGCGCTGCGGGTCAAGCCCCGCGCTGAGCCAGTCGATCACCATGTCGCGCACGTATTCGTTCACGCGCGTGGTGTCGGCGTAGTCGCTGGTCAGGGCGTGCCAGTCCGCGACGAAGAAAAAGGCTTCCGTCGAGTCCTGCAACTCCACATAGTTTTTCAACGCGCCGAAATAATGCCCGATATGCAAGGGCCCCGTGGGCCGCATGCCCGATACCGTCCGCCGTTTCACGCCTACCTCCACACAAACATGGTAAAAAAGTCACGGAACAGCGGGTTGTTCAGGCCGGTCAACCAAAGCGTCGTATTGACCGACCAGTTGATCAGCGGCATCAGAACCCGGCCCACCGCGCCGAACAAGAGCAAAACCAGCAGCAACATAAAGCCGTAGCGCCCCAGGCTGGCATAACGCCAGGCCAGCCGCCGGGGCAGCAGGCCCTCCAGCAGGTGGCTGCCGTCCAGGGGCGGGATGGGCAGCAGGTTGATCCAGGCCAGCGCGAAGTTGGCCACAATGCCCACCTCGCACATGCGGATGGCAAAAGCGGCCACGCCGCCGGACGTGAGCGTTTCGGCCGGAACCACGGCAAAAACGCCCCGCAGCGCCAGCGCGAAACACAGCGCCAGCAGCATGTTGGTCAGCGGCCCGGCGGCCGAAACCAGCATCATGTCCCAGCGCGGGCGCTTCATGTTGCGCGCGTTCACCGGCACGGGCTTGGCCCAGCCGAAGATGATCGGCGTAAACAGCGCCGTCAGCACGAACATGCCGAGGCCCATGGGATCGATGTGCGGCACGGGGTTGAGCGTCAGCCGTCCGAGCATGCGGGCCGTCAGATCGCCCCGCAGCGAGGCGACCCAGCCGTGCGCCACTTCGTGCAGAATAATTCCCAGCAAAACCGGCACAAAGGCCGTGGCCAACATGGATATTTGAGCGCTTATATTGCCTGACATCCTGTAATCGCTACCACTTTCCCGCGTTCAGGGCAAGCGAGGCCCCCCGCGGGTTTTCGGGGTTCACGCCGTCCCGCCGGGGCGGCGCAGCCGCGCGACCACCATGCTGACGGCAAACCACACGCAGGCGGCCAGGATGACGGTCGCGCCGGTGGCCGTGTTCATCCAGGGCTGGGCCGAAAGCAGCAGCCCGGCCACGGCGGAGGTCAGGCTGACCAGCGCGGCCCACCAGAACATGCCCGCCGCGCTGCGCGCCAGATTGCGGGCCGAGGCCGCGGGCACGATCAAAAGCGCCGTGACCAGCAGCACGCCCACGCCCCACACGGCAAACATCACCACCAGCGCCAGCAGCGCGGCAAAAACATACTGGATCAGCGCGGCGGGCAGGCCGTGGGCCCGCGCCACCGGCGGACTGAGGCCGATGTGCAGCATGGGGTTGAACGCGAGGATCTGGAACAGCAAAAGCGCGGCGAAAAGCAGCAGGATGTGGAGGATGTCGGCCGGAGACAGCGTGAGGATGTCGCCGTACAAAAACTGCTGGATGCCCGCCCCGCCGCCGCTGCGGCTGATCACGGCCAGGCCGAACGCCACCATGCCCGAAAAGAACACGCCTATCACCGTATCGGCCGGCAAATCGCTGCCGCGTTGCAGCGCCATGATGCCCAGGCCCACGGCCAGGCCGAACAGCACCATGGCCGTGCGCGGATCCACACCGGCCAGCAGGCCCAGGGCCACGCCCGCGAAGGCCGAATGGCTCACCGCGTCCGAAAAAAAGGCCATGCGGAAGTTGACCACCTGAACGCCCAGCACCGCCGCCATCGGCGCGAGAAAAACCAGCGCGACCAAAGCCTGACGCATGAAGACGGCCTCCATGCACTCCAGGGGCAACATGCCCGCCAGATGGAACAGCGCGTCAAGCACCGCTTTTCTCCCTCTCGGCCAGAATCTCATCCTTGCAATACGGCCAGGGCATGATGCCCCGGTGCATGCCGAACAGGGCCAGCATGGTCTGATCGGTGAACACGTCCTCCGGCGGGCCCTGGGCCAGCACCGTGCGTTTGAGGCAGATGACGTGGGTGGCGTGGTGCGCCACCATGCCGAGATCGTGGCTGACCATAAGCTGGGTGAAGCCGTGGCGGCCGCGCAAGTCTTCCAGAAGCTCGCAAAACATGTGATCGCCGCGCAAATCCATGCCGGCGGAAAGTTCGTCCAGCACCAGAATATCCGGCTCGCGCTCCAGGGCCACGGCCAGCAGCACGCGCTGCAATTCGCCGCCCGAAAGCGCGCCTATCCGCCGTCCGGCCAGATGCTCCGCCTGCACGCGGGCCAGCAGCTCCAGCGCGCGGGCCCGCGCCCGGGGCCGGATGCCCAGCCACAGCGGCAGCCTTTGCGCGGACGCGCACAAAAATTCCAGCACGGTCAGCGGCAGGCCGCGATCGATGCTGATGCGCTGCGGCACATAGCCGAAGCGCGGGCGTCCGCCGGGCCCCCGGCCCCTGCCCAGAACCACGTTGCCGCCGTGGGCGACTTCGCCGAGCAGCGCCAGCAGCAGCGTGGTCTTGCCCGCGCCGTTGGGGCCGATGATGATGGTGTTGCCCCCGCGCGGCGCTTCGGCGCACACGCGATCCAGCAGGACGGACGAACCGGAGCGCACCGTCACGTTGTCAAAGACAATCATGTTCCCGGGTGCCAAGCGTTTGCTCCAGCGTCTTCATGTTGACGCGCATCATGCGTTCGTAATAATCGGCCGGGGCGTCCGCCGGGCCGGAAACCAGCGGATCGAGCGTCCGCCAGGGCACCCCCGCCCCTTCAGCCACCCGCGCGGCCACCCTGGCCGGAAACAGCGGCTCCACAAGCACGACGCAGGCTTTTTTTTCACGGATGGCGCGGATAGCTTCCAGCATGGCGGAGGCGGACATCTGCCCCTCCTCATGGTTCAGCCCGGCCACCGACTCCAGCCCCACATCCTCAAACAGATAATCAAACACCTCGCTTTCCGCCGCGACGCGGTGCGAAGCCAGGGTCGGCCCCAGCGCGCGGAACTCGTCCGCCAGTTCGTCCAGACGGGCCGCGCCCGCCTCCGCGTTTTGAACGTAAGCCCGCGCGTTTTGCGCGTCCAGGCCGGCCAGGGCTTCGCCGATATGCCGCACCGCCTGCGCCGCCCGCCGGGGCGACGACGCCCAGTGCGGATTGGCGCCGCCGTGCCCGGCATGTTCGAGATGATCGTCGTGCTCGTGCGGAGCCAGCGGCAAAAGGCCGTCCACATGCGCCCCGGCGTCGATCACCGGCGTGCCGGGGCGGTTCTCCAGGGCCTTGAGCGCAAAGGCGTCCAGGCCCAGGCCGTTGACGATCACCACGTCGGCCCGCTCCAGCTTGACCATGTCCGACGGCGTGAGCGCGTAGTCGTGCGGGCAGCCCTTGGCCGCGGGCAGCATCAAATCCAGGCGCGCGGACGGCACGCCCTCCACCACGCTCCGGGCCAGAAGCCAGACAGGAAACGTCGTGGCCAGCACGCGGATTTCCCCGCCCTTCTCCGGGCGGAAATCCGCCGCCCGCGCGGGCGCGGCCAGGGCCAGCACCGTCATGACAATACACAGCAATATACGCATGGGATTTCCATATCCTTTTTGCCGGCCGCGCGCCAGCGCGCGAGGGGGGAACCGGCATGAGAAAAGAAAAGCGCCCCGCAATTTTCCCGTCCCGCACGCCGCGTCCCGTTCGGGCGCCGTTGTCAATTCGCGCCAAAGGCTCTATAAAGATTTTTTGGCCGGCACGACCGGCGCAACGTCAGCCCACGGGGTATCCCATGCTCAATAAAGTTATGATTATCGGCCACCTGGGCCGCGATCCGGAATTGCGCTATACCCAGAGCGGTTCGCCGGTGGCCACGCTCAACATAGCCACGGACGAAAGCTATACCGATAAAGACGGCAACAAGGTGGAACGGACGGAGTGGCACCGCGTGTCCGTGTTCCAGCGCTCGGCGGAAAACTGCGCCCAGTATCTGGCCAAGGGCAGCCTTGTTTATGTGGAAGGCAAGCTGCAAACGCGCAAATGGCAGGATCAGCAGGGCCAGGATCGCTACAGCACCGAAATCAAGGCCGATCGCGTCCAGTTTCTGGATCGCAAGGGCGACAGGCCCGCGCCCTCCCAAGACTTTCAGGGTTCGCAAGGCGGCGACGCCCGCCGCGCCCCCGCGCCGCAGGGCCGCCCGCAGCAGCGCCGCCCCCAGCCTTCCTACGACGAAGATCTCGGCCCGGCCTTCCCTTCCGAAGCCAGCAGCATGGACGATATTCCGTTTTAATAACGCCGTCCGTCACGCATTTGAGAACACCATACGCCCAGGAATGCCTGGACGTATGGTGTTCTCAAATGCGTGACGGACGGATCCACCAGCAAGCAGTGGAACCACGAAACCGTCAGGGGGAGCTATGCGTGTGCGGTATGCGCTGAACCGACTGGCAACAGGACTACTCTTTTTGCTGGTGATTCCCGCCGGGGCGCAGGCGGAAAATCCTTGCGCGGATTGGCCGACGGATCCGCAAGGCGACATCCCCCCTCTTATGGACGACCCCATTTCCCGCGCGCCGCTCGGCAGGGTCAGATCCCTGCGGGTGGACGTCTACGCGGGGGAAAGGCAAGCCGAGGGCAACGTGGCGAAGCAAACGCCCGAGCGGAGGACAACCGCGCCGTATTCTTCGGTTCCGCTTTCCCTCCTGGGTGTCTATCCGGTCTTTCATATCCAGAACTATCCCTCCCAGGATCTCTATGCGCGGGACGGCAAGCTGACAGAACAGACGATGTATGGCCGGGAAGGCGCGACGCCGTTTCGCGTACGTCCGGCATACGGCGAGCATGGCAGGCTGGAAAGCGAAACCGTCTGCCGGGGCGCGGGAGCCGACTGTGCGGTGATCCGCTACGCCTATGAGCCGGAAAGTGGACGCCTGATCGCCATCACGCCGGATGCCGCGTGGCCTGCCATGGAACGTGAACTCACCTGGGGGGAAACCGTTCCTTGCTCCGTCCGGTATGCGTACGACGCGTCCGGCCGCCTGAGCAGCGTGCGCGCCCAGCCCACGGAAATGGAAGGTCAGGGCGGAACGTTACAGGAAGAGGCCATGATCTTTACCTATGAAGAAGAAACGTCCGGTGCTCCTTGTTGGCCGGGCTATCTCTGTTCCGTGATCTATGAAAGCCGGCCCGGCGGGGAACAGCCGCTGACGTTTCGCTTCCGGTACGAAAAAAACGCTTCCGGCTTGTGGCGGTATGAGGACCGTATCCCTGGCCGTGCCGAGGATACGGTCGCGAGCCTTTGGGATGAAAAAGGGAACGTATTGCGGATCCGGCAGGGCCAGAAAAACTCTCCCACGTCCTGTGAGCAGGTCTATGAGCGCGATGAAAAGGGCCGCATCGTCCGCATCACGCGGAGCTCCGACTCCAAGACGTTACAGGCCGGAAACCTGGCGTGCCGCTATACCTATGACGGGCAGGGCCGCCTGATCCGCGCCGCGTTGGATTTTGACGGGCGCAAGGACTGGCAGGTGAAAACCTATGAATACGACGCACATGACAACTGTATCCGGGCAGGGATTTCCGACATGCGGAGTACCCCTTCTGACGGCGGCGAACCCCGCCCGGTGGTGATCGAACGGTTCATAGAATACTGGGAGTAACTTACCGCCTGCCACGCTCTCAACTCGATTGTTTTCACAATGCCGTAGCGCCTTCACCCTGCTCCTCTTTCACTAAAAAGTTTTGAAAGGGCAAGGGGGTAGAGGCTGTTTCTCAATAATCACCTGCTGCAAAGCCGCCTTTTTCCGCCATGCGGGCGGTGATTATTGAGAAGCACCCCCTGGGGGGAAGGGGAAACTTTTTCAAAAGTTTTCCCCTTCCCCCCCAACATCCCATCTTCATCCCCACTCTTCCTCCACCCGGCGCAGTTCACGCGCGGCGGCCGCGGGGTCATGGCGGGCCACGGTCACGGTCGCGGCCGGGACGCCGCGCTTTTCCTTCTGGCGCAGGTAGAGCTTGTCGTAATAATCCAGCAGGGGGCCGACGGCCTCGTCAAAACGGCCTGCGAGCATACATGCGCGGCACACGCGGGCCGCTTCGGAGCCGAGGCGTTTTTCCAGCCGGGCCACGGCGTCGGCCAGCCCGGCGCGCAAGGCCGGGGAATCGTCCCGCGTGTACAGATCCACCAGATGCGCCTGCCGGACGGCGCGCGGCGTTTCGAGCCAGATGAAGCGCCCGTCGCGCACATGGGCAAAAAATTCGTCGCACAGGGCGATGGAGCCGATGCGGCGATCCTCGTCCTCCAGCCACACGGGCCGCGAGCGATCCAGGCGTCGCCACGCCTCGTGCAGCGCGTTTTCCATGGCCTCGGCGGAAGGCTGCGGCGGCAGGCCCACGCCGCCAAAGGCCGAGCCCCGGTGCCCGGCAAGATCCTCCAGATCGATCACCTGACTGCCCAAATCCGCCAGGGCGCGCAGCACGGCGGTTTTGCCGCTGCCCGTCATGCCGCCCAGAACCAGCGCGCGCGCCGGCTCGGCCAGGCCCGCGCGCACATGGGCGCGGTAGGCCTTGTAGCCGCCTTCCATAATACGGACGCGCGCGCCCTGCGCTTCCAGCAGCACGGCCAGGGCCGCGCTGCGCATCCCGCCCCGCCAGCAGTGGACGCAAACAACGCTGTGGCGCGCCAGAACGTCGCGCGCGCGGGCCGTCAGTTCGTCCAGATGCGGGCCGACCAGGGCCAGGCCTTCGCGCACGGCGGCGTCGGGGCCGCCTTTGGCGTGGGCTTTGCCCACGGCGTCGCGCTCCTCGTCGGAAAGCACGGGCAGGCTGAGCGCGCCCGGCACATGGCCGCGCGCGTATTCCGAGGGCGAGCGGGCGTCGAGCAGCAGAAAGCCCTGATCGCGCAGGGCCAGGACATCGGCGGGGGAAAGGCGTTCCGGCATGGGAGGCTCCTCGCCCGATCATAGCGGGCGACGCGCCGCCTGTCCTGCAATTTTTTGCCGCGATCCCGCATGGGCAGGACGTTCGCGAAAATATTTTTTTGCCTGTCATCCTTGCAGTTTTTTTCACATTTCGATTGACGGAGCCTTATTTTTCGGTGAGAATTCCGCCACGTTCCGCTCTTGGGCGGAATGTTCCTCACATGCAGGGTTTCCAGGCTTTTTTCACTTCCAAACCCCTCCGAGGCTGTTCCATGAAAAAGCGTATCGCCCTTTTAACCATGGCTCTCTTGCTGGTGGCGGCGCCCGCCATTGCTGTGGAAACCATGATCGTTCCCACCGGCGTGATCCAGTGGGACAAGAGCGCCGCCTTTGACGGCTACAATCTGGTTTCGCCCAACCTGCACAACACCACGTATCTTTTGGACATGCAGGGCAACGTCGTCCACAAATGGACGGTGGCTTCGCATCCTTCGTATAAAACCGCGGGGCACCCCGGCCTGTACGCCGAACTGCTGCCCAACGGCCACCTGCTGCGCGGCCTGCGCTTCCAGCCCAAGGTTGTGCCCTTCGGCGGCGTTTCCGGCGCTATCCAGGAACTGGACTGGGACGGCAAAGTGGTGTGGGAACACGTCATTTACGGCCCCACCGCCAACACCCACCACGCCTTTGAGCGTATGCCCAACGGCAACACGCTGATCGTGGCCTGGCAATACAAGACCTACGACGAAGCCGTGGCCAAGGGCCGCAAGCCCGACACCCTGCCCAGGAAGGGCGCGGATCGCCAGGTGGACGGTATCGTGTACGACGGCTTCTGGGAAGACTATGTGGTGGAAGTGGATGCCAAGGGCAAGGAAGTCTGGTCGTGGCACTCCTGGGATCACATCGGCGCCGGCCCGGATCAGCTCGACATCAACTACGTCCTGCCTGTTGACGACTACTACGGCGACTCGGACTGGCTGCACCTCAATTCCGTGCGCTACATTCCGGAAACCAACCAGATCCTGGTCATGTCGCGCAACTTTGGCGAATTTTACCTGATCGACAAGGCCAGCGGCAAAATCACCTACCGCTGGGGCAATCCCTCGGCCTACGGCAAGGGCGAGCGCCCGAGCTTCCTCAACGACGGCGCGCAGATCCTCTTTGGCCCCCACGACGCCACCTGGCTTGGCGACGGCAAGGTGCTGCTTTTCGACAACGGCTGGCAGCGCCCCGCGGCCAACCGCTCGCGCGTGATGATCGTGGACACCAAGACCGGCAACATGGTGTGGGAATACAAGCCCCTCAACCTCAACAGCTTCTACAGCGCCTTCCAGGGCTCGGCCCAGATGCTGCCCAACGGCAACGTGCTGGTTGTCTCCACCCAGACCGGCCACACCTTTGAAGTGACCGGCGGCGAAAAGCCCCGCGTGGTGTGGGAATTCATCAATCCCTGGACGCACAAGGGCCCCACGCCGATCCTGACCGACGCCAACGCCCTTGACGCCCCCGGCGACATCAACATCATGGGCAACTTCACCCACCGCGTGTTCCGCTACGCCAAGGATTATCCGGGCCTCAAGGGCCGCGATCTCTCCAAGGCGCAGCCCCTGTTCCCCGACGCGCCGAACTGGGTTGAAATCTTCCAGAAGGCGGCCGCGCTCAAGCCCGCCATGTAACCGTCAACGGCTCCTCCGCTCCGCGCAAGCCGGGCGGGGGAGCCCCTTTTCCGGCCCCACCATGCTTCAAGGAGATTTCGCGTGACCATTTTATGGATATCCCTCGCCGCAGGGGCCCTGCTCATCGTCGCACTGCTCTACAAGCGCCGCCTCACGGCCAGGCAGATCGCCGCCTCCGGCGGCATCCCCGCCGGGCTGGAAAAAGAATACGAGGCCGGGACGCATCCGGCCGAGGACGGCGTGGCCGTCATGTATTCGCTGACCACCTGCCGCCACTGCGTGCACCTCAAAGATTTTCTGGTCAGGCACGACATTCCGCACCGCGTGGTGCTGGTGGACAAATTTTCGCTCCAGGCCCGCTCCGACATCATGGCCAAACTGCGCTTCCACAATCCGCGCGGCTCCTTCCCCACGCTGGTGGCGCCGGGCGGCAAGGCCGTGGCCGGATTCCGCGAATCTGAAGTGCGCGCCGCGCTGGGCCTGCCGGAAGCCGACGACTGATTCCCGCCCTCCCCGCGTTGTTTTGCGGCCCGCCGTTCCTTCCGGACGGCGGGTTCGCGCGTTTTCCGCGCCGGGCGGCCCCGCATGGCGTCCGGCTTGCCGTTCAGCCGCGCCATTGGACAAGCCGCCCCGCGTAGGGTACAGACAACCCTCCTCAATTTTTTAAAGTATGGTTTGGTTATGATGCCGAAAGTCGTTCTCCTGGGCCGGCCCAACGTGGGCAAATCGACGCTGTTCAACCGCCTGATCCGCAGCAACCGCGCCATCACGCACGACAGGCCGGGCGTCACCCGCGACAGGATGGAAGGCGTGGTGCGCTCGCGCTTCGGGCGGCACTTCGCTCTGGTGGACACGGGCGGCATCACCCTGGACGGCCACCAGGCCGTGACCGAAGGCCCCGAAGGCATACGCGGTTTTGAAGCCGCCATTCTGCGCCAGGCCGAAACCGCGCTGGCCGAGGCCGATCTGATCTGCCTTGTGGTGGACGGCCGCGACGGGCTGACCCCCTTTGACGAACACCTGGCCGCGCATATCCGGCGCCTGGGCAAGCCCGTACTGGTGGCCGTCAACAAGGTGGACGGGCTGGAGCGCGAAGACGCGATGCTGGCCGAGTTTTACGCCCTCGGCTTTCCGCTGCTGGCGGTTTCGGCCGAACACGGCCACAATATCCGCGAACTCGAAGACACCATGCGCGAATCTTTTCCGGACGAAGACGAGCCCGAAAGCGACGCCGACGTCCCCGAAACCGGAGAGGACGATGCCGCGCCGGGCGAAGCGGCGGAAGCCGAGCCCTCCGGCCCGCTCAAACTCTGCCTGCTGGGCCGCCCAAACGCGGGCAAATCCTCGCTGGTCAACGCCTTTTTGGGCGAAGAACGCATGATCGTCAGCGAAGAGGCCGGCACCACGCGCGACAGCGTGGACGTGCCCTTTACGCGGAACGGCCGGCCCTACATTTTTGTGGATACCGCCGGGGTGCGCCGCCGCACGCGCATCACGGACACGGTGGAACGCTATTCGGTCAACTCTTCACTCAAAAGCACCACCAAGGCCCATGTGACCATGCTGGTGCTGGACGCGGCCGCCGGGCTGACCGCGCAGGACAAGCGCCTGGCCGAACTGCTCGACGAACGCAAAACGCCCTTCATGGTGGTGCTGAACAAGATGGATCTGGTGCCCCCCAAAGAGCGCAACGCCCGCAAAAAAGCCTTTGCCGAAGAACTGGCCTTTTGCTCCCATGTGCCCGTGATGCCGGTTTCGGCCATCAAGGGCGAGGGGCTGGGCGCGCTGCTGCCCACGGCCGAACGCATCCGCAAGGAATGCGCCATGCGCATCTCCACCGGCAAGCTCAACCGCGCCATGGAAGAAGCGCTGACCAAGCATCAGGCTCCGGTGGTGCGCCGGGCGCGGCCCAAATTCTTCTATCTCACCCAGGCCGAAAGCTCGCCCCCCACGTTTGTCTTCTTCGTCAGCGACGCTGATCGCGTAACCGAAACCTATACGCGCTATCTCGAAAAATCGCTGCGCCGCATCTTCGGCATCCGCCATGCGCCGGTGCGGGTGCATCTGCGTTCGTCCCATCAAAAAAAGTCGTGATTTCGGGCGGGGCGGGAGCGTAAAAAATATATATGTAATTTGCTGAAATTATTCGCTATTAAAAATAATTCTTGCACTCTTTTTTTGCTTGGGCTATGAGTCTGCCCTTATTCTACCCTTAACCTCATGCGGACGGAAAAGCGGACGAAAAAGCGACCGCGACATTGCATCGCGCTTTTTCCGCAAAATTTTCCCTCCCGCGCCACGGAGCGGACATGACGCGCAAAGACAGAACGGAAGGCATTTACAGTCGCCGTGAAGTGCTGGATGAAAGCGAGCGCCGGCAGTACAACCTGATCCAGCTCAAGGATTTGCTTTCCTACGCGTACCGTTATTCGGAAGACGTGAAAAAGCGCTTTGACCGCGCGCAGTTCAGCGTGGAAAAATTCAAATCCCTGACCGACATCAAGCACATCCCCATCCTGAAGAAAAAAGAGCTGATCTTTCTCCAGACCATGGGCCCGCGCCTCGGCGGCCTTTTGACCAAGGACATCGGCGAGTTGCGCCGCGTCTTCCTTTCGCCCGGCCCCATTTTTGACCCCGAAGACCGCAACGACGACTACTGGGGCTACACCGAGGCCTTCTATTCCGTGGGTTTCCGCCCCGGCGACGCCGTGCAGGTCACCTTCAACTACCATCTCGCCCCGGCGGGCCTGATGTTTGAAGAGCCGCTGCGCAACCTCGGCTGCGCCACCATCCCGGCCGGCCAGTCCGACGCCACCACCCAGCTCGACATCATGCAGAAGCTGCGCGTGTCGGGCTATGTGGGCACGCCCAGCTTCCTGATGCACCTGGCCCAGAAAGCCGAGGAAAAAGGCCTCAACCTGCGCAAGGATCTCTTCCTCGAAGTGGCCTTTGTGACCAGCGAGCGCCTCTCCGAAAAAATCCGCGCCCAGATGGAAAAAAAGTACGACATCATCATGCGCCAAGGCTACGGCACGGCCGACGTGGGCTGCATCGGCTACGAATGCTTCCACAAAAACGGCCTGCACATTTCCACGCGCTGCTACGTGGAAATCTGCCACCCGGATACCGGCATCCCGCTCAAGGACGGCGAAGTGGGCGAAGTGGTGGTCACCGCCTTCAACAAAACCTACCCGCTGATCCGCCTGGCCACCGGCGACCTCTCGTACATCGACCGCGCGCCCTGCCCCTGCGGCCGCACCAGCCCGCGCCTCTCCAGCAGCGTGGGCCGCGTTGACACAACGGCCCGCATCAGGGGCATGTTCGGGTACCCGCACCAGGTGGAGCAGGTTGTGGCCCGCTTTGAAGAAATCAAACGCTGGCAGATCGAAGTCACCAACCCCGGCGGCGTGGACGAAATGACGCTGTACGTCGAGGCCAGCAACTTCACGCGCGAGGACGAACTGATGCATTTGTTCCGCGAACGCATCAAGCTGCGCCCGGAACTGCGCATCCTCACCCCCG
>JAVBMS010000048.1:0-4892 GCA_031552135.1 Mailhella sp.
ATAAAGCGGCAAGCGCTTCAGCCGCTCTGGGCGCGCTTTGATCGCGCATATAAAACAAAGCAAAAGCATAGTTCTTTGCGCATGACCGCGTTGCTGAATAATTTATAACAAACGTTTAGAAACATGGTTTAGCGAATTATACACATGATAAATTGCAAAAACACGATACACGAGCCTGTTTCTATGCTAGCGTTTCGCCATCTGCAAATAATGCGCGCTGCCGGACTTTTCTTTACACAGCAGGCAGGAGGACTTGCATCAGACTACACCGGCGGCGTGCGCCACATCCCCTTACCTCTATCGATGCGGAGAAAACGTATGAGTCAGGACGACAGCAACAAAATCAGCGTTGTGCCCGCCACATTGATGGTGGCCGGCAATATGATGGGCTCCGGAGTCTTCATGCTGCCGGCGAACTTGGCCGCTATCGGCAGCATCGCACTGATCGGCTGGCTGGTCACCTGCGTGGGCGCCACGGCCCTGGCTTTCACCTTCGCCAAACTGGCTTCCATCGACCCGGCGGCGGGCGGCCCCTACGCCTATACCCGCAAATCCTTCGGCGACTACATGGGCTACCAGACCAACCTGATTTACTGGCTGGCCAACGTGATCGGCAACGTGGGCCTGGCCGTGGCGGGCATCGGCTATTTAAGCCACTTTTTCCCCGCGCTCAAAACGCCGGCCATTTTCGCGCTTTCGCAAATTTTCATCATCTGGCTGTTCACCTACGCCAACATGCTCGGCCCCAAGCTGGTGGGCCGCATCCAGTCCGTCACCACCAGCTTCGCGCTGGTGCCCATTGTGGGCATGGCCGTGCTCGGCTGGTTCTGGTTCAGCCCCGACGTCTTCAGCGCCTCCTGGAACGTGAGCGGCAAGAGCGACGGCAGCGCCGTGGCCGCCACGCTCAACTTCACGCTGTGGGCCTTTATCGGCGTGGAAAGCGCGTCGGTGTCGGCCGCCGTGGTGAAGAACCCGCGCCGCAACGTGCCCATCGCCACCATCGGCGGCGTGCTGCTGGCCGGCGTGTGCTACGTGCTGAGTTCGTCGGCTATCATGGGCATGATCCCCAACAAGGAGCTTGTGGCCTCTTCCGCGCCCTTTGCCGACGCGGCCCGCATCGCCCTCGGCCCCTTCGCGGCCAACACGGTGGCGCTGTGCGCCGCCATCGGCTGCCTGGGCTCGCTGGGCGGCTGGACGCTGCTGGTGGGCCAGAGCGCCAAGGCCGCGGCCGACGACGGCCTGTTCGGCTCCATATTCGCCCGCGTCAACAAGAAGGGCGTGCCCGCCACCGGCCTGGCCATTGTAGCCGCCCTCATGACCTTGCAGGTGCTGGCCACCATGTCGCCCACGGCCAGCGAGCAGTTCGGCAAGCTGGCCTCGGTGGCGGTGATCATGACGCTGCTGCCGTACATGTATTCGTGCATCGCCATCAAGGTGCTGGGCTACGGCACGATCAAGGGATCTTCCTACCTGGTCTACACGATGATCGGCCTCCTGGGCGCGGTCTACTGCCTGACCGCCCTGGTGGGTTCCGACGGCGGGCAGACCCGCTGGTCGCTCATTTTCGTGATCATGACCATCGTGTTCTATTCCGCCGCGCTTAACCGCAAGCGGGAAATCGAGGAAAAGCACCTGCATCCGGACGCCGTTGCATCCGGCGCGATCGTGCGTTACATCGCCCTCGGGGTAACCATCGCGGCTCTTGTGCTCACGTTCTGGGTGTCCGTCGGCCAGCACCGCCAGGATGTCCGGGCGCGCGAACACCTGGGCGAACTGCCGGGCGCCGTGGCTCCGGCCCCGGCGATGCCTGCTCCGGCAATGCCGGAAACGCAGGGCAGCGCGGTCTCTCCGGACGCCGTGCCCGCCCAGTAACAAAAACGCGTGACGCCGGCCCCGCCCGGCGTCACGCCGCCACACCAACGCGAGCGTACCCCGCCGCTTTCCCAGGAGGACTCCCCCATGATCAGTGCCGATGCTTCCCTGACCGAAACCATGGGACTCAAGGTGCTTCTTGTCCACGAGGATTGCGAATCCGATTGCGTGGCCGGGCGCACCCTGCGCAAGCTCAAAGCCCTGCTTGAGGAGCAGCGCATTGAAGTGCTGACGGCCCGCACGGCTTCGGACGCCAGCGTGCTGCTGATGACCGAGCCGCTTATCCAGACGCTGCTGCTGGACTGGGATCTTGAAGACCAGGATCACAAGGCCGCCACGGAAATTATCGAGCGCCTGCGGCGGCGCAACGAGGAAATGCCCATTTTCCTGTTCACCAACCGTGAAAACGCCGCCCAGATCCCGCTGGAGGTGCTGCGCCAGACCAACGACTTCATCTGGCTGTTTGAAGACACCGCGCCCTTTATCGCCGGGCGCATCCGGGGCGCGGTGCGCATTTACCGCAAAACCATCCTGCCGCCCATGTTCCAGTCGCTGGTGGAGTTTTCGCAAACGCACGAATATTCCTGGCACACGCCCGGCCACACCGGGGGCACGGCCTTTATGAAGTCGCCCGCGGGCCGCGCGTTCTTTGAATTTTTTGGCGAAAATCTTTTCCGTTCCGACCTTTCCATCTCCGTGGGCGAGCTGGGTTCGCTGCTCGACCATTCCGGCCCCATCGGCGAGGGCGAGCAGTACGCCGCCCGCGTGTTCGGCGCGCACCGCACCTATTATGTGACCAACGGCTCGTCCACGTCCAACCGCGTCATAGCCATGGCCAGCGTGGCCATGGATCAGGTGGCCCTGTGCGACCGCAACTGCCACAAGTCCATCGAACACGCCATGACCATGTCGGGCGCGATTCCCACCTACCTGCTCCCGGTGCGCAACCACTACGGCATCATCGGCCCCATTCCGGCCGAAAGCCTGAAACCCGCCGCGATCAAAAAATCCGTCAGCGCCAACCCGCTGGTGCAGGGCCCGGTTTCGCCCGACCCGGTGCACGCCGTGGTCACCAACTCCACCTACGACGGCCTGTGCTACAACGTGCGCCGCGTGGAGGAACTGCTGGGCCAGAGCGTGGATCGCCTGCACTTTGACGAGGCGTGGTACGGCTACGCCCGCTTCAACCCCATTTACAAAGACCGCTACGCCATGTACGGCGACCCGGCCGACCACACCGCCGACCGGCCCACGATATTTTCCACCCAGTCCACCCACAAGCTGCTGGCCGCGCTTTCGCAGGCCTCGATGATCCACATCCGCGACGGCCGCCGCCCCATCCCGCACGCGCACTTTAACGAGGCGTTCATGATGCACGCCTCCACCTCGCCCAATTACGCGATCATCGCCTCCAACGACGTCAGCGCCGCCATGATGGACGGCCCCGGCGGCATCGCCCTGACCGACGAATCCATCCGCGAGGCCGTGGCCTTCCGCTGCCTGGTGGCGCGCCTCAACGCCAACTTCGCCGAGCACGGCGAGTGGTTCTTCAACATCTGGCAGCCCGACACGGTCAGGGACGCCGACGGCCGCCTCAGTCCCTTCTGGCAGGCCGATCAGGCCCAGCTTTGCAGCGACCCTTCCTGCTGGACGCTTAAGCCCGGCGAAACCTGGCACGGCTTTGCCGACATGGAAGACGACTACTGCATGCTCGACCCGATCAAGGTGTCGGTCACCACGCCGGGCATGGGCCCGCACGGCCTCCAGGCCGACGGCATTCCCGCGTCCGTGCTCTCCGCCTACCTCGGCCGCTACAGCATCGTGCCCGAAAAAACCACCGACTTCACCATCCTCTTTCTCTTCTCCATCGGCGTCACCAAGGGCAAATGGGGCACGCTGGTGGACACCCTGCTCAAATTCAAGCGCGACTACGACGCCAACATTCCGCTGGAGCGCGCCCTGCCCGCCCTGGCCCAGGCCTGGCCCGAGCGCTACGAGGACATGGGCCTGCGCGATCTGTGCAGCGAAATGTTCGCCGCCATGAAGGAACTGGAAACCACCCGCCTGCTGGCCGCCGCGTTCTCCGTGCTGCCCAGGCCCGCCATGTCGCCCACCCGCGCTTTTGAGCATCTGGTGAAAGACCGTGTGGAAAAGGTGGACCTGGAAGGCATGGCCAACCGCGTGGCCGCCACCGGCGTGGTGCCCTATCCTCCGGGCATTCCGCTGCTTATGCCCGGCGAAAACGCCGGCGAGGCCGACGGCCCCATCCTTGGCTACCTGAAGGCCCTGGAGGCTTACGACAATCGCTTCCCCGGCTTCAGCCACGACATCCACGGCGTGGAAGTGGAAAACGGCAAGTACACCCTGACCTGCCTGAAGGAATAGGGAGAGCCGGAAATTCTGAACGGCATCCCTGAAAACCAACCATGAACGAGGCCCTGATCCCAAACGGATCAGGGCCTTTTTGCGCGGGCGCGGAGGCCGAACGCCGCCGCACGTTACGCCCCCAAAAAACAGTCCCCGACCCGGCAAACCGGATCGGGGACTGGTGCTGTTATAATCTCAAAGTTAAACTATTCTGGGAAAAGCGCGGCGGAATATTGAATCAGGGAACCATTCCGCCGCGCTGGGGACTCGGTTTAGCTGTTGCTTTCCAGCACCGACTTCTGCACCAGCAGTGTGATGTCGTCGGCCGTGGTGCCGGCGTCGCCCGCGTAGGTATACTGCACGTAATCCACGCCGTGGTGGACTTCCGGCGCCCCGGCCGTCCAGCCCGCTCCGAAGGATACGGTATTGGTGCTGGAGTTGACGGTGAGGTGAAGAGCGGAGGCCAGATCGCCCACATTGGTCAGGCTGCTGAAGTTGGCCAGGCCGGACTTCACGATCACTTCCACATCGGAGATCAGGCCAGTGTCGAGCATGCTGTTCAGGTTAGTGTGGTTGTTGACGCCCAGCAGGAAGTCAATGCCGTCGCCGCCGTCCATAATGGAGTTGGCTGTGGAGCTGAACACCAGGATGTC
>JAVBMS010000049.1:0-22785 GCA_031552135.1 Mailhella sp.
CCCTTCGGGCCGCCCGTCGGGTCGGGGCGTTGCCTCGCGCGCTATCAGCGGCCCCTCCATCTATGCTGTCGATATCCGTACGCCTCGCAAGCTCGGCTACGGCTCTCGCGGCCTGTCGGCCGTATGATGTGCGCGCTGCGCGCGCACTTTGTCGTTGAGCGGGCGGCGGGGTGGTGCGGAAAAACCTCCGCGTTACTCGAACATTATGCGGGGTGCAGGGGCCTCAGGCCCCTGCCGGGGGCGCGGGGGCAGAGCCCCCGCTTCTCTTACCCGGCGCTGTAAACGCCCGGCAGCGCGGCGTAGAGCGCGGCGCAGTCGGAGAGGTCGTTTTTCCAGGTGATTTCGTTGGGCGCGTGGGCCTGGCATTCTTTGCCGGGGCCGAAGCCGATCACCGGGATGCCGAACATGCCCATGATGGCCACGCCGTTGGTGGAGAACGTCCACTTGTCGGTGCGCGGCTCCTTGTGAAAGAGGTTGCGGTAGGCTTGTTCCGCCGCCTGGCAGGCGGGGTGCTCGCGCGGCAGCGCCCAGGTGGGGAAGTAGCAGTCGGTGGGGTAGACAAGGCCCGTCCACGACGGTTCCTCGTAGGTGTACATGGACACGGCCACGCGGTCGCCCGCGGCTTTGACGGAGGGCAGATCGCGGATCTGGCCGAGCGCGAGATCCTTGTCTTCGCCCCAGGTCAGGCGGCGGTCGATGGAGATGGAGCAACTGTCGGCCACGGCGCAACGCGAGGGCGAGGTGTAGAAGATTTGCGAAACGGTGAGCGTGCCCTTGCCGAGGAAGGGATCGTCGGCCAGCGTGGCGCTGAGGGCTTCGAGTTCGGTAAGGATGCGGCCCATGCGGAAAATGGCGTTGTCGCCGCGTTCGGGGGCCGAGCCGTGGCAGGAGACGCCGCGCACGTCCACGCGGATTTCCATGCGTCCGCGCTGGCCCCGGTAGATGCCGCCGTCGGTGGGTTCGGTGGACACCACAAACTCGGGCTTGAGGCCGCGCTCGCGCAGCAGGTACTGCCAGCACAGGCCGTCGCAGTCTTCTTCCTGCACGGTGCCGGCCATGAGCACGGTAACGTCCGGCGGGATGAGGCCGAGATCGAGCATGATTTTGCCGCCGTAAACCATGGCGGCCATGCCGCCTTCCTGGTCGGACGCGCCCCGGCCGCCGATGGTGGCGGCGTCCTCGCGGCCCTCGTAGGGGTCGAAGTCCCAGTTTCCGGCCAGGCCCACGCCCACGGTGTCGATGTGCGCGTCAAAGGCGATGAGGCGCGGCCCGTTGCCGAGAAAGCCCAGCACGTTGCCCATGCCGTCGATTTCGGTGCGGTAGCCCAGTTTGTCCATTTCGGCCCGGATGCGCAGGATGACGTCCTTTTCGCGGCAGCTTTCGCTGGGGATGCGGATCATGTCGCGCAAAAAGCGGGTCATGTCGGGCTGATAGGCTTGGGCCAGTTCGTTGATTTTGGCAAAGTCCACAATACGCTCCTTGAAGGCTCAGGCGGGCCGGATTTCTTTCAGCCCGTCCATGTAGGGCCAGAGCGCGGCAGGCAGGCGGATGGAACCGTCTTCGCGCTGGCCGTTTTCGATCACCGCCACCAGGCTGCGGCCCGTGGGCAGGCCCGAGCCGTTCAGCGTGTGCACGAATTCCGGCTTGCCGCCGCCCTTGGGCCGGAAGCGGATGTTGGCGCGCCGGGCCTGGAAGTCGGTGCAGTTGGAGCAGGAGGAGATTTCGCGGTAGGTGTTCTGGCCGGGCAGCCAGACTTCCACGTCGTAGGTTTTGGCCGAGGAAAAGCCCATGTCGCCGGTGCAGAGCGTGATGGTGCGGTAGGGCAGCTCCAGCTTTTCCAGCAGGGTTTCGGCAAAGCGGCGCATGGTTTCAAGCTGCTCCCACGAGCGCTCAGGATGCGCGAAGTGCACCATTTCCACCTTGGTAAACTGGTGCTGGCGGATGAGGCCGCGCGTGTCCTTGCCGTAGGAGCCCGCCTCGGAGCGGAAGCAGAGCGTGCCCGCCGTGTAGAGGATGGGCAGGTCGGCTTCGTCCAGCACTTCGCCCGCGTGCAGGTTGGTCAGGGGCACCTCGGCCGTGGGGATGAGAAAGTGCTCCCAGCCTTCGATTTTGAAGAGATCCTCGGCGAATTTGGGCAGTTGCCCGGTGCCGCGCATGGTGTCGCGCGTGACCAGGACGGGCGGCTGGATTTCGGTATGCCCGAATTCGCGGGTCTGCACGTCGAGGTAAAAATTCAGCAGGGCGCGTTCCAGACGGGCCGCCCAGCCGCGCGACACGGCAAAGCGCGCGCCCGAAAGCCTGCCCGCGCGCTCAAAGTCGAGGCCGTTCAGCGCCGCGCCCAAATCCCAATGCTCGCGCGGCGTGAAGGAAAAGGCGGGGATGTCGCCCCAGCGGCGCACTTCCACGTTTTCGGTTTCGTCCTTGCCCACGGGCACGGAGGCGTCCGGCACGTTGGGCACGTGGAGCATCCAGGTTTCCACCGCGCTTTTGAGTTCGTCGGCCGTAACGTCCAGTTCGCGGATCCTGTCCGAAAGCGCGCCCAGTTCGGCCACCAGCGCGTCGCAGGGCTCGCCGGCCTTTTTGCGGCGGGCCACCTCGGCCGATTCGCTGTTGCGGCGGCTTTTGAGCGCTTCCACTTCGGCCAGGGCGGCGCGGCGGCGGCCGTCCATGTCCAGAAATTCCTCGATCTTGATCGGCGAACGCCGGGCCGCCAGCGCGGCGGCCACCACTTCGGGCTGTTTTTGCAATAATTTCAGGTCAAGCATGGCGGTATCCTTAGGAAGAAGAGGAGGGAAAAAACAGCCCGGCCCGCGCGGCGGTTGCGGCGCACAGGCGCTCGGCGTCGCGCAGGGTCTGGGCGATGTCCAGCGTGGTGAAGCGCCGGTCGCGGTACAAAAACACGCCGTCCACCATGGTGTGGGTGACGTTTTCGCGCGTGGCCTGGTAGACGATGCGGCCCACGGGGTCGCGGCCCACGGCGGGCAGGCTGTGCAGCATGTCGAGATCCAGCACCACCAGATCCGCCTTTTTGCCCGGCTCCAGCGAGCCGAGATCGTCCGCCTGCCCCAGCGCGGCCGCACCGGCCAGCGTGGCCATTTCCAGGGCCTCCGGCGCGGGCAGGGCCAGCGGATCGTTGAGCCGGGCCTTTTGCAGGATGGAGGCCTGGCGGATTTCCATAAAGCCGTCCATGTGGTTGTGCGCGCCGTCCAGGCCCAGCGCCACGTTGACGCCCGCGGCGCGCAGCTCGACCACCGGCGCGAAGCCCGACGACATCTTGGTGTTGGACGACGGGCAGTGCAGCACATGCGAGCCGGTGTCGGCCAGAATGCGCAGCTCGTCGTTGTCCAGCCAGACGCAGTGGGCGATCAGCGCGTCTTCGCCGGTATAGCCTATTTTGTGCAGATAGGCGATGTTGCGCATGTGGCGCTGCGCTTCGACCAGGGCGATTTCGCCCAGATTTTCCGAGGCGTGGGTGTGGATGCGCAGGCCGTTGGCGCGGGCGAGATCGCGCGCGGCAAAGAGCAGTTTTTCGGAACAGGACGGCACGAAGCGCGGGGCCACGGCGTAGCGGATGCGGCCGCCGGCGGCCATGTGCCAGTTGCGGATGAGGCGCTCGGTTTCGCGCAGGCAGGCGTCGGCGTCTTCGGCCACGGCCGAACCGCCCCCGTCCATCATGCATTTGCCGAACAGCCCGCGCAGGCCGACGTCGCGCATGGTTTCAAAAATGGCGTCCTCGTGGCGGGCCGTGCCCATGTCGATAACGGACGTGGTGCCGGAGCGGATCAATTCGGCCGCGGCCAGCCGGGCGGACACGGCGTTGCTCTCGGCCGTATGCGCGCCTTCCAGCGGCCAGGTGCGGCGCTCCAGCCAGTCCATCAGCGCCAGATCGTCGCTCAGGCCCCGGAACAGCGCCTGGGTGACGTGCATGTGGGCCTGAACAAGGCCGGGCAGGATCACGCGGCCCGCAACGTCCACCAGTTCGGCGTCAGGCGGGAGAGGAAGCGCGGGGCCGATCGCTGCGATGCGATCGCCCCGGATCAGAATATCCGCGTTCAGGATGTCGCGGCCGGGGTTCATGGTCACCACCAGGCCGCCGCGCAGCAGACAGGTCATGCCCTGCCCCCGGAATCAGTAGCGAAAATCGACGTTATACTTGTCGCCGGGCACGTCCACGGTCAATTTGCAGCCCTTCCAGCGGGGCTGCTTCTGTTCCTCCATGGAGGCGCGGAGCTTGTCCAGCGCGGTGAAAAGCCGTTCCTCGGCCTCGGGCGACGGCGCAAAGCGCACGTTTTTGCCCGTGGAGCGCTTGACGTGGCATTCCAGCTCGTAGGGCTTTTTTTCTTCAAAGAGAATGCGCACGTCCATGACAAGCAGCGGCGAATCCTTGGGCGCTTCCTTGTGCAGGGTGAGGCACATGTCGCTGAAAAGCCGGGCGTCGAGTTGCAGGTTGAGCTTTTGCCTGTCGCGTTCAGCCCGTGTGGGCTTGTTGAAAAACCAGCGGACGCGGTCGATAAAATCCATGTGCTCTCCTTACACCACGCCGTGTTCGCCGGGGCGCTCGTAGGCTTCCGTTTCTTTCTGGTTCCTGCGGTACAGCGCGGTGTCGCCAAATTCCAGCAGGATGGGGCTGGCCACAAAGATGGACGAATAGGTGCCCACCACCACGCCGATCACGATAGTCAGGGCGAAGTCGTGGATCACGCTGCCGCCAAGCAGGTACAGGGCCAGGCAGGCCATGAGCGTGGTGCCCGAGGTCAGGATGGTGCGACTCAGGGTCTGGTTGATGCTGTCGTTGATGATCACGTCCATGCCCGGCAGCTCGTTCAGGGCTTTGCCGAGCGGGATGTTGCGCAGGTTTTCGCGGATGCGGTCGAACACGATGATCGTGTCGTTGAGCGAATAGCCCACCAGGGTCAGCAGGGCGGCGATGATGTTGAGGTCGATTTCCTTGTCCAGCACCAGCAGCATGCCGATGGTGAGCGCCACGTCGTGCATCAGCGAGACGATGGCCCCCAGCGCAAAGTTGAGCCGGAAGCGCCAGGTCATGAGCACGGTGATGAGCATGGCCGCGCCCACGCCCCACAGGCGGTTGAAGCCCAGCCAGCCCACCAGGAACACCACGCCCCACAGCACGGCGGCCAGCCCGCCGGCCAGCAGCCAGCTGTGCTCGAAGCGGCCGGAAATGTAGACCGTGATGAGCAGCACGGAGTAAAAAAGCGCCTCCACGGCCATGTTGCGCAGATCCGCGCCCACCTTGGGGCCGACCATTTCCAGGCGCTCAATGCTGGCGGGGTTGTCGGGCAGGCGGCTTTGCAGGGCCGAGGTCACGGCCTCGCGCAGTTCGCTGGAGGAGGGGGCGTTTTCGCCTTCCGGGGTGGAAAAGCGCAGCATGTAGTCGCGCCCGTCGTCGCCGATTTCCTGCACGATGAGGCCGGGCAGGTCTATGCCGTCCAGCGCCTTTTTGACCACTTCGTCTTCCACGGGCTGGCTGAACTGCACCTGCACCACCACGCCGCCCGCGAAGTCCACGCCGTAGCGCAGGCCGCCGCGCATGAACAGGGCCACGAGGCCCACGGCGACAATCAGCCAGGAGAGAACGTAGGCGTAGCGGCGTATGCCCACAAAATCGAAGTTCGTTGTTTTCTTGATCAGGGTGAGTGCCATATATGCTCCGATTACACGCTGATGCGCGCGCCGTGGTTGCGCTCCATCCAAAATTCAAAAACCGCGCGGGAGACGAAAACCGCCGTGAACATGGAGGCGATGATGCCCAGCGTCAGCGTCACGGCAAAGCCGCGTATGGGCCCGGTGCCAAACTGGTACAAAATGGCCGCCGCGATGATGGTGGTGAGGTTGGAGTCGGTGATCGACATGCTGGCCCGGCTGAAACCGAGATGCACCGCCTCCCTGGGCGAGAGGCCCTTTTTTATCTCCTCGCGGATGCGCTCGTAAATCAGCACGTTGGCGTCCACGGCCATGCCGATGGTCAGCACGATGCCCGCGATGCCCGGCAGGGTGAGCGTAGCGCCAAAGCCCGTCATGCCCGCCAGCAGCAGCGTGATGGTGAAGCACAGCATAACGTCGGCAATGATGCCCGAAAGGCCGTAATACAGCGGCATCAGCACCACCACGGCCAAAGCGCCCACCACGGCGGCCAGAATGCCGCTATCGATCGAAGCCTGGCCCAGCGAGGGGCCCACGGTGCGCTCTTCCAGCACGGTGACCGGCGCGGGCAGCGAGCCGGCGCGCAGCACAATGGCCAAGTCCTGCGCCTGTTCCACGGTAAAGCGGCCCGAAATGCTGGCCCGGCCCCCGGCGATGCGATCCTGGATTTGCGGCGCGGAATACACCTTGCCGTCCAGCACGATGGCCATGCGGCGATGGACGTTTTCGCCCGTGACGCGCTCAAACTGCGCGGCCCCGGCGGAGTTGAACTCCAGCGACACATAAGCCTGGCCCTTGTCGTCAAACGCGGGCCGGGCGTCGGTGATGTTTTCGCCGCCCATGAGCGGCGTAGTGTCCAGCAGCATGGAGCCCGCTCCGTTGGCGCCCTTTTCCATGGAAGGATACAGGGCCGTGCCCGGAGGCATGATCACGGCGCGGGGGTCCACATCGTCGCGCACCAGATGGAACTCCAGGTGCGCGGTCTGGCCCACAAGCTGCACGGCGCGGGCCGTGTCGGTCATGCCGGGAAGCTGCACCTGCACCTGGTTGTCGGACTGGCGGCGGATATCGGGCTCGGCCACGCCAAACTGGTCGATACGGCTGCGGATGGTGCGGATCACCTGCTCCATGGTCATGGTTTCGAGCTGCTTGTAGGCCGGGGCGGTAAGCGCCAGCGTGTAGACCCGGCCGTTCGCGCCGTCCGCCGTCGACGTCGTTTCCAGGTCGCCGTGCGTGGTGGCCAGCAGCTTGGCAAAGGCGTCGCCCTGTTCGGGCTTCGGCAGGATGATCTCCAGCTCGCCCTTGGCGTTGAGCCGGGGCTTGAGCACGGTGATGCCCTCTCCGCCCGCGCGCTCGCGGATGTCCTGCCCGGCCACGGACAGCGCGTTCTGCACGGCTTTGTCCATATCCACGCCCAGGGTCAGGTGTATCCCGCCCTTGAGGTCAAGGCCGAGGTTGATCCGGGCCTGGGGCAGCAGGGCGCCGAGCGGCGAATTGGCGACAAGAGGAAGATTGGGCACGGCATAGAACAATGCCGCCGCCAGCGCCACGGCGGAAAGGGCCAGGCGCCATTTCAGCGATTTCATGGGCGATCCTTGGACATGGTGACAAAAGGGAAACGCTATTTGTTTTCCGCGGGATTGCTGGAAGCGACCTTTTCCAGCGCCTTGGGATCGTAGGTTCCATTAACGAAGCCGCGCGGCATGCGAACCTTGCTGTCGCCGAGATCCAGCGTGAGGATGTCGTTTTCCACATCCACGATACGGCCCAGAAGACCGCCGGACGTGAGCACGTAATCGCCCTTCTGCAGCCCTTCAAGCATGGCGCGCTGCTGTTTGGCGCGCTTTTGCTGCGGCCGGATGAGCAAAAAGTAAAAAACCGCGAACATAAGCACCATGGGCACCAGAAAACCAAGCAGGCCGCCGCCGCCCGTAGCGCCGGCGCCGGCCTGGGGGGCTGCCGCATAAGCCAGGGATGTGAACATAATTCCTCCAGATGTTAAGTCCGGCTTGCGCCGGATCGCCTTTCCACATATCCTGTCGCCGCCTTTTAGGCAACTCTAAATGGGGGTTCCGTCATGGAGAGCCAGGCCGTCTCGCGCGCGCAAACGCAGTCGCGCGTGCTTATCGAAAGTCTGCCCTATCTGCGCGCCTATCATAACAAAATCATCGTGATCAAATACGGCGGGCACGCCATGACCGACGACGCGCTGAAGGCGGCCTTCGCCCTCAACGTGGCCCTGCTCAAGCTGGCGGGCATCCATCCTGTGGTTGTGCACGGCGGCGGCCCCCAGATCAACACCATGCTGAACAAGCTGGAGATCAAGTCCGAGTTCCGCCAGGGCCAGCGCGTCACCGACGACGCCACCATGAACGTGGTCGAAATGGTGCTGGTGGGCTCGGTCAACAAGGACATCGTCAACCAGCTCAACCAGGCCGGGGCCCAGGCCGTGGGCCTTTCGGGCAAGGACGGCCTGCTGCTTTCGGCGCGCAAGCTGGCCATGACGGTGGCGCGCGGCGATCTGCCGCCCGAAATCATCGACCTCGGCAACGTGGGCGAGGTCACCCGCGTCAATATCCAGCTGCTGCACTCGCTGATCCGCGACCAGTTTGTGCCCGTGATCGCCCCGGTGGGCGTGGACGAAAACGGCCGCACCTACAACATCAACGCCGACGCCGTGGCCGGAGCCGTGGCCGGCGCCCTCAAGGCCAAACGCCTCTTGCTGCTCACCGACGTGGCGGGCATTCTCGATTCCTCCAAAAACCTGATCCCCTTCATCGCCGCGGGCGACGCCGCGCGCCTGGAGGCCGACGGCACCATCTCCGGCGGCATGATCCCCAAGCTGCACTGCTCGCTGGACGCCCTGCGGGCCGGGGTGGAACGCGTCACCATCGTGGACGGCCGGGTGGAAAACTGCCTCTTGCTCGAACTTCTGACCGACGAGGGCATCGGCACCCAGATCATGCCGTAGCCCGGCCCCTTTCTTGGGGCTGCCGCCCCAGACCCCGCCTGGGGGGATGATCCCCCCAGACCCCTCCATGCCGCTTCGCCCTTATGGGGGGGGGGCGTCCCCCGGTTCGCGGGCGGCAAGCCCTAAAGCTTCGCGCCGGGCCGCCGATACGGCCTGTAGCTCCGGTGTTGCGATCCACACGGCCCGGAGCGGGAGGCATCATGCGCCATACAACCATTGCCATCGCCCTCGCGGCGGCCTGCCTGCCGTTTTTCACGGCCCCGGCTTTTGCCGCCGACGAAACCACGGTGCTGCGCGTGCAGGACAGCGCGGGCAACGTCCGCACCCTGATCTGCCGCGAACCTGCGCCCGGCGAAGTCAGCGACGAAAAGCTCTCGCCCGTCATCGTCCTTGAGCCGAAACCGGCCACGGCCGCCAAAGCCGCGCCCAAACCCGCGCCCAAAGCCACGGCGGCGGCCGCGCCTTCGGCCGTGGTGGTCAAGCCGCTGGCCGAGCAGCCCTATTCGCCGGCGGTTGCGGCGGAATCCGCGCCCCTGGCCACAACAGCCATGACGCCCCCCCCGCCGCCCGCCTCCTCCGCCACGCAGGAAATGAGCGGCGGCGTCGCGCCGGTTTCCACGGCAAGCACGGCGGCGCCCACAACCACCGGCCCGCGCCTGTACGCCGACCCGCGCGACATTGTCTCGGTGTGGGAATATTATGTGCCGCGCAAGCACGCCTATGCGCCGCAGGGCATCAAGGGCCCGGATCCGGCCGCGCACGCGGAACTGGCCCCGCTTGTGCGCGCCGCGCCCAAGCCCGCGCCCAAGCCGGCCCCCAGGCCAACGCCCAAGCCCGCCGCGCAGGCCGTGCCCCAGACTGCGCCCCAGGCCGCGCCTGTCGCGCAGACCGTCGCGCCCTGCCCGGCCCCGGCGCTTTCCGACACCACGCCCGCCATTCCGGCGGCGGTTCCCGCCGTGCCCCCCGCGCCGCCCGCAAGCGCGGCCGCTCCGGTCGGCCTGCCCGCTCCCGCGGCGGCCGCGGCCCCTGTGCCGCCGCCCCTGCCCGCGCCGTAGCATTGTTATCAGGCCTGAAGCTCGCCCCCTATTAAAAGGTTTTGGGTGGCGGGGGAGGGTTTTGGGCGGGCCTTTTGCCCCGCCCTTTGCCGTCCAAAATTGCCTTGACGCAGGCGGGGGGAGAAGCTATATCTTTCCGTTCCAATACCTGAGAGGAGCCTTGTGCCATGAAAAGAACCTACCAGCCCAGCAAAATCCGCCGGAAACGCACCCACGGCTTTCGCGCCCGCATGAGCAGCGCCAACGGCCGCGCCGTGCTCAGCCGTCGCCGCGCCAAGGGCCGCAAGCGTCTCTCCGCCTAACGGCAGAGCATTTAAGCCGGAGCCATCCGGCTTTTGACGGAAATGGCCAGGGCCGGGTTTTTCCCGCGCCCTTTTATTTCGTTAATCCGCCCATCCCGCCGGACGCATGGCTGCCCTGACCTGGCCCAAAAGCCGCAAACTCACCCGGCGGGCGGAATACACCGCCTGCTACGACAAGGGCAAACGCCACCATACGCGCTATTTTGTGGTTTTCAGCCTCAAGCGCGACCCTTCGGCGCGGGCGGACGGCGAGAAGGAAGGGCGGCTGGGCTTGGCCGTGACGCGCAAATGCGGCAACGCGGTCGAGCGCAACCGCATCAAACGGGTGCTGCGGGAATTTTTTCGTCTCCGCCAGCACGACATGCCCGCCATGGACATTGTGGTCACGCCAAAACGCCATCTGCGCGCCGACAGCATCAGTCTGGCCCTGGTCGAACGCGATCTGGGCCCGCTTCTCGGCGCGCTTGGGCGCGGCAAAGCGCCCGCCCCGGCCCAGGGCGAACCCAGGCACGGAGACCCGGCATGACAGCGGCGCAGCGGATCCTCATCTTGCCCATCCGCGTGTACAAGCTCTGTATTTCGCCGCTTTTGCCGCACCGTTGCCGTTATTACCCTTCCTGCTCCACCTACGCCATGGAGGCCATCGCCGTTCACGGCCCGCTGCGCGGGCTCTGGCTGGCCGCCAAACGTCTGGCCCGTTGCCACCCCGGCTATCCCGGCGGCTTCGACCCCGTACCTTTGCGTTCCACCGCTACGCGCCCCGCGTCTTTTGCCGGGCATCAGGATGATCATGGACTCCAATAAGCGCCTTTTGCTTGCCACGCTGCTCTGCTTCGGCCTGCTGGTCGGCTGGCAGTATCTTGCCCAGTATATGGGCTGGATTCCCGAACCCGTCGCGGTGGAAGAAACCGCTCCCGCGCCGCAGGCGGCGGCCCCCGCCCCCCTGCCCGATGCCGCGCCGCCCGCGCCGCGCTTCGCCCCTTCCGAGGGCCGCGAGGTGCGCGTGGACACGCCGCTTTACACCGCCGTGCTGCACAGCGGCGGCGGCGTGCTGCAGTCGTTCGCGCTCAAAAAATACGCCGCCGGGGTGGAAGACAATTCGCCGCCGTTCAACATGGTTTCGCCCGACGCCGCGGCGCAAACGCCCATGGGCCTGCTGCTCAACGGCCAGCCCTCGTGGAACGTGGGCGACTGGGGCTTCAGCGGCGACGATCTTTCCCTCGCCGCCGGCAAGACCGGAACCCTGACGTTTGAAGGCGAAGTGAACGGCATCCGCATCACGCGCACGCTCACCTTTCATGCCGACACCTACCTGATCGACGAAAGCGTGACCCTGGCCGCGCAAAACACGGCCACGCTCGTGCGCCTGACCTCCATGCTGGCGGCTTCGCCCTTCGCCAGCGACTCGAGCTTCGACCCCATGGGCATGGCCTGGGTGCTGGACGGCTCGCTCAAGCGCGAAAACAGCGACAAAGAGCTGCGCAACGAAGGCATCATGACTTCCGGCCCCATCAACTGGGCGGGCATGATGAGCAACTACTTCCTCAGCGCCATCATCCCGGCCAAGGACACGAACTCCGTGTTCAAGGGCCGGATTGTGGGCCATGTATGGCGCGCGGGCGTGGAAACGGCGGATATTTCGCTTGTGCCCGGCACGCCCGTCACCGTGGAAAACGGCTGGTGGCTCGGCCCCAAGGACAGAGATCTTTTGCAGGCCGCCCACCTCGGCAACGCCATCGACATGGGCATGTTCACCATTCTGGCCCTGCCGCTGCTGTGGCTGCTTTCGTTTTTCCAGAGCATCGTGGTCAACTGGGGCGTGGCGATCATCCTGCTCACCGTGCTGATCAAGGCGCTGTTCTGGCCGCTGATGCGCAAGAGCTACAAGTCCATGGAGCAGATGAAGAAGCTCCAGCCCATGATGGCCCAGTTGCAGGAAAAGTACGGCAAAAACAAGGAAGAGCTGGGCCGCGAAACCATGCGCCTGTACAAGACTTACGGCGTCAACCCCGCAAGCGGCTGCCTGCCGCTGCTTGTCCAGCTTCCGGTGTTCGTGGCGCTGTACCAGGCGCTCTTGCACTCCATCGAGCTGCGCCACGCCTCGTTCATCTCCCACCTGCCGTTTACCGACATCGTCTGGCTGGCCGACCTTTCGGCCAAAGATCCGTTCTATATCACGCCCGTGCTCATGTGCGCCACCATGTTCCTGCAGCAGTGGCTGGCCCCGGCCATGGGCGACCCCACGCAGCGCAAGGTGATGATGCTGATGCCGCTCATTTTCGGCGTGATGTGCATCAACTTCCCTTCCGGTCTGGTTTTGTACTGGACGTGCAGCAATATCCTGGCCATCGTGCAGCAGTCGTGGACGTTGCGCCGCGCCTGACCTCCCGATCAGGGCCCCTAAAAGGAAGTTTTCATGAGCGAATATAAAGAATTCCAGGGCAAGACGCTGGACGCCGCCATAGCCGACGCCTGCGCCTATTACGATGCCCCGCGCGAAAAACTGGAAATCGACATCGTGGCGGACGCCAAAAGCGGCATTTTCGGCATAGTGGGCGCGCGCAAGGCCCAAATCCGCGCGCGCCGCGCCGTCCTGCCCGAGCGCGGCCGCAAGGCCGAAGGCGAAAAAACGGCCGAAAACCTCGCGCCTGAAAGCGCCGAAAGCCGCGTCCAGCCGGACGGCGCGCAGGCGGACGCCCCGGCCGAAAGCGGCGAGCGCTCCAAGGGCCGCCGCTCGCGGGGCCGCAAGGCGGATGCCCGCCCGGCCAGAACCGACGACGCCGAGCCCGAAGCGCAGGCCGAAGGCCCCGACCTCCAGAGCGCCCGGGACGGCGACGCCCCGGCGGAAACTCAAGCGGAGGCCCAACCGGACACCCAGCCGGAAGCCCGGGACGAAGCCCGCCAGCGCCGCCCCAAGGCCGCTCCCCAGCAGGAAACCGCCGAAGCCCAGAGCCGCCGGGCCCGGCCCCCGCGCGGCGGCGCCCCGCGCCCCGAACGTTCCGAGCAGGGCGACGCCGACGCCGACATGCACGAAATGGCCGTGCCCCGCGTTCCCCTGGCCGACCTCGATCAGGACAAGCTGCGTCAGGTCAGCGCCGACATGGTGCTGGGCCTTGTCCGGCCCATCGTGGGCGAAGCCCCGGTGGAAGTGCGCGTGGCCGACGAACGCGTCCAGGTGCGCATCGACTGCGAGGACACCGGCCTTTTGATCGGCCGCGAGGGGCAGAATCTGGCCGCCGTCCAGTATCTCGCCGCGCGCATGGTCAGCCGGGCCATGGGCGCGCAGGTGCGCGTGCAGGTGGACGCCGGAGACTATCACTCCCGCCAGGATTCCCGCCTCAAGGATCTGGCGCTCGGCCTGGCCGACAAGGTGCGCGCCACGGGCAAGCCCATGTCCACCAAGCCGCTCAGCGCCTATCAGCGCCGCGTCATCCACATGACGCTGCAGGAAGATCCCGAGGTGCAGACCCACAGCGCGGGCGAAGGCGCGCTCAAGCGCGTGGTCATCCAGCGCCGGAAAGACGCGAACTGAGCCGGCCGTCCCGCGCAGGATTTCCGGAAGCGTGAAGCCGGCGCGATAGAACGCCGTGTCCCGTAACGTTGTATCCCGTATGGACAAGCTCAATATGAAACTCTACGGGGTCATCGGCGACCCCGTGTCCCACAGCCTGAGCCCGCTGCTGCACAACACGGCGTTCCGGGCCTGGGGGCTGCCGGCCGCGCTGCTGCCCTGGCGCATCGCCAAAGACGATCTGCCCGATTTTGTGCGTGCCTTCCGCCTGCTGCGCATGGCCGGGGCCTGCGTCACTCTGCCGCACAAGGAAGCCATCCTGCCGCTGGCGGATCGCCTCACCCCGCTGGCCGAACGCGTGGGCGCGGTCAATACCCTGTACTGGGACGGCCCCGACCTGATCGGCCACAATACCGACGCCGAGGGCTTTCTGGCCCCGCTGCTGCGGCGGCCTTCCCTCCCCTCCTCCCCGTATCGTTCCGCCCTGATTCTGGGCGCGGGCGGCGCGGCCCGGGCCGCGCTTTCGGGCCTGCTGGCCCTGCCCGGCCTGGAAAGCATCCAGGTGGCCGCGCGCCGCGTGGAGCAGGCCGAAGCCCTGATCGCGGCCGTGCGCCCCGCGCGCGAGACGCAGGGCACGCCCCCCCGCGTGGCCGCGCTGCCCTGGGCGCGGCGCCACATCGCGGCCGATCTCATCGTCAACACCACGCCTGTGGGCCTGAGTTCGGGCGCGGACGGCCAGGCTTCGCCGCTGGATGCCTTCCCCCCCGCAACGCCCGCTTCCCTGGCCTACGACGTGATCTACCACGCCACGCCCTTTCTTGACGCGGCCCGCGCCGCAGGCTGGCAAGCGCTGGACGGCCGCGCCATGTTCCTGGCCCAGGCCGACGCGCAGTTCATCCTCTGGACGGGCTTCCCGCTGCCCGAGGCCGCCACGCGCGCCGTGCACGAGGCGCTTGACGCCGCTTCTGACGATTCGCTTGACGCCAACGCCGCCGGATGAAAGAGTCATAATTATCACGGCGGAAGCCAAAGCCGCCGGAGGAGCATACCATGCGCAAAGTCACCACGGGACTGGCCCCAGAAGGCTGGCCGTGCCTCGGCCTGCTGACGCTGATCACCCTGACCTTCGCCCTGCTGGACTGGGATGTGCTTGCTTTTGCGGCCCTGATCCTGACGGCCTTCGCCCTGCATTTTTTCCGCGATCCCGAACGGGCCGTGCCCACGGCCGAAGGCGTGGCGGTCAGCCCGGCCGACGGCAAAATCATCCGCATCGCGGAACGCGAGGATCCCTTCTGCCACGAGCCGCGGGTCTGCGTGTCGATTTTTATGAACGTGTTCAACGTCCATGTGAACCGCAGCCCGGTGGCGGGCACGGTGGCCGATCAGGCCTACGAACCCGGCGCGTTCTTTAACGCCGCGTGGGACAAGGCCTCGCGCGACAACGAGCGCTGCGCCTGGAGCGTGCGCGACGCCCAGGGCGAAAACTGGTCGTTTGTGCAGATTGCGGGCCTGGTGGCCCGGCGCATCTCGCCGCGCGCCGAGCCGGGCGACGTTCTGGCCCGCGGCGAGCGTTTCGGCATGATCCGCTTCGGCTCGCGCGTTGACCTCTACCTGCCCCAGGGCTATAGTCCGGCCGTCGGCATAGGCGAGCACGTTTTCGCGGGGCAGACCGTCATTGCCCGCACGTCCGACGCACCTTCCGAGGCCTAAGGAACGAGAATGCGCGATCCGCAGCGTCCCACTCCTCGCGGGATCTACATCCTGCCCAATCTGTTCACCACCGCGAGCCTTTTTGCGGGCTTCCTCAGCATGCTGCTGGCGGTTTCCGGCCGGCCGGAATCCGCCGCCATCGCCATCCTGTTCAGCGGCCTCATGGACGGCCTGGACGGCAAAGTGGCCCGGCTGACGGGCTCGGCCAGCCAGTTCGGCATCGAGTACGACTCCCTGGCCGACGCCGTGGCCTTTGGGGCCGCGCCGGGCATCCTGGCCTGGGCCTGGCAGCTGCAAGACTTCGGGCGGCTCGGCATCGCGGCCTCCTTCCTTTTTGTGGCCTGCGCCGCGCTGCGCCTGGCGCGCTTCAACGTGGGCGTTTCCACAACATCCAAGCGCTTCTTTGTCGGCCTGCCCAGCCCGGCGTCCGGCTGCACCATGGCCACCTTTGTGCTGTTTGCGCCGTTTCTGCCCGCGCCCCTGGCCCAGCACCTCGGCGTGATCACCCTCGGGCTGGCCTTTACCGTGCCGCTGCTCATGGTCAGCCGCGTGCGCTATTTTTCCTTCAAGGAATTCGGCTTTTTGCGCGCCCACCCCTTCCGCACGCTCGTGGCCGCCCTTCTGGTCTTTGTCGGCCTGTTTTCCATGCCGCGCCTGCTCTTTTTGCTCCTGCTCGGCTACATCCTGTCCGGCATCCTGTACACCTACATCCTGCTGCCGCGGCGCAACCGCCAGATCCTGCGCCACCTGCAAAGCTGACGGCGCCGCCGCATGGCCTTGAGCCGGGGGGTTGGCGGCGCCACCTCCCGGCGCTGTTTTTTAAGGATTCCCTATGAGCGACATTATCCGTATTTTCGACACCACGCTGCGCGACGGCGAGCAAAGCCCCGGCGCCACCATGAACCTTCAGGAAAAAGTGCGCCTCGCCCAGCAACTGGAAATCTTGGGCGTGGACTGCATTGAGGCGGGCTTTCCCGCGTCCAGCCAGGGCGACTTCGACGCCGTCAAGGCCATCGCCGGGGCGGTCAAAAACATGGAGGTCGCGGGCCTGGCCCGCTGCAACGACGCCGACATCGACCGCACCTGGGACGCCATCCGCCTCGCCGCCGCCCCGCGCATCCACACCTTCCTCGCCACCTCGCCCATCCACATGGAGCACAAGCTGCGCAAAAGCCCGCAGCAGGTGCTGGACATGGCCGTGGCCGGCGTGCGGCGCGCGGCGTCGTACACGCCCAACGTGGAATTTTCGGCCGAGGACGCCTCGCGCTCCGACCCCGACTTTCTCGTCACCGTGGCCACCGCCGTCATCGACGCCGGCGCCGTGGTGGTCAACCTGCCCGACACCGTGGGCTACGCCGTGCCCGACGCCTACGCCGAGCTGGTGCGCTACGTGATCGAGCACACGCCCAACGCGCATAAGGCCGTCTTCAGCGTGCACTGCCACAACGATCTGGGTCTGGCCACGGCCAACACCCTGGCCGCGCTGCGCGCCGGGGCCCGGCAGGCCGAAGTGACGCTCTCCGGCATCGGCGAGCGCGCGGGCAACACCTCGCTGGAAGAAGTGGTCATGGCCCTGCGCGTGCGCAACGATTTCTTCCAGCTCGACACGCGCATCCGCGCCGAGCAGATCTACCCCTCCTGCCGCATGCTCTCCATGATCATCGGCCAGCCCATCCCGGCCAACAAGGCCATTGTGGGCGGCAACGCCTTCGCGCACGAGTCGGGCATCCACCAGGCCGGGGTGCTGGCCAACCCGGAAACCTACGAGATCATGACCCCCAAATCCGTGGGCCTGGCCGACAACGCCATCGTCATGGGCAAGCATTCCGGCCGCAACGCCCTGAAGGCCAAGCTGGAAAGCATGGGCTACCAGCTTGACGCCGAGCGCCTTGATGTGGTTTTTGAAGCCATGAAGCGCCTTGCGGACAAGAAGAAGGAAATCTTCGACGAGGACGTGGAGGCGCTGGTGCTCGAAGAGGTTTACCGCATTCCGGACAAGTACCGCCTGGTCCACCTGGCCGTGCACAGCGCCGACACCGGCGTGCCGCCCTCGGCCATGCTGGTTCTGGAAAAGGACGGCGAAGAGTGCCGCACGGCCGCGTTCGGCGTGGGCCCCGTGGACGCCGTGTTCAAGGCCATCGACCAAATTTCGGGCAAAACCCCCGAGCTTGAGCAATATTCGGTGAACGCCATCACCGGCGGCACCGACGCCCAGGGCGAAGTGACCGTTCGCTTGAAAGACGGCGCCAAGAATGCCGTGGGCCGGGGTTCGGACCCGGACATACTCATCGCCGGCGCCCGCGCCTACCTGAACGCCCTGAACAGGCTCTATGTCGAGCGTTGAAGAAAATTGAGAACGGGCGTATGCCTTCGGGCGGGGCGGCGAACACTTGCCCCGCCCCGTCCGCCCGTGACGCGAACACCACCCCGCACAGGAGATTGCCCATATGGCTCTGACACTTGCCCAAAAAATTCTCGCGGCCCATGCCGTCAACCCGGTGGATGAAGCGGAGGTCGAAGCCGGCCGCATCGTCAACTGCCGGCTGGATATGGTGCTGGCCAACGATATCACCGCGCCCCTGGCCATCAAATCCCTTCGTAAAATGGGCGCCGCAAAGGTTTTTGACCGCGCCAGGGTCGCCCTGGTCATGGACCACTTCACCCCGCAGAAAGACATTGCCTCGGCCGAGCAGGTCAAAGGCGTGCGCGAGTTCGCGGCCGAATACGGCATCGTCCATTACTTCGAGGGCGGCGACGCCGGCGTGGAACACGCCCTGCTGCCCGAACTGGGCCTGGTCGGCCCCGGCGATCTGGTCATCGGCGCGGATTCCCACACCTGCACGTACGGCGGCATCGGGGCCTTCGCCACGGGCATGGGCTCCACGGACGTGGCAGGCGGCATGGCCCTGGGCGAAAGCTGGTTCAAGGTGCCGGAAACCATCCGGGTGACCGTTTCCGGCAAGCTGCCGGAGCATGTCGGCGGCAAGGATCTGATCCTCTGGACCATCGGCAAGACCGGCGTGGACGGCGCCCGCTACAAAGCCCTGGAGTTCGACGGCGAAACCATTGAAGGTCTCTCCGTCGAAGGCCGCATGACCATGGCCAACATGGCCATCGAGGCCGGCGGCAAGGCCGGGCTCTTTGCCGTGGACGATAAAACCCTGGCTTACACCAAGACCGCCGGCCGGCCGAACGACAAACCCCTGGCGGCCGACCCCGGCGCGACCTACGAGCAGCACCTGTTCCTGAACGTCACGAACATGGAGCCCCTGGTGGCCTGCCCGCACCTGCCCGAGAACGTCAAGCCGGTCTCGGACGTGAAGAACGTGTCCGTGAACCAGGTGATCATCGGTTCCTGTACCAACGGGCGCATCGAGGACATGCGCGTGGCGGCCGCGATCCTGAAAGGCCGCAAGGTCAAGAAAGGCCTGCGCTGCATCGTCCTGCCCGCCACGCCGGGCATCTGGAAGCAGGCCCTGAAGGAAGGGTTGATCGAGACCTTCATGGAGTCCGGCTGCGTGGTCGGCCCGGCCTCTTGCGGGCCGTGCCTGGGCGGGCACCTGGGCATTCTGGCCGCCGGCGAGCGCGCGCTGGCCACCACCAACCGGAACTTCAAGGGCCGCATGGGCAGCCTGGAGTCCGAAGTCTACCTCGCCAACCCGGCCGTCGCGGCCGCCACGGCCGTGGCCGGCGTCATCGCCGGGCCGGCCTCCCTGTAGGAGCGAACAATGAAATACACAGGCAAAGCCCTTGTCGTGGGCGATCATATCGATACGGACGCGATCATCCCGGCCCGCTTCCTGGTGACGACCGACCCCAAGGAACTCGGCAGCCACTGCATGGAAGGCATGGACACGGACTGGATCAAAAAGGTGGTCCCCGGCGCTTCCGTCAGGGTGGCCGGCCGCAACTTCGGCTGCGGCTCCTCGCGTGAGCACGCGCCCATTTCCATGACCGGCGCCGGTATTCCCGTGGTCATCGCGCACAGCTTCGCGCGGATATTCTACCGTAACGCCTTCAACATGGGTCTGGTGCCCATTGAAGTGGGTGACGCCTATGCCCAATTCAAGGAAGGCGACGAGCTGGAAGTGGACCTCGACAGCGGAAAGATCACCGACAAGACCACCGGCGCGGTTGTCGACTTCCCGCCCCTGCCCAAGGACATGCGGGCCATCCTGGATGCCGGCGGCCTGGCGGAATTCGTCAAAAAACGCCTGCAGGCATAGCCGGCGCGGGGCGGGAGCGAAAAGCCTCCCGCCCTTTTCGCTTCCGGCCTGAAATTTTCCCTGGAATGACAACAAAAGGATTGTTCATGAACAAGCATATCGTGCTCCTGCCCGGCGACGGCATCGGCCCGGAGGTCGTCTCCGGGGCCGTTTCCGTGCTGAAGGCCGTGGAAAAGAAATTCGGCGCGACCTTCACTTTTGAGGAACAGCTCATGGGCGGCGCGGCCATCGACGCCACCGGCTCCCCCCTGCCCGCCGAGACCGTCGCGGCCTGCAAGAAAGCCGGCGCCGTACTGCTCGGCGCCGTGGGCGGCCCCAAGTGGGACACCCTGCCCAACGCCAAGCGCCCGGAAGCCGGCCTGCTCGGTATCCGCAAGGAGCTGAACCTGTTCGCCAACCTGCGCCCGGCCACGGTTTTTCCCGAGCTGGCCTCGCTCTCCTGCCTGCGCCCGGATCTGGTGGAAAAGGGCCTGGACATCCTGGTGGTGCGCGAGCTGACCGGCGACGTCTACTTCGGGCAACCGGCCGGGGAAGAGGTCCGCGACGGCAAACGGTGCGCCTTCAACAACATGATCTATTACGAAGACGAAGTGCGCCGCATCGCCGTGGTGGCCTTTGAGGCCGCCCGGGCCCGGGACAAAAAGCTCTGCTCCGTGGACAAGGCCAACGTCCTGGTCGTGGGCCGGCTCTGGCGCGCCGTGGTTGAGGAAGTGCACAAGAGCTACCCCGATGTGGCCCTCTCGCACATGTACGTGGACAACTGCGCCATGCAGTTGATCCTCAACCCCGGCCAGTTTGACGTGATCGTCACCGGCAACATCTTCGGCGACATTCTCTCCGATGAAGCCGCCGCCGTGGCCGGTTCTCTGGGCATGTTGCCCTCAGCCTCCCTGAGCGGCACGGGCGACGCGGGCATCGGCCTGTTCGAGCCGGTGCATGGTTCCGCCCCGGACATCGCCGGACAGGACAAGGCCAACCCGCTGGCGACGATCCTTTCCGTGGCCCTGATGCTTCGCCTTTCCTTCGGCATGGCCGACGCGGCCGACGCCGTGGAAAACGCGGTCAAAGTCGTGCTGCGCGAAGGATTCCGGACGGGCGACATCATGCGCCCCGGCGGCAAACCCGTGGGCGGCAAGGAAATGGCCCGCCTCGTGGCGGAACGGGTGTAAGGAAAAACCTTGCGGATGCCCATAGGGCGCTGCCGGCACCGACGAAGGGGGTCACGATACCATCGTGCCCCCCTTGCTGTTGCCAACCGTATTTTTAAGCGCCGGAAGTGAATGAGAGCGCGATGTTACGCTTCAGGCCGGGAGGCGTCGCCTCGAAGCCTCTTCCTGAAGGCATCCACGACTTTCGCGTACTCGTCCCGTTTTGTCAGCAGGCGGGGGTCGAGCAGAACCTCGGCCGCTGCGGCATCGAGAAGCCCGGCTTCAAGGGCGGCTTCCCTGATGGAGCAGTTCTTTTGCGCGGCGAGGGCCGCGATGGCGACGCCTTTTTTGTATCCGAAGACTTCGGCAATCACCGTGGCCAGAGCGAGCGATGATTCCGCGTGCCGACGGCAGGTGTCTTTGTTGACTCTCAGCCCGTCAAGGCAACGGGTTATGAAGACGTCGACACCGTTGCACAGAAGCTGAAACGAGCCGGTGATGCATTGCAGGAAAACGGCCTCCCACACATTCAGGTCGATGTCGCCGCCTTCGGAGGCCATAGACACCGCGGTGTCATTCCCGCAGATGATGTAGGCAATCTGGTTGATCAACTCGGGGATGAGCGGATTGATTTTTCCCGGCATGATCGACGAACCGGGCTGCACGGCGGGCAGAGTCATTTCATTGAAGCCGGAGCGGGGGCCCGAACCCATCATGCGCAGGTCGCGGGCCAGGCTGGACAGGCCGCAAGCGCAGGCCTTCAATTGTGAAGAAAGCTCGACATAGAAATCGCTGTGCTGGAGGACATCGAAAAAGTTCTCCGTTCGGGTGAAGGGAATCTTTTTTTCCGCGGACAGGATTTCAAAAAAAATATCCAGGAATTCGGAAGCGACACCGATACCGGTGCCGATGCCGCCGGCCCCCATACCGAGGGAAAGGCAGTGCTTTTCCAGGGCGGCCAAGGCCTTGCGCCGTCGCTCCACAAAGGCGACGTATCCGGAAAACTGCTGCCCGACGGTGATCGGCAGGGCGTCCATAAGGCAGGTTCGCCCCAGTTTCACCGTGTCTTCGTGCGCCTCGGCGATCCGTCGCAGAGCCGCTCCCAGAGCCTCCAGGCGCGCGTCTGTTTCCCGCAGCCAATCCCAAAACGCGATGTGCATGGCGGTGTGAACAAGATCGTTGGTGGAGTGGCACATGTTTACGTCGTCGTTGGGGTGAACCTCGCCCATGCCGGTCCCTCGCCCCAGGAGCGCGGAAGCCCTGACGGCGATCACCTCGTTGACGTTCATGTTCATGCCCACGCCGCCGCCGCCCTGCAGCCCGTCCACGGGGAAGGCGTCGTCCCACATTCCTTCCGCGACTTCCAGAGCCGCCTGCCGGATGGCCTCTCCTTTGCGCGGCTCCATCATGCCGATGCGCATATTGGCCCTCACCGCGCACAGCTTCACAAGCCCCATGGCGCGCACAAACCTGGTGTTGCCCCCTATGGGCACGCCACCCACGGCAAAGTTGCGCAGGCTTCGTTCCGTTTGCGCTCCATACGGCGCATGAAGGGGAACGGCGATGCTTCCAAGCGAGTCGCGCTCTTCCCTGGCCCCCCCGGCGGGAAGGCCAAGGGCGTGCAGCCCGACGGCCGGCGGCGGGTTTTCCGGCTTCGCCGGCGCCCGGCACGCGGCCGCGAGCTCATACGCAAAAACGTTCATGGCCCCGGCGTCACACCGCGCCGCAAGCCTGGCCTGGGATACGGCCGCGATAAGCCGGTCTTCCGAAATGCCGTACGCCGCGCTCCATTGCCGCGTCTCGGCCAAAAAAGTTCCCAGGAACCGCAGTCTTTTGGCGCCGGCGGGCGTCTCGCCCCGGGCAAGGCCCGAGAGGCCGGTATGCAGTGAAATCGCGGCGGCAAGGAAAGGGGCGGCCTCTTTCGCGTCGGGCAGGGCGTCGCCGTACAGCGTCGCGATGTCCCGCAGCAGCCGGGCGTGCCCGCCGGCAAAAGCGAAAGCGGGGTTTTCAAGGCTGCACAGCGGAGCGACGGATTCCATCGCCCGCAGATCGCCGCACGACACGCCGCGCAAAGGAATGAAAGGGCCATACCCCAGCAGGGCCACCACTTCGCCCAGGCGACGCAGTACCTCTTGTTTCCGATCCTCCGGGCAGGACATGACCAGAGCGGCGCCGGCGGGGGGCAGAGCCACCATCTG
>JAVBMS010000092.1:0-22066 GCA_031552135.1 Mailhella sp.
CTGGAGGATTTTGTGGCGCGGGAACTGGGCGAGTCCAGGTTCCGGGCGCTACAGATCTGGCAATGGATATGGCGCAAAAACGTGGGCGACATCGACGCGATGACCGACATCTCGCGCGAGGCGCGGGCGCGTTTGAAGGAATGCGCCACGGTTTCGCTGCCGGAAATCGAACTGGTGCGCGAAAGCAGCGACGGCACGATCAAATTTTTGCTGCGCCTTGAGGACGGCGAGCGCGTGGAAACCGTGCTGATCCCCAGCGACGCGCCCAAGCGCCCGGGCGACCGCGCCGGGCGCATGACGCAGTGCCTTTCCACCCAGGTGGGCTGCGCCATGGGCTGCACGTTTTGCAGCACCGGCGCCATGGGCTTTACGCGCAACATGAGCATGGCCGAAATTCTGGGCCAGGTGCGCGTGGCGCGCGCCTTTTTGGGCGACACGCAGCCCGAGCGGCCCATTATCCGCAACCTGGTCTTCATGGGCATGGGCGAGCCGCTGCTCAACCTGGACGAGGTCATGCGCGCGCTGGCCGCGCTGCACCACCCGCGCGGGCTGGCGTTTTCGGCCCGGCGCATCACCGTGTCCACCTGCGGGCTGGAAAAGGGCCTGCGCGAGCTGGGCGAAAGCGGGCTGGCCTTTCTGGCGGTTTCGCTGCACGCGCCTACCCAGGAACTGCGCGAACGACTGATGCCCAAGGCCGCGCGCTGGCCCCTGCCCGATCTGCTGGCCGCGCTGGAAAGCTACCCGCTCAAGACCAGGGAGCGCATCACGCTGGAATATCTGGTCATCGGCGGCGTCAACGACGGCCCGGACGAAGCGAGGCAACTGGCCAAACTGTGCGCGCGCATCAAGGCCAAACTCAATCTTATTCCGTACAACCCCACGCCCGGCTCGCCCTACAGCCCGCCCACGCCCGAACGCCTGCTGGCCTTTGAGAAGATGCTGTGGGCCAAAAATATCACGGCCATCGTGCGCAAGAGCAAGGGACAGGACATTGAAGCCGCCTGCGGGCAGCTCCGCGCGGCGGCCGGCGAGGCAAAAACGCCTCTTTCCGGCGGGCGCGACGCCTGAGGCGCGGCTCCTTTCCCGCCCGCCGCCGGATCTTTCCGCGCCATCTTTGCCGGACGCGCCTTCTTTTGAATCATCAAATACCTGTAACTAGCTGAAAACAGAAATCTAATTGCGCAGCCCCTTTAAGACGTGAAAAACGGGCCAATCCGGGCGGACTTATTGACATGATTTCCGCCTTGGGCCTATATTTCGGCAGATTTTTTTCATCAGGCCCGCGGCTTTTGTCACGAAGCCCATGGCGTCGACATTCCTGAGAGGGGCGCGTTCCATTACGGTGCTGCGCGGCGTTGGTTTATTGCCAACGGCGGAATGCTGGCGGACAGGCTTCGGCCAACACTCAATCAAAGGGGCGTATATGACCTTTCTGGAAGTTTTTGCGAAATACCTGGGCATTGTGAACGGTATTGTCTGGGGGCCGCTCCTCATCGTCCTGATTGTGGGCACGGGCCTTTACCTGACGTTCGGCCTGCGCTTCCTTTCGATCCGGCGCATCCCCTTCGCCTTCCGCATGATGTGGCGCGGCCGCAAGGGCGACGAAGGCGCGGGCGGCGAAATTTCGCCCTTTAACGCCCTGATGACGGCCCTTGCCGCCACCGTGGGCACGGGCAACATCGTGGGCGTGGCCACCGCCATCGGCGTGGGCGGCCCGGGCGCGCTGTTCTGGATCTGGATCACCGCCCTGGTGGGCATGGCCACCAAATTCGGCGAAACCGTGCTGGCCGTGCACTACCGCGAAGTGACCCCCGCGGGCAACTACGTGGGCGGCCCCATGTACTACATCAAAAACGGCCTGGGCAAACACTGGGCCTGGCTGGGCTTCCTCTTCGCCCTGTTCGGCGCGCTGGCCTGCTTCGGCATCGGCAACATGACCCAGGGCAACGCCGTGGCCGGTTACATCATCAACATCCTGCCCGATTCCTGGCGCGGCGCGGCTGACGTTATCCCCGGCCTGCCCGGCAGCACCCCGACCAAGGTTGTCATCGCCGCCGTCATGTTCGTCATGACCGGCCTGGTTCTTCTGGGTGGCGTGCAGCGCATCGGCGAAGTGGCCGGCAAGATCGTGCCCTTCATGTGCGTGTTCTACATCCTCGTGTCGCTGGTTGTGGTTTTCATGAACCTCGGCGAACTGCCCCGCGTGCTCGGCTGGGTGGTGTACGAAGCCTTTACGCCCACGGCGGCCACCGGCGGCTTTGTCGGCGCCACCGTTATGCTGACCCTGCGCATGGGCGTGGCGCGCGGCATCTTCTCCAACGAAGCGGGCCTCGGCTCCGCGGCCATGGCCCACGCCACCGCCGTGACCGACAACCCCGTGCGCATGGGCTTCATCGGCATGCTCGGCACCTTTATCGACACCATCATGGTGTGCACCATGACCGGCTTCACCATCCTGGTGACCGACATGTGGCAGAAGATCGACCCGATCACCAACAAGGTCTATTCCGGCGCCGACATGACCACGGCGGCCTTCAGCTCCGCCCTGCCGGGCAACTCCGGCGGCATCCTGGTGGCCTTCTGCGGCATCCTGTTCGCGTACACCACCATCCTCGGCTGGTGCGTGTACGGCGAGCGCTGCGCCATCTACCTCTTCGGCGACAAGATCCTGAAGCCCTTCCGCTTCATCTTCTGCTGCGCCGTGCCCATGGGCGTGCTGCTCCAGCTCAACATGGTGTGGGACATCGCCGACACCCTCAACGGCCTCATGGCTTTCCCGAACCTGATCGGCCTCATCCTGCTCAGCCCCGTGCTGTTCAAGCTGACCAAGGAATATATCGCCAAGGGCGACATCTAGTCCTTCCCCCGGATTCATCGGGCGCGGGCGGCCATACCGTCCGCGCCCGGATGACTCCCTCAAAAGCCCGCAAGCGGACAACGCCTGCGGGCTTTTTTGCGGCCCGGCCATGCCGGGCGGCGGGCAAAAAATCAACCATCTCACATTTCCACAAATGTTGACATCATTAATTTACTATTTATCAATATACTACATAAGAAATCCACAGGAGGTTTTTATGAACACCCCTCGTTTGCTCCCTCGTCACTGGTTTGCGGGTTCCGATGTTCCGGTTCGCGTCCGTCAGGCTTCGCCCGCCGCGCCCTTCCGGCAGGACATCGGCAGTCTCTTTGACGCCATGTTCCGCGACGTTATGTCTCCGTGGGCGGATTTCGATTTCATGCCCGCGTTTTCCGGCAAGCCCGACGCCGCCCTGGCCCCGCGCATGGACGTGACCAGCAACGACGAAGCCTATACCGTCAAGGCCGAACTGCCCGGCGTGGACGCCGACGCGGTGCGGGTGGAAGTGCGCGACGGCGCGCTGATCCTGCATGGCGAAAAGAAGCAGGAACATACGGAAGAAAAGGAAAATTACTACCTCAGCGAACGCTCGTTCGGCTCCTTTGAGCGGGTGCTGCGCCTGCCCGACGATGCCGACGTGGAAGCCATCAGCGCCGCGCACAAGGACGGCGTGCTGACTGTGGCCATTCCCCGCAAGGCGCAGGAAAAGCCGCAGAGCCGCACCATTGAAGTCGCCAAGGGCGAAGAGAAGCCCGAAGCGTGACCTGAGGGATACAAAGCGGCCCGATAAAAAGCCTTAAAACCGCAATAGCGCCATCCCCCGCGCCGAAGGTTCGGGGGATGACGCTATTAAAAACCTTACCAAACAGCCGCGCCAACATGCGGCGGCCGCCCGCCATGTTTAGAGCAGATTAACTTTGAAATAATGCACAGCCGGGACACGATGTTTTTGTGCTTAAGTTTCACGCCTCCGCCGGCGTTTTACGCCGCGAGTGAATCGCGGCTACGCCGGCTTCGCGGCGGAACCTCACTACGCTCAGTTCCGTGAGCATTTCAAAGTTGAAATGCTCTAGCGCGCCTTGAAATCTTCCATGGCGGTCATCAGCGTTTTCAGCAGCTTGCCGGCCACGTCCTGATGCTCGTGGATCACGTTGTTAAGCTGGAAAGGATCCTTTTTGCGATCAAAAAGCTGATCCTCGGCCGGCACTTCCTGCGTGGAGCCGGGCGTGCACGTCCATTGATCCGCGCCGTCCAGGGTCAGGCCCTTTTTATAGGCCGCCAGGGCCTCCGCGCCGCCTTCCTCCATGCTGAACACGGCGATGGAACCGGCCGAGAGGTCGGCCTCGTTGCCGTCCATGGTCATCATGGCCGTGCCCGCAAAGGTGTTGACCACGGCCTGCGGGGCCAGCCAGTGGATGTACGACCAGTCTTCGGTATACAGGGCCCAGGCCGCGCTGTAGTAGCCGCTGATCGCGTATTTGCGGATCTTTTCGACCTGGCCGGTCATGATCGGCCACAGATCGATGCCGTCCATGGCCTTGGCGCCTTCGATGCCCAGCCAGTTGGCGATGGTGGGCGCGATGTCGTAGTTCTGCACCAGCCCGGCCACGCGCTTGCCCGCGGGCAGGCCGGGCGCGCGGATGATCAGCGGGATGTGCACCAGTTCCTCGTACGGCCAGGGGCGGCACTTGCGCATGATGCCGTGGCCGTGCTCGCCATGACCCATGGGCTCGCCGTGGTCGGAAATGGCGATGATCATGGTGTTTTCTTCCAGGCCCAGGCGGCGCACGTTGTCGAGCAGGTAGCCGAACCAGGTGTCGCACATGGTCATTTTTTCGGCGTAGAGCATGCGCACGTGATGCAGTTCGGCCTCGGTAAAGAGCTTTTCCACGCTGCCGGAAACGGGCAGGAAGAGTTCGGGGCCCTCATAGTCCGGGTCGTAGGGGCATTTGTGGTCGGGGTCGTACACCGAGGGCGCGTCCCAGGGCTCATGCGGATCAAAGCTGTCGATCCACAAAAAGAAGGGCTGCGTCTTGTCGGCGTGCTCCAGATACTTCACGGCCATTTCCATGACGCGCGGGCAGTTCTGATCTTTTTCGGAATGCCAGTACTGGCGCTCGCGCAGGTAGTCGCCCATTTCGTTCAGCAGCGGCTCGATCACGTCGCCGCCGATGATCTTGTCGGCGTTTTCCAGCTGATGCTTGCTGATGAAGTCTTTGGGATCGAGATGGATAAGCGGCTTGCGCTGGAAGTGGGCATGATCGCCCTCGTGGCCGTGCAAAAAGTACACTTTGTCGAAGCCGCGCGTGTAGCCGTATTTGGGCAGGCGGTACATGGGGCAGTCGAAGATGATGGCCGTGTCCACGCCCGTGCCCCAGCAGAGGTCGGCGATGGTGGTGTCGGTGGAGCGCAGGGGGCTCCAGCCCGCTTCATGCAGCGCGGCGCGGCCGGTGTGCAGCACGCGGCGCGTGGGAATGGTGGGCATGCCCTCGCCGTAGGCGTTTTCAAACAGCACGCCCTCGCGGGCGAAGCGGTCGAAATTCGGGGTTTTGATCCAGTTATTGCCGTAGCAGCCCGTGTAATTGAACTGCCAACTGTCGAACAGGGCGACAATGGCGTTCCGCATGACGTATTCCATACTAAAACTCCTTCAAAAGAAAAGATTCTCTTCCAAGGGAAGAAAGCAACAACCATGCCATAAAAAAGTTGTGTGATTCCGGCGCATAAAAAAGCTTTTAACGTCCGGACGCCTTTTTCGTGCGCGCGAAAGCACGGAAAAGGCGTCCGCCGCGATCCAGGGTGCGAAAAAGGCAGGAGCGCCGCTCCCACATATGGCTCGCGACGCTCCGTTGAGGGTTAGGGGCGGCGCGGGTGGCTTTGCGCTGCCGTGTGTGCTACTGTGCCGTTTAAATATGGATATACGCCCACAAGCAGATACATGCCGCAGCGAATGGCCGGCACAAAAACGGACTCATGCGTTTATACATCCCGGCAATCTTTCATAAACAGGTTAAATAGATAAGGAGAAAATTATGCCTCAAAATGTTATCGTGGCCCTGTTCGACAGCTGGCAGTTCAACTACACGGGCTGCTACGGCAACGACTGGATCAAAACCCCCCATTTCGACCGTTTCGCCCGCGAAGGCGTGCTGTTTGAAAACGCCTACGGCGAGGGCATGCCCACCGTACCTGTGCGCCGCGTGCTGCACACCGGCCGCGCCGCCCTGCACGAAGCCGGCTGGAGCCCCCTGCGCGCCACCGACACCACCATTGCCGACCTCTGCTGGGGCACGGGCGTGGACACGGCCATCATCTTTGACTGTCCCATGTACCGCCTGCCCAAATACGGCTACACGCGCGGCTTCGACAAGGTCTATTTCCTGCACGGCCACGAGGGCGACCACGCCTATTATCATAAAAAGCCGCTTATCCACCTGGATCCCAAAGCCTACATCAGCACGCTTCAGCTTGAAAAAGGCGACGAGATCACCGGGGGAGAAGTGATTGAGCCCCTGCTGGACGAAATTGCAGACTACCTCAAAAACCGCCAGTACTGGCGGACGGAAGAAGATCAGAACTGCCCCAACATTATGAAAATGGCCGTCAAATATCTGGAGCACGCGGACAAAAATCAGCCTTTCTTCCTGTGGATCGACAACTTTGACCCGCACGAACCGTGGGATCCGCCTTCCATTTACCATCCTGATCTCCGGTGTCCCTACGATCCGGATTACAGCGGCGCGGAGATGATCCTGCCCATGACCGGCGAGGTCAAGGATTTGTATACAGAGGCCGAACTGCACCACGTGCGCATGCTCTACGCCGAAAAAATGACCATGTGCGACACCTGGTTCGGCTACCTGCTCGACAACGTGCGCCGCCTGGGCCTGGAAGAAAACACCATGCTCATCGCCATTTCCGACCACGGCGAGCCTATGGGGCATAGCGAGCACGGCCACGGCATCATGCGCAAATGCCGCCCCTGGCCGTACGAAGAACTGGTGCACATCCCGCTGATCATCCGCGCGCCCGGCCTGCCCGCGGGCAAGCGCGTGGCCGGCCTGGTGCAGAACTACGACATCGCGCCCACCATCGCCAACTGGCTGGGCATTGAAGGCGCCAAGGCCATGCACGGCAAGGATTTGTGGCCGCTGATGACCGGCAAGGTGGGCAGCATTCGCGCCTTTGTGCTCAGCGGCTATTACCGCGCGTCCGTAGCCATTTACACCGAGGAGTGGTCGTATATCCACTGGCTGGTGTCGCAGCAGCTGGTTAACACGGTAAGCGGCACTTCCCTCATGTTCATCAATGACAACCAGTCGGACATGATAAAAGCCAGCACGGGCCGCACGCTGATTTCGGCCACTGTGGAGCGCGGAGCGGTGGAGGCGATGGAGGAATACAAAAAGGGTCTGACCCTGGACGGCGCGGCGCAATGGACGTGCACGCCCGGCTCCGTCCAGAAGGTGCCGGACGAAGATCAGCTTTTTGACCGCAAAAAAGACCCCTTCCAACTCAACAACGTCATCAAGCAGCATCCGGACATAGCCGCGAAGCTGCTTCAGATGATCGAGATCGCCGAGCAGGACTTGCGGGCGTCCTGATGTGCCGCCGGATCGGGAGGACAACGGATTAAATTAAAGAGAGCCGTCATGCCCAGGCATGGCGGCTCTCCTGTTTGTATCGGGCGAAAGCATGTGATGGGAGAAACAACAAGGGCGCGAACGCGCGGGCGAGCTGCCCTCCCGAAGAAAATCCGTTTTAGCGGGCCCTGAAGTCCTCCATGGCGGTCATCAGCGTCTTCAGCATCCTGGCGGCCACGTCGGGGTTTTCCTTGATCACGTTGTTGAGCTGGAAAGGATCCTTTTTGCGATCAAAAAGCTGATCCTCGGCCGGCACTTCCTGCGTGGAGCCGGGCGTGCACGTCCACTGATCCGCGCCGTCCAGGGTCAGGCCCTTCTTGTATTCTTCCAGGGCTTCGTTAAAGCCCTTTTCGTGGGCGAAGTTGGCCACGGTCACATAGCGGTCGCTTGTGTTGCCGTCCATCATCATGGTGATGGCCGCGCCCGCGAGGCTGTTGGCCACGCTCTGGCCCACCAGCCAGTGGATGTACGACCAGTCCTCGGTGTACAGCGCCCAGGACGCGCCGTAGTAGCCGCTGATCACATAGTCGCGCACCTTGTCGGCCCGGCCGGCCATCAGCGGCCACAAATCCTTGCCGTCCATGGCCTTGGCGCCTTCAATGCCCAGCCAGTTGGCGATGGTGGGCGCGATGTCGTAGTTCTGCACCAGGCCGGCCACGCGCTTGCCCGCGGGCAGGCCGGGCGCGCGGATGATCAGCGGAATGTGCACCAGCTCTTCGTACGGCCAGGGGCGGCACTTGCGCATGATGCCGTGGCCGTGCTCGCCATTGCCCATGGGCTCGCCGTGGTCGGAAATGGCGATGATCATGGTGCTGTCGTCCAGGCCCAGGCGGCGCACGTTGTCGAGCAGGTAGCCGAACCAGGTGTCGCACACGGTCACTTTTTCGGCGTAGAGCATGCGCACGTGGTTCAGCTCTTCCTCGGTGTAGACGTCCTTGACCGCGCCGGTGACGGGCAGGAAGAGATCCGGGCCTTCATAGTCGGGGTCATAGGGGCATTTTTTGTCCGGGTCGTACATGGAGGGCGCATCCCAGGGCTCGTGCGGATCAAAGCTGTCGATCCACAAAAAGAAAGGCTGGGTCTTGTCGGCGTGCTCCAGGTACTTCACGGCCATTTTCATCACGTTGGGGCAGTTCTGGTCTTCTTCCACCTTCCAGTACTGGCGCTGCTTGAGGTAGCCTTCCATTTCGTGCAGCAGGGGCTTGACGATGTCGCCGCCGAGGATTTCGTCGGCATGGTCGAACTGATGCCGGGTGATGTAATTTTTCGGGTCAAGGTGGTACAGCGTTTTTTTCTGGTAATGCTCGTGATCGCCTTCGTGGCCGTGCAGAAAGTACACCTTGTCAAAGCCGCGCGTGTAGCCGAACTTGGGCAGACGGTACATGGGGCAGTCGAAAATGATGGCCGTATCCACGCCCGTACCCCAGCAGAGGTCGGCAATGGTGGTGTCGGTGGCGCGCAGGGGGCTCCAGCCGGCTTCGTGCAGGGCGGCGCGGCCGGTATGCAGCACGCGGCGCACGGGAATGGTGGGCATGCCTTCGCCGTAGGCGTTTTCAAACAGGACGCCCTCGCGGGCAAAGCGGTCAAAATTCGGGGTTTTGATCCAGTCGTTGCCGTAGCAGCCCGTGTAGTTGAACTGCCAGCTGTCGAACAGGGCGACGATGACGTTTTTCATGCGCTTTATCTCCTCAAAAAGTTATTAATGCCACAATCATACTCCATGTGCGGCGCATCGATCAAGAATCACGTCCGCCCCGATCGCGCCCGCCGCCGGCTGGCCCGGCCGAAAAAAATATTGTATGCTGCCGTAACATGCACGGCGGCAAGCCAAACCAGGCATCGCGCGCGCGAAAGCACGGAAAACGCGGCACGCATAGCGCCGCGCCTGCGCCGGAGGAACGCCATGGGCGATGATGCGGTTTTTAAACTCCAGGCCATGCTGGAACGCGCGCTGGACGAGCTTTCGCCGCGCAACGCCGGCGTCTGCCTGTTCAACTACTTGCGGGATCTGGCGCCGTTTGAGCATCTGGTGTGCTACGCGGTGGATCGCAACAGCCGCTCGATGAGCATTGTCATGGATTATTCGCCGGACGCGCGCGCGCCCGAGGCGTATCCCGTGCGGCGCAAAACCCTGGTGCCCTTCGACGCGCTGGAAAAGGCGCGCGCGGAAGCCGGCGGCGACATTTACCTCATGGACGCAGCCGACAGCCCGCTGGCGGAGGCTTATCTGCGCGATTTTCCGTACAGCGCGGCCTCGGCCCTGCTGCTGCTGTTCCGGGACGACAGGGAGAGCAACGCCTCGGCCTCGCTGGTCTTTCTGCACCGGGCGCACGGCGTCTTTACCGAGGAGCACCGGGCCAACATCGCCCTGCTGCGCGACGTCATCGTGCGCGTGGCCAACCGCCTGCTGGCCGGGCACGGCGACGCCTGCCTCGCCCTGAACGCCGACGGCGCGCTGCCCGCCTCGCCCGACGCCATGCTGCGCCGCTGCCCCGGCCTGGCCGGCGTGATGGCGCGGGTGGACGCCGTGGCGCCCACGGACGGCCATGTGCTGATCACCGGCCCCACCGGCGTGGGCAAGGAACTGGTGGCCGAAGCCATACACGCGCTTTCGCCCCGGCGGCGCGGGCCGCTTGTGCGGGTGAACTGCGGCGCTATTCCCGACTCGCTGCTGGACGCCGAGCTTTTCGGCTACGAAAAAGGCGCGTTTACCGGCGCGGCCGCGGCGCATCCCGGCTATTTCGAGCAGGCGGATCACGGCGCCATCTATCTGGACGAAGTGGGCGAGCTGCCCATGCAGGCCCAGGTGCGCCTGCTGCGGGCGCTCGACGCCAAAGAAATCCGCCGCATCGGCGGCACGCGCCGCATTGATCTGGACATCCGCGTGATCGCGGCCACGCACCGCGACCTCCGGGCCATGACGGAAGAGGGGCTGTTTCGCGAAGACCTGTGGTACCGGCTCAACGTCTTTCCGCTGGCCGTGCCCCCGCTCGGCGCGCGGCCGGAAGACATTCCCGTGCTCACCCGGCACTTTTACACCCGCTATGTGGCGGAGCAGCGCCTTGACGCGCCGCCCGCCCTGACGCCCGCCTTCCTGCGCGACCTGGGCGGACGGCCCTGGCGGGGCAACGTGCGCGAACTGCGCTACCTGGTGGAGCGCTCCATCCTGTTTGGCGCGGCGCGCAAAGAAAAAACGCTCCGCCCGCCCGAGGAGGAGCGCATGCCCAAACGCCGCCCCGGCAAAGCGGGGCGCGAGCGCGTGCTCGATGCTCTGGCCCGCGCGCACGGGCGCATCCAGGGCAAAAACGGGGCGGCCGCCCTGCTGGGCCTCAGCCCCAGCACCCTGCGCGACCACATGAAAAAACTGGGCATTCCCCTGCCCGGCAAACGGGAATAGGCCCGCCCGGCGGCCCGCCGTTTATTCTTCCATGCCCGTATCCGGCGGCTGGCCGGGGCGCGAGGCTTCGGCGCGGGCCAGTTCGTCGCAACGCTCGTTTTCGGGGTGCCCGGCGTGGCCCTTGAGCCAGTGGAAGCGCACCGTGTGCCGCGTCAGCAGGGGCGCGAGCATTTGCCACAAATCCTGGTTTTTGACCGGCTTTTTGGCCGCCGTGCGCCAGCCGTTGCGCTGCCAGTTGGCCAGCCAGCGCTCGGTGATGGCCTTGGCCACATACTGCGAGTCGGTGTGCAAATCCACGCTGCACGTCTCGTTCAGCGTTTCCAGCGCGCGCACGACGCCGAGAATTTCCATGCGGTTGTTGGTGGTGCGGGCAAAGCCGCCGCTCAGTTCGCGGCGGTGATCGCCGTAGCGCAGCACGGCGGCCCAGCCGCCGGGGCCGGGGTTGCCGAGGCAGGAGCCGTCGGTATGGATGGTGACGATTTTGGACATGGCGGAAGGGTTGGCAGAGGTGAAGGAGAGGACGCGGGCGGCGGATCCCGCCGGCTGTCCGGCAAAAAAAACGTCAGGGCGCGAGCAGCGCGTCCCGCAAGCCGTCCAGCGCGCGGAACACGCAGGGCGGCGCGCCCGAAGGGGCGGGGGCCGCAACGCAGGCGGCCAGCTCGTCTTCCAGGCCGAGGCGCACGTCGCGTCCCCGGCGGCGGCCTTCGTCCTTCAGGCGCTGGGCGGCCAGGGACGGAAGCTGGATCACGGCCCGGCCCAGCGCGGGCGAAACGCCGATGAACAGCGTGGTGGGCGTCAGTTCGGGCAGCAGCGGCGCGGACGCGCTGACGCGCACGACGAGCTTCATGCCCCATTGCTCGCGGAAAAAACGCGCGTACCCGGCCAGGGTCTGGCGGTCGACCTTGCTCCAGGCGGCGGTTTCGTCGCTGAAGGCGTTCGCGGCCTCAATCTCGGTCATGCGCGTTTCAAAATGCCGCCAAAAAGCCACGGCCACCACGGCGAACAGCGCCACGGTCAGCACGGCGCGCAACGGCGCGGGGCGCATGACGCCGGCCGCCGCTTCGTCGGCTTCCCTGTTGCGCTGCCAGAATATCGGCACGGAGGATCAGACCCGGAGATCGATCAGGACGCCAAGCATGGCGTCCGTGGTGCGCACCACGGCGGCGTTGGCCTCAAAGCCGCGCTGGTTGATGATGAGGTTGACCGTTTCGCGCGCGAGGTCGGTATGGGAGGGCTGCGCCAGCGCGTTGGCCGGAACGGGCTCGGGCCGCGTGACCACGGGCCGCACGCCCTGCTCCGTCTGACCGGCCGGGCGGCCGCTCTGGTAATGCACGGCCACGGGCTGAAAATTGTCGGTGCTGATGTTCGCGATATTGTACGCCGAGCCCTGCACGCCCGTGGCAAAGGCGCTCATCGCGCTGAGCGGGGAGGAAAGATTGATCATGGCATGGCCTTAGGACAGGGTTCGGGGCGCGGCGTTTTTTGTATCTTTCGTTTAAATAACGCAGCCGGGGCGGGTTGTCGATGCGCTGGCGGAGGCCAGCATCTCTTCCATCGCCCGCGCGATGCCGTCCACGTTGAGATCCACCGCGGCGCGCAACGCGGCGGCCGGGCCGTGCGGGATGAAGCGATCCGGCAAGCCGAGCCGCCGGACGGCGCAGGAGCCCAGCCTGCCGTTGTCGGCCAGGCATTCCAGCACGGCGGAAGAGAAGCCGCCAATCCGGCTGTTTTCCTCCACCAGCAGCAACGAGGGGAAGCGGGCCGCGATGTCGAGGATCTGGGCTTCGGGCAGGGGTTTGACCCAGCGGGCGTCGAACACCGAAGGACTCGCCAGTTTCTTGCCCACGCGCAGCGCGGCCTCCACGCACGGCAGGCTGCGGCTGCCGGCCGAAAGCACGCAGAGCGGGGCGTCGCCTTCCAGCAGCCATTCGCCCTCGCCGGGCGTCAGCAGGCGGAAGGGGGCGTAGCGCGCCGGGTGGGGCTCCAGCAGCCGGGTGCTGCCGCGCGGGTAGCGCAGGGCCGTGGGCCCCGGCAGGGAAAGCGCGGTGTAGAGGCCGTGACGCAGTTCGTCCTCGTCGCGCGGGGCCATGAGGTTGAGGCCCGGCACGCAGCGCAGCCAGGAAAGATCGAACGCCCCGTGGTGCGTGGGCCCGTCCTCGCCCACAAGCCCCGCGCGATCCAGGCAAAAAATCACGGGCAGCTTCTGCAGGGCCACGTCGTGGATGATCTGGTCGAGCGCGCGTTGCAAAAACGTGGAATAGATGGCCACCACGGGCCGGAAGCCCCGCGTGGCAAGGCCGGCGGCAAAGGTGACGGCGTGTTCCTCGCAGATGCCCACGTCCACAAAGCGGTCGGGAAAAAGGCGCTGAAAGCAGCTGGTGCCCGTGCCGTCGGGCATGGCGGCCGTGATGACCATGACGCGCGGGTCAACCTGGGCCAGCTCGCACAGGGTGTCGCCCAGCGTGGAGCTGAAGCCGGGGCCGAACTCGTCGCTGGGCGGGGCGGGGCGCGAACACCCGGTTTCGGGCTCAAAGGCCGTCACGCCGTGGAAGCGCGAGGGGTTGGCCTCCGCCGGGGCATAGCCCTTGCCCTTGCGGGTGCGCACGTGCAGCAGCACGGGCATGTCGAGCTTTTTGGCGGTTTCGAGGTGGCGCACCAGTTGGGGGATGTCGTGCCCGTTGACCGGGCCGATGTAATTGAAATGCATGGCCTCGAACATGATGCCGGGCGTAAAGAAGCTCTTGAAGCTGGTTTCGCCGCGATGGATGGCGGACACCAGGCCCGAGCCCACCTTGGGGATGGCGCGCAGACGGCGGCCCACGGCCTGCTTGAGCCCCATGATCGTGTTGTTGGCCAGGCTGCGGCTGAGAAAGCGCGAGAGCGCGCCCACGTTTTCCGAAATCGCCATGGCGTTGTCGTTGAGGATGACGATCAGCCGCTTGTCCAGGCCGCCCGCCTGATTAAGCGCTTCGAGCGCCATGCCGCCGGTGAGCGCGCCGTCGCCGATCACGGCCACGACGTGCTCGCCGTTGCCGCGCAAGTCGCGCGCCACGGCCATGCCCAGTGCGGCCGAAATCGACGTGGACGCATGGCCCACGCCAAAGGGATCGTAAGGGCTCTCCTCACGGCGCGGAAAGCCCGAAAGCCCGCCCGCACAGCGCAGGGTATCGAACTCGGCGGCGCGGCCCGTCAGCAGCTTCCACGGGTAGCACTGGTGGCCGACGTCCCAGACGATGGCGTCCCGGCCCGGGTCAAACACCGAAAGCAGGGCGATGGTCAGCTCCACCACGCCGAGCGAGGCGGCGAGATGGCCGCCGTTTTCCGAAACCACGGCGATGATGGCGTCGCGCACGTCCTGGGCCAGCGCCTCCTTTTCCTCCAGGGAAAGCGAGGGCAGGTCTCCGGGCAGATCCATGCCGGCAAGGCGCGCAAGCCGTTCGGGCACAACAGAGGTCATAAGCGGGCGGGTTAGAATGTTAAAACGTGCGCGCTGTCAACGTCAGCGCCACGTCGCGCAAAAAATCGGCGTCCGGCCCCCAAAAAATATCCGGGCGCAACGCGGCGGCCGCTGCCCGCGCGTGGGCCAGCGCCCTGTCGCGCGCGGCGTCCAGGCCCAGCAGGGCGGGCCAGGTGGGTTTGGCCCGCGCGGCGTCGTGCCCCACGGGCTTGCCGAGCAGCGCGGGATCGCCGGTGACGTCGAGTATATCATCGGTTATCTGGAAGGCAATGCCCAGTTCCTGCCCGTAACACCGCGCGGCGGCGCGGCGCGGCGCATCCGCCCCGGCCAGCGCGGCCCCGCATTCGCACGAGGCGCGCAGCAGGGCGCCGGTTTTTTTGGCGTTGAGCACCGCCAACTCATCCAGCGAAAGACTCCCGCCCTCGGCCGCGAGGTCAAGCGCCTGCCCGCCCGCCATGCCGTAAGCCCCGGCCGCCCGCGCCGCAAGCGCCACGGCTTCCGTCAGGCGCTCCGGCGGCAGCGGCGCGCCCGCCATAAGCCCGAAGGCGTCGGTCAGCAGGGCGTCGCCGGCCAGAATGGCCGTGGCTTCGTCAAAAGCCTTGTGGCAGGAGGGGCGGCCGCGCCGGAAATCGTCGTCGTCCATGGCGGGCAGGTCGTCGTGGATCAGCGAATAGGTGTGGATCAGCTCCAGCGCGGCGGCAAAGGGCAGCGCGGCCCGCGTAAGGCTTTCGCGCCCGGCTTCCGGCGCGCAGGCGGAGGCGAAGGCCAGGCAGAGCGACGGCCGCAGGCGCTTGCCCCCGGCCAGCAGGCTGTAGCGCATGGCTTCGGCCAGGCGCGGGGGCACAAAGGCGGCGGGGTCGGCGGGGTCAGCGAAATCGGGGGCCGTCTCCACAAAAAGCCCGGCCAAAAACGCCTCGATCAGCGCCTCAAGCTCCTTGCGCCGCGCGGCGGCGCCATTGCGGGGAGGCTCAGGCATCGCCGTCCTCCCTGGCTTCTTCGCCCAGCCCGCCCTGCGGCGCGAACGGCGCCCACACGCCCTCGCTGAACACGCGCACGTCGTGCCGGGCTTTGGCCAGGCGTTCGCGGCAGGCCGCCGCGTGGCCCAGGCCTTCCTTGTACAGTTCCACGCTCGCTTCCAGCGGGGTTTCGCCGCTTTCCAGCGCGGTCACGATGACTTGCAGGCGCGCGAGGCGCTCCTCGAACGTCGGTTCGGCCGGGGCGCCCGGCGCGTCCGGCGCGCTGCGCTTTGTTTCGCTTTTTTTCATGATTTCCCCGCCGGCTTCTCCGCCGGCTTCGCCTGCGGCGCGGATTCCACGGGCGACGGCCCGCCCACCGGCTCCCACGGCAGCGTGAACAGTGGCGCGGCGTCCACCGCCACGCCCAGAACCGACATGCCCAGATGCAGGTGCGGGCCGGTCACCCGGCCGGTCGCTCCCACGCGGCCTATAACCTGGCCCTTGTCCACCCTGTCGCCCGGCTTCACGTCAAAGGCCGAAAGGTGCGCGTACAGCGTGAACACGCCCTGCCCGTGATCCAGATAGATCACGTTGCCCGAAAAATATTGCGGCTCGGCCAGCGCCACCGTGCCCGCGGCGGCCGCGCGCACCGGCGTGCCTTCGGCTCCGCGCAAATCCGCCCCCTTGTGCGGGGCGCGCGACTGCCCGTTGAACACGCGACGGCTGCCGAAAGCCCCGCTGGACGTCCCCGGCACGGGCCGCAGCAAGGGCGCGTCCCACAGCCGCTCCGGGCTGACCACGGCCAGCGCCGCGCGGTTGCGCTCGGCCTCGCGCGCTATGCGCGCCTGCACGTCCGCCGGAGGCTCCACGTATTTGGGCTCCACGGTCACGCGCTGTTCCGGCCACGGCACGCGCCGCGCCCGGATTGCCGCTGTTTGCTCCTGCGCCCCGTCCACCCGCAGCGCCTGGGTTGTCGCCTCCCGCTCTTGTGACACGTCCACACGCAGCGCCAGCCGGGGCGAACCTTCGGCGTCGATCGGCATGCCCAGCAGGGCCACGGCTTCCCAGCCCCCGCCGGAGCGCTCCGCCCGCACCGTCAGTTCGCGGCCCTGCCAGACCAGCGTGGCCCGGAACGGCCCGACGCCGCGCACATGCGCCACAAAGGCCCGGCCCTGGCTGACCTCGGCCGGCACATCCAAAACCGGCATCGCCGGAGCCGGCACAGCCGGAACCGCCACAGCCGGAGCCGGCATGGCCACGCCCAAAGACGCCGCCAGCGCGAATACCAGCGCAAACACGCCGTGCAACACATACATCCGCCGTCTTAACATCCTGTCGCCACCTTTAATCCACATGCGCGCGGATTTCGCCGTCGGCCACGTCGATGCGCAGGGCCGCGCCGGAGGCCGCGTCACCCACCGAACGCACAAAGCGCCCCCCGGCGTCGCGCACCAGTGCGTAGCCGCGCGCCAGCGGAGCGCGCGGATCAAGCGCCGCCAGCCGGGGCTCCAGCGCCGCCAGCCGCGCCTCGTGCCGGGCAAACGCCCGCTCGCCGCCAAAAGCCAGCAGGCCGGACAAGCGCTCCTCTTCGCGGGCCGCGCGTTCCAGCCGGTAGTCCAGGGCGCGCAGCAGCCGCGCCGCCTGTTGATCAAGCGCTTCTTCCCGCCGCCGCAGGCGCTCAACCGGCGAGAGCAGGCGCAGCGCCCGCTCGGCCTGCGCCAAAATGTCTTCCCGGCGGCGCATACCCTGCCCCCAGGCGGCGCGCAGGGCCATGTCCGCGTCGTCCGCGCGCTGGGCGTAAAACGTGCGTTCCATCCACAACATCTGGGCCGCGTGGCTCGGCGTGGCCGCCGCCGCGTCGGCCGTAAAATCGGCTATGCTGTGGTCGATCTCGTGCCCCACGCCGGTCAGCACCGGCACCGGCGACACAAACACCGCCCGCGCCACGCGCTCGTCGTTAAAGGCCCACAAATCTTCCAGCGATCCGCCGCCGCGCGCCAGCACCGCCACCTCGGCCCAGCCCTGGCGGCCGATTTCCTCCAGCGCCGCCGCGATGCGCCCGGGCGCTTCCTCGCCCTGCACCGGCACGGGATGGATGCGGATTTCCGCCCCTAGGCCCCGGCCTTCGGCCACGCGGATAAAATCGCGCACCGCCGCGCCGGAAGGCGACGTGACCAGCGCCACCCGCGCAGGCTGGGACGGCAGCGGCCGCTTGCGGGCCGCGTCAAAATAGCCCAGCGCCGCCAGCTTTTGCTTGAGCGCCTCAAAAGCCAGCGCCAGCGCGCCCTGCCCGCTTTCCTGCGCCAAATCGACCACCAGCTGGTACACGCCGCGAGCGCCGTAAACCGAAAGCCGCCCCGCGCACACCACGTCCAGCCCGTTGCAAAGCGAGGCCGCAAGGCTCGGCCGGGGGCCGCCCTCCCACACCTCGCCGGTCAGCGGGTCAAAGCTCTCCCTGTCCTTTTGCTGGCCACGGAACCAGACGCAGGCCAGCACGTCGTCGCCTTCCTTCAGCGAAAAATAGACGTGCCCCGACTGCGGGCGCGAGAGGTTGGTCACCTCGCCGCGCACCCAGACATACGGAAAACGCTGCTCCACCGCGCGGCGCAGACGCTCCGTCAGTTCCCGGACGGAAAGAACGGCATCCATGCGCGCACGCTACCACGGGGAACGCTTGCCCGGCAAGGCGGAGGTGCGGGCTGGACGGCGGGGCGCGCGCGTATTATGGAAAATGCGGAGTTTGTATGAAAGAAAAGCTGAGTTACGCGCAGGAAGTGTGCGTCCGGGCGGCGGGCAAGGCCATGCAGGCCACGGGGATGCTGGAGCCGGGCGCGCGCGTCGGCGTGGCGGCCTCCGGCGGCGTGGACAGCTTTGTGCTGCTGAACGTGATGCGCCTGCGCCAGCGCATTGTGCCGTTCCGTTTCGAATTTATGGCCCTGCACCTTAATCCGGGTTTCGATCCGGGCAATCACGCCCCGCTTACGGCGTGGCTGGCGCGCCACGGCATCCCCGGCCACCTCGAAGTGACCGATTACGGCCCGCGCGGGCACTCCGACGAAAACCTGCGCCGCTCGGCCTGCTTTTATTGCGCGCGCCTGCGCCGCAAGCGCCTCTTCGAGCTGTGCCGCGTCTACGGCCTGACGCATCTGGCCTTTGGCCACAACGCCGACGACCTGGTGACCACCTTTTTCCTCAACCTGGTGCAAACCGGCCGCGTGGACGGCATGGGCATGAGCGAGCCGTTTTTTAACGGCGCCCTGCGCGTGATCCGCCCGCTGCTGATGGTGGAAAAAACCGACATCGTCCGGGCCGCGCGCCAGTGGAAATTGCCGGTCTGGGCCAACGCCTGCCCTTCGGCCGGAACCAGCCGCCGCGCGGGCATGATGGACGCCGTGAACGCCCTGTGCGACAACAATAAAACACGCAAAAAAAACGTGTTCAACGGCCTGATCCGCTGGCAGCTGGAAAAAAGCGCCCTGCGCCCGGATAGTGCGCTGGATAGCGCCCTGAATGACGGGCCGGATGACGGCGGCCCGGCTTTGTGATCCGAACATAGCCCCGGAACACGCGGTTTTGCGGCCGCATTGACTCTCGCGCCCAAGCCGGGTTATTCTCGCCTATCTCATTAAAATATTTTCTGGTGTGGCACGCGCGCCGCGAGACACTATGCTCTTCGGAAAATACCATGTCGTCATCTTCAAGGAGCGCAGCGGCGCCAGCCGCAGCCTCCGCTTGCGCGGCTGGTTCGGCGTGGCGCTGTGTCTGGCCTTCGGCCTGCTGACGGCCTCCAATATCTGGCTCTGGAACCACTACCGCGAAAACCGCGTGCTGGACAACCGCCTGGCCGAAGCCGAACGCTCGCTTGACGAACGCCAGAACCAGCTTGTGGCCATGGTGGACGAACTGGCCGCCGTGCGCGGCGATTTGCAGCGCGTGCAGGGCTTTGACACCAAGCTGCGCCTGATGATGAACATGGAGGCGGGCCTGCCCGAAACCGGCATGGGCGGGGCCAACGCCGAAGATCTGACACTGGGCTACCTCCCCTTGCACCGGCAGGAACTGGTTTCGCGCAAACTGCGCGTCTTCCTGCGCGATCTTTCCGAACAGGTGCGCCTGGAGGAAGTCGCCCAGCAGGAACTCTTGATCAGCGTGCGCGAAAACCGCGACAGGCTGGCCGCGATCCCCTCGATCTGGCCGACGGAAGGCTTCGTCACCTCCACGTTCGGCTCGCGCCTCTCGCCCTTCACCGGCCGGGCGCAGTCGCACAAGGGCCTCGACATCAGCGCCAAGGCGGGCACGCCGATCTACGCGCCCGCGCGCGGCCGGGTGACCGCAGCCGGAACCGACGGCGACTACGGCGTCTGCGTCGAAATTCTCCACGGCGGCGGCATCAGCACCAAGTACGGGCACATGCAGAAGTTCGCGGTTGCCGCGGGCCAGACCGTGGAGCGCGGCGACCTGATCGGCTATGTGGGCCGCACGGGCCGCACCACCGGCCCCCACCTGCATTATGAAGTGCGCTTCAACGGCGTGCCCACCGACCCCTACGCCTATATTCTCAACTGACATGCCCCCCACGCTCGACCTCCACCTGCTGGCCGCGATCAACGGCCGCGCCCGCGCTCCGCTGCTGGACGCCCTCCTCCCGCTTTTTTCCGACATCTGGCCGCTCTGGGTCGTGCTGGCGGCGGGCGCCCTCTACCTCATACTGATCCGCCGCGTCACATGGCGCAAGCTCGCGGGCCTGGCCCTTGTCCTCGGCCTGGCCGCCGGGCTGGCCGACATGTCGTGCAATATCGTCAAGGACGCCTGCGGTCGCCTGCGGCCCTACCAGTCCGTGGACGGCACGCACTTCTTCACGCCGGATCGCCAGTGGATCGTCATCGAACAGCCAAACCCCGCGCCGGGCGCGCGCGGCTCGTCCTTCCCCTCCGCGCACGCGGCCACCACAATGGCGCTGGCTACCGCCCTGATCCTCAGCCGCACGACGCGGGCCTGGATCGTGCTGCTGCCGCTGTGCGTCGGCTGGTCGCGCATCTATGTGGGCAAGCATTTTCCGCTGGATGTGGCGGCCGGATGGGCGCTGGGCGCGCTGTGCGGCCTGGCGGCGTGGCTGATCCTGCGCTGGCTGCTCCGGCTGATTGGGCGGCTGCGCCAACGGCGGGGCGTATCGCCGGCGCACGGGCGCGAGCCGTAACGGCCAAAATCCCGCCCGGAGGTGGGAAACCCGGCAAAGGCGCGTGATTTCGGCTTGACTTTCTTTTGGCGTATGGTACTTAATCCCCCTTGTTGATTGTTGGGCTATCGTTCAATGGCAGGACGGCGGATTCTGGTCCCGCTAATCATGGTTCGAATCCATGTAGCCCAGCCACTTATGCGTCCCTATCGTCTAGCCGGCCCAGGACAACGGCCTTTCACGCCGTCAACGGGGGTTCGAATCCCCCTGGGGACGCCAAGAAAAATCAAGGACTTACATGGAAATGTGAGTCCTTTTTTCGTTGTGGGCAAATCCCTCGCCCTGCCCGGCACATTGGCAAAATGTCAGACCCCAGGCAGGTTTTTCGCATGCCCACAGAGCGCCTCTTGCTGCTCCCAGGCCGTTTAAAGACGCTCGGGCTAACGGCAAACGGCGTGAACAATCCGCGCGAACGGCGTCTGTGCGCCCCTATTGCGCCGCGCGTATCTGCCGGATTTCCTCTTTGGCTTTTGCCAGCAGATTCTGAAAATCGGGGTTGCCGCGCAACTGCGCCACAGCGGCCGAGGCCAGCAGGCGGCCGGCGTCCACGTCGCTTTGCCAATGCACGCCGCAAATCACGCGGGACTGGCCGACATCGTAGCCGCGCCGCAAAATCGCTTCCTGGCGTTCCGGCGCGATGTCGGACAACACCAGCGCCAGGGCCCAGCCAAGCGCGGCGTGACCGGACGGATACGACGCTCCGAGCTTGGCCTCCGCGTCGGGCGTGCAACTCGAGCCCTGCGCGTCGTAATAGGTATAGGGCCGCACTCTCCGGTATTCGTCCTTGATCGGGAGCAGCGCCCGGCCGGTGCTGACGAACAGCGTTTCCACCAATTCATACGTCGCGGGGGTCGCGGCCTTGGAAAGCGCGATGCCAAACGCATCACGGAACCATACCGACGCGCCTTTTTCGATATGCAAGTTCGCGTCGGAAATGGCCAAATCCCAGCGTGCGGTGCCTTTTTGCGTCTTGGCCCAGGCGTAAAGCGCTTCGTCGCGCTCCAGATCGGGCGTCCCTTCCGCCGGAGGCGGCGGCAAAAAATTCAGGCCCGGCAGGGGGATTTCCAGCGCCCGCGCCGGCAGGGCCAGCAGGACGAGCGCCAGCGCCGGCAGGCACGCTTTAAAAAGCAGCCGGCCAGCGGCCTGAGAAACGCCCGTGACGTGGAAAACAACATTCCGCAGATGCATCGCGCTCTCCTGGGTTGGGGTGTCATGATGCGCATGATTTTTGCGTAATGATTTATATCACAATGTCACGACAGCACAACTCCCCGCCTTACCGCGAACGCCAGACGGCCGAAGGGGCATCCGCCCTGGCGGGCAACCCCACCCCCACCGGCCTTTAAACGCCAAAAAGCCCGCTGCTTGCGGGCTTTTTGGTAAGTAACTTGGCGCCGTCCTACTTTCCCACGCATAAATACGCAGTATCATGGGCGATGAAGAGCTTGACTGCCGTGTTCGGAATGGGAACGGGTATGGCCTCTTCTCCAAGGGCACCAAGAATGCCGTGTCCTTTTTCC
>JAVBMS010000089.1:0-18085 GCA_031552135.1 Mailhella sp.
ACCCGACGGGCGGCCCGAAGGGCCGTTTCCGTTAGGCAAGCGAAGCGAGCCTTACGGAAATCGAGAGCAGAGCGAGGCGCGCGTGGAGAGGACATCCTTCCTTCGGCCCCGAGAGCGCGTGTTCTGTAAGAACCGCGCGTCATCTGGAAGGTTAAGACTTACTGGCTACGCGGACTTCCCTCAGCGGGCACATCCGGGCAAACGCCTTCCTTATTTAATGTATTTACCGCGAGCGAAGCTCGCCAGGCCGCCAAAGGCGGCTCTTCCCCGCATGTATGACCCCCCTCAACGCAAACGCCGGGCCAGGAATTCGGCCAGGTGCTCCACACGCAGGTCGAGGCCGCGCGTTTCCGCCCCGCCCCGGAGCTGGATCACGCAGCCGGGGCAGTCGGTCACAAGCGTCGCGCCGGGTTGATCAGCGAGGCGCGCCAGCTTGTTGTCCAGCAGCCCGGCCGAGATTTCCGGAAACTTGACCGCGTACGAGCCGCCAAAGCCGCAGCACACGTCTTCCTCGGGCGTGGGGACGTAGTTGCCGGCGGCGGCCAGCAGGGCGCGGGGCTGGGTGACGACGCCAAGGCCCCGGCAGGCATGGCAGGGCGCGTGGTAGAAGACGGGGGAGTTTTGGGGGGATGGGGAGAAATCGTCGGCGCTGTAATGCAGCGTGTCGTGCAAAAAAGAGGTGAAGTCCGTCACCCGGCCGGTGAAGGCGGCAATGCGCTCCGGCGCGGCGCGGCCCCGCAGCAGGGCGGCGTAGCCGTGCTTCAGGTGCGAGGCGCAGGAGGCGCAAAGCGTGAGGATCGGGAAGGCGGAACCCTCAAAGGCTTCGAGGTTTTGCAGAGCCACGCGGGCGGCGGCCTCGCGCTCGCCCATCATCAGCAGCGGCAGGCCGCAGCAGGTCTGTTCCGGGGGAAAGTCCGCCGCGAGGTTTTTGGCTTCGAGCAGGCGCAGGGCCGCCTGAAGCTGCTCGGGGTAGACAAAATCCTGCACGCAGCCCGCGAAAAGGGCCACGCGGGGGAAGCCCGGGGAGGCGGGGCGCCCGGCCCATTGCTCGCGGAAGGATTGGGGCGCGAGCGCGGGCAGCGCGCGGAAGCCCTGGCCCGGCGCGAAAATGTCCGGCAAATGGCGCAGGTAGGGCGTGCCGCCGCTGACGGGCTTCTGAGCCCATTTGGCAAAGCGCAGCAGGGAGTGGAAGAGCTTGCGGTTGCCCATCACCTCGCGCAGCAGCACGGCCGGGGCGGACGCGCCGCTTTCGGCGCGCAGGCGCAGGCGGATTTCCTGAATAATGGCGGGCAGATCGATGCCGGCGGCGCACACGTCGCGGCAGGCCCCGCACTGGATGCAGTTTTGGGCCAGCAGGCGCGCGCGTTCGCGGCCTTCCTTGCCTTCGGCGTGGAAAAAGTAGGTGAGGATGAGGCCGATCGCGCCGATGTAGACATGCCCCATGCGGTGGCCGCCCACAAGGCGGTAGACCGGGCAGACATTGGCACACGCGCCGCAGCGCACGCAACGCAGGGCTTCGCCGCAAATCGGGTCGCGGGCCGCGGCGCGGCGGCCGTTGTCCAGAAAGATGATGTGCAGGATTTTGCGGCCCTCGCCCGAAGGCACGGCCCCGCGCAGCCAGGTGACGTAGCTGGTGATGGCCTGGCCCGTGGCGTTGCGCGGCAGCACCCGGAGCACGCGCAGGGCGTCGCCCAGGGTGGGCGTCAGCTTGTCCAGCCCGCACAGGGCCACATGCACGCGCGGCAGCGTGGTCACCAGGCGGGCGTTGCCCTCGTTGGTGCACAGCGCCAGGGCGCCGTTTTCGGCCACGGCGGCGTTCGCGCCCGTAATGCCCATGTCCGCCGCAAAAAACACGGGCCGCAATTCCCGCCGGGCCACCTTGACCAGCGAGGCGATCTCGTCGCTTTCGTCCCGGCCGGTGGCCTCGCTGAAGGTGCCGGCCACCTGCCCGCGCGAAAGGTGGATGGCGGGCATGACCATGTGCGACGGCCCCTCGTGCCGCAACTGGATGATCCATTCGCCCAGATCCGTTTCGCGCACGCTGTGCCCGGCCGCTTCGAGCGCGTGGTTGAGGCCGATCTCCTCGGCGGTCATGGACTTGGCCTTGATGATGTTGCGGCAGCCGTGCTCGCGGGCGATGTCCAGGATCAGGCGGTTGGCCTCTTCGGCCGTGCGGGCCAGGTGCACAACGGCGCCCGCCGCTTCGGCCCGTTCGCGGAACTGCTCGTACAGCTCGTCCATGCGTTCCAGGGCCGCGCCGCGCGCCTCCGCCACGGCGGCCACAAGTTCGCGCTCCGGCAGCCCGGCAAACGCGGCGGCCCGGCTGGAGCGGTAGGCCACGGCGAATTTGTCCAGCGCCTCGCGCAGAAAAGCGTCGTCCAGCGCGCGGCGGATCGCGGTATGATAGGTGCGGGATGCGGACATGATCACTCCGTCAGCACAACGTGCAGTTCCAGGGGGCCGTGCACCCCCAGCGTCAGCACGCGCTCGATGTCCGAGGTGCGGCTGCACCCGGAAACAAAGGCCACATAGGCCGGGCCGCGCGCCAGCAAATCGCGCAGCGCGGCCCCGGCTTCGGGCAGGGTTTCCACAATCGCGCGGCGCGGCAGGGCCACAACGTGCCGTTCGCACAGCATGGAGGCCAGGCGCGCTTCTTCGTCCAGATCCGGATCAGCCGAGGCCAGAACAAGCGTGGCGGTTTCGGCCACGCCCGCCACAGCAAGGCTGAAGCCCACGCCCACGCCTTCCGGCCTTTGGCGCAGGCCCGTGGCCGGTTCCACGCCGGCCGCGGTCAGAATATCCAGAAGCGCCGGCGGCAAACCCGGCGCGGCCAGCGTGTCCGGCCGCCCGGCCCGGCGGTTTTCAGCGCAAAGATCCAGCGCGTATTCCAGCGCTCCGGCCGTGTCTTTGCGCTCCAGCACTGTGGTGGAGACGGCGGCCGCCTGTTGCCGGAATAACGCCACTCTTGCGTCCCATGCGGTAGCGCTGTTCATGAATGAAATCCTCTGTTCGCCGGACGCGCAGCGCCGGCGTTATTCTCTCGCAATCCCGCCCGGCACGCGGCGGTGCGGGGCTTGACAGGCCATGGGCTTTTGCGGATAAAAACGCAACTTTAACTATTGTGATCTCCACGGGAGGAAAAGAGCAATGAAAGATTTGAGCGCCGAATTTTTCGGCACGTTCTGGCTGGTGATGGGCGGTTGCGGCTCGGCGGTTCTGGCGGGTTCGCACATCGGCTTTGCCGGCGTCGCGCTCGCCTTCGGCCTGACGGTGCTGACCATGGCCTACGCCGTGGGCCACATTTCGGGCGGCCACTTCAACCCGGCCGTGACCATCGGCCTGGCCGCGGGCGGCCGCTTCGCCCCCGCCAAAATCGTGCCCTACATCGCGGCCCAGGTGGCGGGCGCCATTGCCGCCGCCGCCGTGCTGTACATCATTGTCGTTTCCAGCTTCGGCGCGGACGCGATCGGCGGCTTCGCGGCCAACGGCTACGGCGAGCTTTCTCCCGGCAAATATTCGCTGATTTCGGCCCTGGTGTGCGAAGTGGTCATGACGGCCGCCTTTTTGATCGTCATCCTCGGAGCCACGGACGCCCGCGCTCCGGCGGGCTTCGCGCCCATCGCCATCGGCCTGTGCCTGACGCTTATCCACCTGATCAGTATCCCCGTGACCAACACGTCCGTCAACCCCGCCCGCAGCCTGAGCCAGGCCATTTTCGCCGGCCCGGCCTACCTCGGCCAGGTGTGGCTGTTCTGGCTGGCGCCCATTGCCGGCGCTGTGCTGGGCGCGCTGATTTACAAGGGCCTGCTCGCAAAAAAATAAGCGGGCGGGGCTTCGCCCCCTTTTGCCGCATGAATGCCAAAGGCCGCGCTCACTGCGCGGCCTTTGGCATTTGCGGCGTTGCACGGGGCAAATGCTGTTACAGCTGCATTTTCGACAGCGCTTCGGAAAGGCGCGCCGCGTGGCGGGGATCCATGTACGACAAAATTTCGCCGGACTGCTTGCTCTTCATGCCCGCCAGTATTTTGACGGCGATGGGTTCGTCCAGCACGGTCAGGGCCTGGGCGGCCACGCGGGGCTTCATGTTGGCGTACATGTCCACCAGCTGGCGCAGCTTGCCTTCCTGCGCCGTGTTGGCGCTGTCGATCATGCCCTGGATCTGGTTTTCCAGCCCGCTCAGTTCGGTCATGCGCGCGTCCATCTGCTGTTGCAGGGCCAGCAGTTCCTGCTCGCGGCGGTTGAGTTCGGCCTGGCGCTGGGCGGCGGAATCGCGCGAAACATAGGGCGCCACCTGGGGCGCGGGCGGCGTGGCGGGCTGGGCCTCGTCGGGCCGGGCCAAGCGCTCCGCCGCGGTGGGCGGAAGCATGGGCCGCACGGAGGGCGCGGGCGGCGTCACGGGATTGACCGGCGGCAGTTCGGCCGCGTAGGCCACGGAAGCGCCCAAAAGGCGCGTGGCGGCCTGGGCGGAGCCGGAAGAAGCCAGAGCCAGCGCGCTTTCCAGCAGCGTGGCCGGAGCCGGGGCCTTGGCCGGGGCGGCCTGCATGGCGGATTCGGCCGATTCGGCAAGCGCGGCGGCCGCGGGCTCTTCGGCAGCGGCGTGCGCCGCGGGCTGCCCGGCTTGCGGCTGAACAGTCCCGGGGGCCGCAAGGGCCGCAAGGGCCGGAACGGCCGGAGCGTTTTGCGGGGCCGGCGCGGGCAGAAGCATGCTGCCGAGAAAAGCCGCCTTGACGCCCGCCACCACGATCAGCAGGCGGCAAACGCCGCTAATACGCGGCTTTGTAGCGGAGGGACGCTGTTTCGTCGTATTCGCGCTGCTCGAGGAGGAGTTCTTCTTTCGCATGGTTTTCCGCCTGTGTGGCTTTGAGTTTTTCGAGGATCTTCTTGTCTTTGGCCCGGCGCAGCAATTCCTTGCGCGCCGCTTCCGCCGCCAGCGTCCAGTTGCGGACGCGTTGCAGGGCGATGGCCCGGTCGGAACGCAGGCCCTTGATGAAGTTTTCGGCCAGCCAGCGTTCGCCGGCCTGATCCGGGCGCAGGCCGCCGAGCAGCGCGTGCTGTTCGTCCAGCAGGGCTTGCAGCTTGTCCGCGTGTTCCTGCTCGCGCAGGCGCTCCCGCTCCACGCGGGCCAGCTCCACCTGGGCCTGCTGTTCCAGCTGGGCGCGGTAGGCAAGCACCTGTTCGAGCGAAAAGCGGAATGCGGCCATGCATGCTCCTGAAAACTTGCCAGCGAGCGGCGCGCTCCGTCAAAATTTCGCCGATGCGCCGCGCCGCGCGTCATCTGACGTCACGTTTAGCAAATATCGGGCCAACGTGACGCGGGACGCGGGCGGCGTCAGGCCCGGTCGCGCGGCAGGGGGATGCCCAGCGCGCGCATGCGGCTGCGCAGCGTGGCCGGGTGCAGATTAAGGATGTCGGCCGCGCTGTTTTTGCCCTGGATTTTGCCGCCCGCCTCGCCCAGCGCGCGCAGGATGGTTTCCTTCATGTCGGGGTTGGCGCGCTCGCGCGTGCGGGTGACGTTGAGCAGGGGGTCGTGGTCAAAGCGCACCACGCCCGAGCGCGTGCCCAGGCTGAGGATGACGGCGCGCTCCACGGCGTAGCGCAACTGGCGGACGTTGCCGGGCCAGGGCAGCGTCATGAGGTGGCGCACCACGGTATGGGTGAGGATGGGCGGCGGGCTGATGTTGAATTTTTGGATATAGTATTTGTAAAAGTAGTCCACGATGACGGGGATGTCCTGCGGGCGCTTTTCCAGCGCGGGCAGCGCGATGGGAAAGACGAAGAGCCGGTAGCACAGGTCTTCGCGAAACTGCTTGTGGCGCACCATGTCCCACAGGTCGCGGTGGGTGGCGGCGATCACGCGCACATGGATGGGGATGCGCCGCTCGCTGCCGAGGCGGCGTATTTCCTGCGATTCCAGCACGCGCAGCAGGCGCACCTGGGCGCTTGGCGAAAGCTCGCCCACTTCGTCCAGGTAGATGGTGCCGCCCTCGGCCTGCTCAAAATAGCCCTTGCGCGCGGAAACAGCGCCGGTAAACGCGCCCTTGTCGTAGCCAAAAAGCTCGCTGTCGATCAGCGTGTCGGGTATGGCGCCGCAGTTGACCTTGACCAGCGGCCCGCGGTGGCTGGCCGAGAGCGCGTGGATGGTTTCGGCCACCAGTTCCTTGCCCGTGCCCGTGGGGCCCATGACCAGCACGGTGCTGCTGATGGGGGCCACCATGTCCACAAGCTCCATGACGCGGCCCAGGCCGGGGCAGCGCCGCAGCAGCGATTCGGGCGACGTGGGCAGCGGCCCTTCGGCCGTGAGCAGCAGGTGCGGATCCGGGCTGCTGAGCAAAAAGGCCTCGGTCAGCTGGCGCAGGTACGGGGTCAGCTCAAGCAGGAAATCGAGGTGGCGGTCGGTCAGGGCGTCCTGCTCCGCCGCGCCGAAGATCATGCCGTGGAAGGCGTTGCCCTCCCTGTTGATCCGCAGGTTCATGAGAATGGCCGAAGCCAGCGTGCAGGGGAACTGGGCCAGGTAGTCCCGCAGGCGGGACGCGGAGTCCGGGCCGGCGTTGGCCTCGTTGACCAGCAGGCAGTTCTCGCGCCAGGACGCGGTGCTGTTTTCCAGCGCTTCCCACGAAACAATTTCGGGCATGGCTTTGGAAAACGTGGTGCGGTTATAAAAATCCTCATGATATTCGATCATGAGGTGCAGGATTTTGCGGTTGCGATCCGTGACGAAAAACAGGATGTCGCGCACGGGCAGCCGCGACCTGATAAAGGTGAACACATGGAAAATGGCGTCTTCAATGGAAAAACCATTCAGGATTTCGGACAGAAGTTCCGAACTCACGGCGGGCGGCTGCTCATTCCACATAGGGGCTCCAAAGCGTGAAATCTGTTTTCATGTGTTATTCATGTTTTTATCTTTTTCAGTGGGTTAGGGCAATAGCTTTACGTTGAAGGGCATGGAAAATTTCCATCCGCAGCTAGGGAAATTTATAACAATACGGAATATCAACCGATTTATCATGGCACTATTATTGCTTGGCTTTATTTCGCATGTTGAGGGAGGCGAGCGCGGGGCGGCCCGCCAGCGTACCCGAAGCATGGCGCTGAGGTAGGGCGCAGACCCCCCGTTGCTCATCTGTCCCCGAGTCAACGTACTTCCATGGCGATGATGCCGCTTGCGCGAGCGGCTGGCAGCCGGGAAAGTCCCGGCCGGAACCATGAAACAAAAGGAAGAGAGTTATGGAGAAACAAGTCGATTCCCAGCAGGTCGAACATTCCAGCGTGGAGTGCCTGGAACTGGCGCCGGAGTTGTGCGAGCCGTATTACTCCCTTACGCCGGAAGAAGGCCTTGGCATTCTGCCTCCTCTCAACAAAGTGGAAGCGGGCTTCAACTGGTTCGCCATGAAGCTGCCCGCCCTTTCCGCGGTGCTTATCCTTGTTATTGCGCTGTTCATTTCCATCGACGTGATCGGGCGCCTGCTCTTCAACATGCCCTGGGTGGGCATCACCGACCTTGAAGGCCTGTTCATGTGCATCGTGGGCTTCGCCAGTCTGGCCGTGCCCATCATTGAACGCCAGTCCATCCAGATCGACCTGTTTTACGACTACTTTCCTTCCCGGATGAAACGCATCACCTACTTCTTCGGCTGCATCGTGGGCATGTGTTCGTCCGCGATCCTGGCCTACCTGGCCTTCCACGCCGGTCTGGAATGGACGCGCAACACGGGCATTCTGGAAATCACGGAATGGCCCTTCATGACCTTTACCGGCTTTGGTCTGGCCACGGGCGCCATCGCCTTCTTCTTCCAGATCTGCCACATCGTTAAGTCCATGCTGGCGCGCAAGGAATACCTTGGCATCGCCATCGGCCTCGGCATGGCGGTTCTGCTGGGCAGCCTGCCCTGGATTTACAAGGCCTTCGCCCCGGGCTGGTCGGGCCTGACCATCGGCGCGCTCGGCTTCTGCGTGCTCATGTGCATCATGCTGATTCGCGTGCCGCTAGGCTTCGCCATGTCGGCCATCGGCATCATCGGCCTGCTCACGGTCAGCCGCCGCGTTTCGTCCGCCCTGCTTTCGCTGGGCCACATTCCCTTCAGCAACTCCACCTCCTTCATCATGATCGCCTTCCCCATGTTCATGCTGATGGGTGAAATGGTGGCTCTTTCCGGCCTCAGCGGCGACCTCTTCGACGCGGCCAAAAAGTGGATGGGCCGTCTGCCCGGCGGCCTGGCCGTGGCCACGGTTGGCGGTTGCGCCGGCTTTGGCGCGGTGTGCGGCGACTCCATGGCCACCTGCATCGCCATGAACGCCGTGGCCATGCCCGCCATGCGCGAGGCGGGCTACTCCAAGCCCCTGGCCACCGGCGCCCTGGCCGCCGGCGGCACGCTCGGCATCCTGATCCCGCCGAGCATGGGCTTCATCATCTACTCCATGATCACCGAAGAATCCGTGGGCAAGCTCTTTATCGCGGGCGTGCTGCCCGGCATCCTGCTGGCCACCATCTTCGGCATCCTGATCATCATCCGCGTGTTCCGCCACCCGGACTGGGCGCCCAAGTCGCCCAATTATCCGCTTTCGGAAAAGCTGATCTCGCTGGTCAAGCTGACCCCCGTGGTCATCCTCTTCCTGGTCGTGGTCGTCGGTATCCTGTACGGCTGGTTCACCCCGGCCGAAGGCGGCGCGGCGGGCGCGGTCATCGCGGCCTTCTTCGCCGGGATACGCGGCAAGCTGAACTGGCGCGACTTCAAGGAAGTCATGTTCCGTTCCGCGGCCATGTTCGGCAAGCTCTTCGTGCTGTTTGTGGGCCTCTTTGTGCTGGGCAGCTTCCTGGCTTCCTCGCGCCTGCCCAACATGCTGGCCGACACCGTGGCCGGCCTGCAGGTCAACCGCTACCTGGTGCTGGCCGCCATCATGCTGCTGTATGTGTTCCTGGGCTGCGTCATGAACATCATGCCCATGATGATGCTCACCCTGCCCTCCATCTACCCCACCGTCCAGGCCCTGGGCTTTGACGGCATCTGGTTCGGCGTTCTGTGCGTCATCGTTATGGAAATGGGCATGATCACGCCGCCTGTGGGCATGAACGTGTTCACCATGGCCGGCCTCAACCCCGACATACCCATGGCCACGATCTTCCGGGGCATTCTGCCGTTCTTTGTCGGCATGATGATCTGCCTCGTGCTTGTGGCCGCTTTCCCGGCGATTGCGCTGTACCTCGTGCCCGGAGCCACCTGGTAAGCGGGGCATAGCGCGATGAAAAACGCCGTTGTTTTGATGTTTGACAGCCTGCAGCTCACGTATCTGGGCTGCTACGGCAACGCATGGATCAAAACCCCGCACATGGATCGCCTGGCGCGGGAAGGCGTTTTGTTTGAAAACTGCTACATTGAAGGTGTTCCCACCGTGCCCTGCCGCCGCGCCATGCACACCGGAAGGCATACCCTGCCTTCCGGCGGCTGGCGGGCGCTGGGCATGGAGGACACCACCATCGCCGACCTCTGCTGGGGCCGGCCCATCGACACCGCCCTTATTTTCGACTGCCCCATGTACCGGTTGCCCAAGTTCGGCTACACCCGGGGCTTCGACAACGTGTACTTCATCCACGGCCATGAGGCGGACGACGGCTTTTATGAACACGACCCCCTCCTGCACCGCCAGCCGGGCGACTATGTGGAAGAGGCCAGCGCCAGGGCTTACGCCGCGCGCGCCGGCGTTGCCGCGGCCGGGGCGAACCAGGCGGAAATGGCCAACTACCTGAAGCAGCGCCAATACTGGCGCGGCAAGGAAGATCGCTACGTCGCGCGCACCGTGGCCCAGGCCATACGCTATCTGGAACAGGCGGATCGCAACAAGCAGTTCTTTTTGTGGATCGACAGCTTCGACCCGCACGAACCGTGGGATCCCCCCTCGGTCTACCTGGGCTTCCCCTGCCCCTACGACCCCGATTACCAGGGCAAGGACGAATTTCTGCCCTTCGCCGAGCTGGTCAAAGGCATCTATACCGAGGATCAGCTGCACCACATCCGCATGCTGTACGCGGAACTGGTCAGCCTGTGCGACGAATGCCTCGGCGCGCTCATGGACGCCATGCGCCGCCTGGGCCTGGAAGAAAACACTTTATTTATGATGGTTTCCGACCATGGGGAACCCATGGGCCACGCCGAGCACGGCCACGGCATCATGCGCAAATGCCGGCCCTGGCCCTACGAGGAACTGGTGCACGCGCCCATGATCCTGCGGGCGCCCGGCGTCCGCGCGGGGCAGCGCGTCAGGTCTTTTGTGCAGTCCTGCGACGTGGCGCCCACGGTGTGCGACTGGCTGGGCATCGGCGCGCATCCCGCCATGCAGGGCAAGTCGCTCCTGCCGCTGGCGCGGGGCGAGACGGACAAGGTGCGCGACTTCGCCGTAGCCGGCTACCACGGCTATTCATGGGCCCTGTACACGGAAAACTGGGCCTTTATCCACTGGCTCAAGGACGCGCAGGATCCCCTCATGGGCCCCCTGATGGGCCTTGACTTCTACGCCGGGGAAATCGACGACGCGCACCTCCGGGCCGTGGGCGGCAAGGGCTTTATGGACGGCGCCATGGACGCGCTGCGCGCGGCGGGCCAGACCGCCGGGTCTGCGGCCGGGGCCGAACGCGGCCGCAAAAACGCGCCCGCCGTGAACGGAGAGGGCGAGCAGTGGACGTGCACGCCCGGCAGCAAAGCACAGGTGCCGGAACAGGACGAACTGTACGATCGCCAGGCCGATCCTTTCCAGCTGGTCAACGTGATCGACAAGCACCCCACGGTGGCGGAAGATCTCTACCTGACCCTGCGCGAATACATGGACGAATTGCGCCAAAGCTGAGGGCGCGGGGCCTATTCCTTTTTTCAAAGCCGCGGCACGCGTCAAAGCCGCGCCATGCGCGGCTTTATTTTTTTGCCCCGGAAGGAACCGCGCGGCCCTGCCGGCCCTGCCGGAACAGACGCCTCAATCCTCCCGCGCTTTTCCCGCGCCCCGCCCTTCCGGCGCGCCTGACGCGCCTGACGCGGCAGGGCCGGGCTCGGCGCCGTTCGCCAGGCCAAGGACAATGTGATGCAGCGCGGCCAGCATGTCGTCCGGCACGTCGGCCACCTTGGCGCGGATGGCGTCCTGCATGGCTTCCCGGCGGCCTTCGCCGTCAAAATCCAGCAGGATGGACAGCGGCACGCCAAGCGCGCGTGAAAGCTGGTTGACGTTGCTGATGCTGATGTTGACCTTGCCGCGCTCCACATCGCTCAGATAGCCGTTGGTCAGGTGGGCGGCTCCGGCCAGTTCGCTTTGCGAGAGCCGGGCCACGCCCCTGAAGTAGCGTATCCGCGCGCCCAATTTTTCCGAAAGCTCGTTCATAAGCCCTCCTCAAACCCAACATACAAGGCCCGCGCGGCGCGGGGCAATGAGCTTGTTGCTGAGATGGAATGAGAGCTTCGCCCCGGCCGGTCAGGCGTCCGTAGAATTTTTCCCCGTGGGCGTTCCGGCGCCCTTGAAATGTTTGCGGTACAAGGCCCGGAACTGGTGATAGCCCAGGCCCAGCAGGCGGGCCGCCTCCGTCTGGCGATGCCGCGCCAGCGTCAGGGCCTCGGCCAGCGCGTCGCGCTCCAGCTTGTCCACCGCGTCGCGCAGGCAAAAATCCGGCCCGAGGAGAGCGCCCGATGCGGGCGCGCAGGGTGTGCTTGGCGCGCTTGGTGCAGATGACGCGCTTGGTGCAAATGACGCGGGCATGGCGGAGAAAGCGCCGGCCGAAGCAGGCGCGGCTTCTCCCGCCTGAACCGGCGGAGCAGGCTGCATCGGCCAGCCCGGCGCGGCAAAGGGGTTGAGGTCGAGATCGTCCAGAACCACGCCGCGCCGCCGCGCCACCGAGCGCTCCACCACGTTTTTCAGCTCGCGCACATTGCCCGGCCAGTCATAGCCGCCTTCGCCCAGGCGGGCCAGCGCTCTTTCGCCCAAAACCGGGCTTTCCGCCGCAAGGCCAAGCTCCGCGGCCATGCGCGCCGCAAAATGCCGGGCCAGCAATATTTTGTCTTCGCCGCGCGCGCGCAGGGGCGGCACGTGCACCACATCGCAGGCCAGGCGATCCAGCAAGTCCGGCCGGAACAGGCCGCGCGCCGCCAGCGCGGGCAAATCCTTGTTGGTGGCCGCCACCACCCGCACGTCCACCCGCACCGGGGCCGAGCCGCCCACGCGCTCGAACGCGCCGTATTCCAGCACCCGCAGCAGCCTGTCCTGCAAGGGCAGCGGCATGTCCGCCACCTCGTCCAGAAAGAGCGTGCCCTTGTCCGCGCGCTCAAAATAGCCCTGGTGCCTGCCGCGCGCGCCGGTAAACGCGCCCGCCTCGTGGCCGAACAGTTCCGATTCCAGCAGCGACGGGCTGAGCGCCGGGCACAGCACGGTCAGCAGCGGCTTGTCCCAGCGGGCCGAAAGGTAATGCAGGCGCTGCACGGCCATTTCCTTGCCCGTGCCGCGCTCGCCCGCCACCACCAGCGGCCGCTCAAAAACGGCCAGGGCGGCCAGTTTTTCCTGAAACTCCAAAAACACGTCCGACGTGCCGATGGCGTTGGCCCAGTCCATAGCTTTTTTCACCAATATTTAACATTTTTTTCAGATATAGTGGCTTTTTTCGCCAATGTCCAGATCCGCCGCGCACCCGCCCTGCGCTATCTCCCTGATATTGCTTACCCCGATCCCTTGGCACGCTTCCTGCTTTTCCCAGCGCAAAAGGAGGCCGTCATGGGCATTTTTTCGCGCTTCAAGGACATTGTGACGTCAAATATCAGCAGCATGCTGGATCATGCCGAAGATCCGGAAAAGTTGATCCGCCTCATGCTGCGGGAAATGGAAGAAACCCTGGTGGAACTCAAGGCCGGCTGCGCCGCCACCATGGCCGAAGCCGCCAAAAGCCGGAACGAGCTTGACGCGGCAACAGGCGAGGTTGCCCGCTGGGAACGCCGGGCCGAACTGGCCCTGCAATCCGGCCGCGAGCCCATGGCCCGCGAGGCGCTGGCCCAGAAAATCCAGGCCGCCGATCATGTGGCCCGGCTCCAGCGCGAACTGGCCGGCTTTGACGAACTGGTGGGCGCCTGCCGCGAGGACATCCGCCTGCTGGAAGAGCGCATCGCGGGCACGCGCGACCGCCAGCGCCTCATGGCCGAGCGCCACAGCCAGGCCCAGACCCGCAAGCAGGCCCGCGAGCAGATGCGCGCGGCGGACAGCGTGGACACCATGCGCCGCTTTGAATCGCTGGATCAGCGCATCGTCCGCATGGAAAGCGAGGCCGAACTGGCCTACACCCCGCGCGAAAAGGACGCCGATTTCCACGCCCTGGAACGCGAATCCGCCATCGACGAGCAACTCGACGCCCTGCGCAAAAAGCTGGAAAGCCACAAGGCCTGACGGGCTGGACGCGCCCTTCTAAAACATGCGCTTTCAGGCTATGCTGGGGCTCATGCCTTAAGCGGTTCGCTCCAAGGAGAATACGGTCATGATGCGTCTTGTCCTCGGTTTTGCCATTCTGTTCGGCGTGCTTGTGCTGGTCATCATCTACGCGGTGGCGCGCCTGCTCGCGCGCGGGCCGGACAGCGCCGCTTCCGCCGAAGACGCCCTGCTGGCGCAGGACATGCACCGCATGCTGGAACGCCTCGAAGCCCGCGTGGACGTGCTGGAAACCCTGCTGGCCCAGCGGCCGGATCAGCCGGGCGACCCCTGGAAAGCGCTGGAAGAAGAGGAAAGGAGAAAGCCATGAAACTCTACCGCGCGCGTGACGGCAAATTCCTCGGCGTCTGCCTGGGCATCGCCCGCTCCATGGACTGGCCCGTGCGCCTGGTGCGCCTGGGCTTCATCCTGGCCACCGTGTTCACCGGCTTCTGGCCGGGCATCGCGGTTTACCTCGTCGCCGGGCTCGTTCTGGAGCCCGAACCCGTCCTGCCGCCGCAAAGCCAGGGCGAAAGCGACTTTTACGCCCGCTACCGCTCCTCGCGCAAAAGCACCATGGCCGAGTTGCACAGCCGCATCAAGGCTCTGGATCAACGCGTGCGGCGCATGGAAGACAAAATCACCCGCCCCGGCTTCGACTGGGACGCCCGGATGAAATACTGAAGAAAAAGATTGGGGAGGCTGCGCGCCTCCCCAAACCCCTCCGGCACCCCGCACCCATTTGGCGGCACATGGCATAGCCACATAAACAACATGCACGCCAAATGGGTGCGGGGCAGCGGGGCACGGGGCGGAGCCCCGCCCCGCCCCCCCTTTTTTTTCACACCAGGCGTTCGATATTGTCCAGGCGTTCGCCGGGCAGCAGGGCCACGGGGGGGATGTCGATCAGCGTATGGCAGCCGGCGGGCAGGCGCGTAGCGGCGCGGGCGGCGGCCACCAGCACCTGGGCGGTGAGCGCGGGGTTGTCGATGCGCATGTCGAAGCTCAGGCGCTGGTTGGAGGCGCAGCCCGAGGAGCCGGTGCGCTCCAGCAGCACGCCGTGGGAGTTGTCGGCCACCAGGGCCAGCTCGGCCGCGCTTTTGACTTCGCGGATGTCGAGCGGGTCGTGGCAAAAGTAGGGGTCAGCGGCCAGGCGCGCGCAAATGTCGTCAAAGGCCGCGCCGGGCTGGGGCAGGATGTAGACCAGGCGCGAGTGCCGCCCGCCGCCTATCGGGATGGTGATGGACACGGCGTCGGCCACGCCGGGCAGGGCGCGCGCGGCCACCGAATGGCCCATGGAGCGGCCCCGGCCGAAGTTGGTGAACGTGGCGCCCACCGGCACCATGGCCTCGAACAGGGCGCGCAGCGCGGAGTCCGTGCCGGGGTCCCACCCGGCGGCGGTCACGCAGGCCACGCCGGCGGCTTTGGCCAGCGCGTCCAGCGTTTCCACCTGCGCGCGGATGGCGCTGTGGATGTCAAAGCTGTCCACCGTGGGCAGGCCTTTGGCCAGGCAGGCCTTCACCTCGTCGGGCACGCGGCGCGAGGGGCAGCAGACCAGCGCCACGTCGGGCTTGCCCTGGGCGGCGATCAGTTCGTCGAGCGAGCCGTATTCCGGCACGCCGCGCAAAAGGTGGGGCGAGGAACCCAAGGAGGACGAGCGGCGCACAACCCCGGCGCAGGAAAAATCCGGCGCGGCCAGAAGGCTGTTGAGGGCGCACGCGCCGATATTGCCGAGTCCGAGAACGGCGGCGCGAAGACAGGCCATGAGCTAACTCCCTGAAAGAAGTGCGGTTGAAAGCGCGCCAAAAAAGGCGCGAAAGGGGGCATTATTCCTGAAAATTCGCACGGGTGCAAGGACGCGGGCGCGCAAAAAGCGCGGCGCGCGCCATCGGCTTTTTGCCGCAAGAACGGCCTTGCCGCCCGCGCCCCCTTCCTCTACAACAGGCCATGCTGTTCCGCGTGGCCCTTTTTTCTCCCCCTTACGCGACGCTGACGTACAGCGCCCCGCCCTGGCTGCCGGAAGGCGTCTGGCGGCCGGGCCTGCGCGTGGCCGCGCCGCTTGGCAACGGGGCCGTGCGCGCGGCGCTGGTGCTGGGCGAAAGCGACGGAGCGGACTTGCCGCCCGGCGTCCAGGCCCGTCCGCTGGTCTGGCCGCTGGAGGCCGAGCCGCTGCTCAACGCCGAATACCTCGCCATGGTGCGCGAACTGGCAACGCGCCAGCTTTCCACGCCCGGCCGCATTTTGGGCGCGGTGCTGCCCCAGGGCCTGCGCACCACGGCGCGCATCCGCGTGCGCGAATTCCGCGACGGCCAAAAGCCGCGCCTGCACAACCTGCGCGATCTGGCCCGCCTCGACCCCGAAGTTCTGGCCGAACTGGGCCGCGCCTTCGCCTCGGGCCGGGCCGACGTGCTGGCTCTGGCCGAAGACGCGGCCAACAGCGAGCGCTGCCGCCTTTTGTGCGACCCGCCCTGGCCCGTGCGGCCAAACGCCGCGCGCCAACGCGCCGTGCTGGACTATCTGCTGGCCCAGGGCGCCGTTTCGCGCCGCCGCCTTGCCGACGCGCTGCCCGGCTCGGCCGAGGCGCTGCCCGCGCTGATCAAGGCCGGCCTTGTCAGCCTCGCCCCGGCCACGGACGAAGAAAACGACGCCGAAAGCGACCTCCTGGCCGAAAGCCTGCTGCCCCCGCCCTCGCCGCCCTTTGCGCTGACGCCGGAGCAGCAAAGCGCGCTGGACGCCTACGCCCGCGATCTCGACGCGGGAGCCTCCGTTACCCATCTTTTGTTTGGGGTGACGGGCAGCGGCAAAACCGCCGTCTATCTGGAACTGGCGGCCGCCTGCCTCGCGCGCGGCCGCTCCGCGCTGCTGCTGGCCCCGGAAGTGGCGCTGGCGCTCAAGCTGCGGCGCGACGCCGAACGCCGCTTTCCCGGCATTCCGGTTGTCCTCAGCCACGGCTACCAAAGCCCGGCGCTGCGCGAGCGCCGCTTTCGCGAACTGGCCGCCCGCAACGCCCCCTGCCTGATCGTGGGCACGCGCTCCGCGCTCTTTTTGCCCCTGCCGCCGCTTGGCGCCATTGTGCTGGACGAGGAGCACGACGGCTCGTTCAAGCAGGACGACGGCCTCCCCTATCAGGCCAAGGAAGTGGCCTGGCAGCGGGCCCGGAGCCACGGCGCGCTTCTGGTGCTGGGCTCGGCCACGCCGGATGTCAAAACCTACCACGCCGCGCTGGCCGGGCATTTTGCCGAGGAGCGCCTGCCCTCCCGCGTGGGCGGCGGCACCCTGCCCGCCATTGAACTGGCCGAAATCAGGGAACGCGGCCACGGCCCGCTCGCGCCCGCCGCGCTGGACGCCCTGCGCGACACCGTGCGGCGCGGCGAACAGGCCGTCATCCTGCTCAACCGGCGGGGCTACGCGCCCCTGATGTACTGCCTGGAATGCGGCAAGTCCGCGCGCTGCCCGCATTGCGACATCGGCCTCACCTACCACAAGCGGCGCGAGCAGCTTGTCTGCCACTACTGCGGGCTGACGCGCCCCTTCCCCAGCCCGTGCGCCCACTGCGGGGCCCTGCACTTCCTGCCCATGGGCGAAGGCACGGAACGCCTGGAAGAAAGCCTTTCCGGCGAAGAGCTGGCCGGCGTGCTGCCGCCCGGCGGCCGCGTGCTGCGCCTGGACAGGGACAGCACACGGCGGCCCGGCAGCATGGAAGAAATTCTGGCCGCCTTCGCCCGCAAGGAAGCCCAGGTGCTGATCGGCACCCAGATGCTCTCCAAGGGCCACCACTTTCCCGACGTGACCCTGGCCCTGATCGCCGACGCCGACTTCGGCCTCAACCTGCCCGACTACCGCGCGGCCGAACGCACGTTCCAACTGCTGCTGCAATCGGCGGGACGGGCCGGACGGGGCGACAAACCGGGCCGCGTGATCATCCAGACCCGCGACACCGCCCATTACTGCTGGAATTTTATCCGGAACACGGACTATCAGGGCTTCTACGCGCACGAAATCACCCTGCGCGAAAAACACCGCTACCCGCCCTTTGTCAAACTGGGCCTGGCCCGCCTCTCCTTTCCGCAAAACCTGGCGGAAGGCCCCGCCTTTGTGCGCGCCCTGGCCCTGGCTCTGCGCGAGGAAGGCAAAAAACTCGGCGTTACCGTGCTGGGCCCCGCGCCCGCGCCCCTGGCCCGCCTGCAAGGCCGCCTGCGCCACCAGTGCCTGCTTAAAGCCGGCGACTGGCCGGCCATACGTGCGGCCTACGCCCGCGCCCTGGCCAAGAGCGGCGGCCCGCCGCCCGACGTGCGCATCCAGCTGGATCTGGATCCGGTCAATATGTTGTGATGAAGACGGGGGCTCCGCCCCGCGCCCCGCAAGGGGCCTGAGGCCCCTTGACCCGCAATAAGCCGCGCCAACCGCAAACCCCGGTGCGCGATTTCTGGCCCGACCGCCCGGTTTTTGTACCTGTGGGGGGGGGGGGTTCCCCCCCCCCACCCCTCCAGCAGGGGCATGATGCCCCTGCACCCTTCATTTCAAAAACCCCGCGCTTTCGCGCGGGGTTTTTGTTATGCGGGGGTCTGGGGGGAATCATTCCCCCCAGCGGGGGCGCGGGGCGGAGCCCCCGTCTTCATCACAACATATTGACCGGATCCAGATCCAGCTGGATGCGCACGTCGGG
>JAVBMS010000062.1:0-3179 GCA_031552135.1 Mailhella sp.
CATCCACGCGTTACTCACCCGTGCGCCACTTTACTCGGGGCCGAAGCCCCTTTCGCGTTCGACTTGCATGTGTTAAGCACGCCGCCAGCGTTCAATCTGAGCCAGAATCAAACTCTCCAGTTAAAAAAGTATTGATCCAACTCAAGCAGACAAAAGCCTGCCCGAATGATCGAACTCAAAGCTCAATTTCCCAACTCGCTCTTCACTTGTCAAAGAACCCAGGCTCCTCAGGAGCCACGCCGCCTTCCGCTGAAGGCCCGCGCCCGCCGGAGAAGTTTTCTTCCACATGGCGGAAGATACTTATGCTCTCGCTTTGCGGGTTTTGTCAAACGCTTTTTTTGCTTTTTTGGCCTTTTTATTTCCAGCCGCTCGCAAGCTCCTCAGATCATGCAAAAAAAGAGCCCTCCGGGCTCTCCGCCTGTTGATCTTCTGCGCGCTTGCCTCTACGATGCCTCTGGTTCTCTGCCGGACAACCTTAATTCCTTAAACGGAGCTATCCCCCATCATGAACATTCGTTTGCTTCCCGCCCTGACCACCGTGGCCGCCGTCCTGTTCCTGGCCTCCCCGGCCTCGCCCGCCCTGGCGCTTGACAGCATGAAGGGCTTTGCGCTTGCGCCCGCGCCCGAACAGGGCAAGAACGTGCAGCCGAACACCATGACCTGCCGGGAATTCGTGAAGGCCAACCCGGATATGCAAATGGTCGTTTCCGCCTGGTACGACGGCAATTCGTCCACCTTCAACCCCGTTCCGGAGGCCGTGTACATGCACGAGGACGTGGTGAGCATGTTCGACGCGCTGATCAAGGGCTGCCAGGCCACGCCCGCCTCTACCCTGGAAGATTTGCAATTTGAATACGGCGGCGACGGCGAGCCGGCCACCCCCACCTGCGCCATGCTCGGCAAAATGCCCAACGCCCAGATGGCCTCGCTGCTGCTGGCCTGGACGCTCGGTTATGTGGCCGACGACTCGGACGGCGACAAGACCATACCGCTCGACGCCTTCTCCAAGTTTGGCGACGCGATCTTCGCCACCTGCAAGGGCAAGCCCAACGCCAACCTGTTGCCGCTGGTCATGGAATATCAGGGCATCAAGGCTGCCGCCCCCGCGCCCGAAGCCGCAACCGGCGGCAAAGACATCGACAATTAGCCCGAACGCGGGCTTTCCGTCTCTCGCGGAAGGCCCGCCCGCCAATCCCGCTTCTCCTTCAGCCCCTGCCCGCCATGAAACGCACGATTCTTGCCCTTTGCCTCTGCCTTGGCCTGGCGGCGCCCGCCCTGGCCTACACCCCGGATCAGGACTACCTGCGCGACCGTCAGGCGCTCGACACGCTCCAGCGCGACGCGTTCCGCCTGGCCTGGGACGAGGCCGAGCCGCATTCCGGCATGGTGTACGAGGCCACGTTCTCCGACTGGGAAGTGTTGCCCGTGACAACCGGCGGCACGGGCTTCGCCGTCGCGGCCATTGTCACGGCCGTGGACAGGGGCTGGATTTCCCGCGATCAGGCGCTGGAACGCCTTTTGCGCATCACCCGCTTTTTGCGCGACGACACCGACCGCGCCTCGCTGCACGGGGCGTTTCCGCACTGGCTGAACGGCGCGACCGGCGAAACCATCAAGTTCAGCGAGCGCGACACCGGCGCGGACATTGTGGAAACCTCGCTGCTCATGCAGGGCCTGCTCATCGCCCGCGCCTATTTTAACGGCCCCGGCGCGGAGGAAACCCTGCGCCGAACCATCACCCGCCTGTGGGAAGACGTGGACTGGAACTGGTTCACCGGCGGCGAGGGCAAGGGCCTGTACTGGCACTGGAGCCCGGAACTGGGCTTTATGGTGTCCGACCTCAAAATTCTGGGCTACAACGAGTGCCTGATCACCTATATCCTGGCCGCAAGCTCGCCCACCCACCCCATCAGCCGCCGGGCCTACGACTACTGGCCCTCCGGCAAGCACTACCAGCCGCACGATCTGTTCGGCTACCGCGTGGAAGCCACGGCGGGCGACGGCGGCGGCCCGCTCTTTCTGGCCCACTATTCCTTTATCGGCCTTGATCCGCGCCATATGGCCGACAGCTACGTCCCCGGCGGCTACTTCGCCCGCAACATCGCCCAGACCATGAGCAACCGCGCGTACTGCCTCTATATCGCGCCGCCCGAAAACCTCTACTCGCCCAGCCACTGGGGCCTGACCGCCAGCCAGACGCCCGACGGCTACGCGGTCAGCCGCCCCGGCGAGGATCACGCCACCGTGGCCCCCACCGCCGCTATCTCCTCCATGCCCTACACGCCCCACTATTCCCTGGAGGTGCTGCGCACCCTGCTCGCGCCGCCCTTCCGCGAGAGGATCTGGGGCAAAAACGGGCCCTACGACGCCTTCAGCGCCAAGAACGACTGGGTGAGCGACATCTACATCGCCATCGACCAGCTGCCCATGATCGGCATGGTGGAAAACTACCGCACAGGCCTGCTCTGGCGGCTGTTCATGTCCGACAGGGACGTGCAGGCCGGGCTGCGCCTGGCCGACATTAGCGAGCCCCAACTCGCGCCCGGCTTCCCCGAAGCCATTGTGGCCCTGGCGCCCAAACGCGCCGAATCCGCCGAGGCTTCCGAAACGCCCGCCGCGTCGCCTGCCGCCGCCAGCGTGAGCGACCCCGCCGTCAACGCGCCCGGCGCTTATGAACGCGACGCCTACGACGCGCGCCGCCACCCCGATACCGGACTCTTCCACATTCCCTGCTGGCTGGACGAAGCCGGGCCCCTATCCTTTACGCTCACCGCCGGGGGCGACAGCCGCATCCTGTACAGCGCCGACACCTTCGCCCTCAAGGGGCGCAACATCCTGGCCTTTCCCCAGTTCATGCCGCCCGACGACCGGGTGCTGACCCTCACCCTGCGCGCGGGCGACCGCCAGTACGCCCTGCCGGTGCGCCTGCATTAAACGGCATGAATCCCGCTGGATTAAAAGCGAGCGGGCGTCGTTGCCAAAACGACGCCCGCTTTCCCATTAGAGCATTTTACTCTTGAAATAGTGCACAGCCGAGACACGATATCTATGCTGTCGCTATCCGTATCTATGCTGTCCTCATCCGTACGCCTCGCAAGCTCGGCAACGGCTGAGGCACGCCGCATTGCGGCTACGGCTACCGCGTTCTGCCGCTTAAGTTTCACGCCTCCGCCAGCGCT
>JAVBMS010000085.1:0-20846 GCA_031552135.1 Mailhella sp.
CATCCACGCGTTACTCACCCGTGCGCCACTTTACTCGGGGCCGAAGCCCCTTTCGCGTTCGACTTGCATGTGTTAAGCACGCCGCCAGCGTTCAATCTGAGCCAGAATCAAACTCTCCAGTTAAAAAAGTATTGATCCAACCCAAGCAGGCATAAGCCTGCCCGAATGATCGAACTCAAAGCTCAATTTCCCAACTCGCTCTTCACTTGTCAAAGAACCCGGCCCTCAGCGAGCCGTTCGCCGCGATGTCCGACCCGTGTCGGTCACTCGCGGCGAAACGTGGTTATGCCCGCACACGGCACTTCTGTCAAATGGTTTTTTGAAAAAATTCTAAGAAATACTTTTCGGCATGGCTTTCACGCCGTTAGCCGCGCCACCCCGCCCCAAAACCCGGCTACGCGCGCAGGACTTTGGGCGTGAACGGCGACATGGCGCGCAACGTTTTGACGATGCCGGGGAAAACCTTAAGCACGGTGTCGATTTCTGCCTCGGTGGTGTAGCGGGAGAGGCTGAAGCGGATGGAGCCGTGGGCGTAGGTGAAGGGCACGCCCATGGCGCGCAGCACGTGCGAGGGCTCCAGGCTGCCGGACGTGCAGGCCGAGCCGGAGCTGGCGCAAATGCCGTACTGGTCGAGCATCAGGAGCATGGCCTCGCCTTCCACGGCTTCGAACGCGATGCTGCTGGTGTTGGGCAGGCGGTGTTCCACGTCGCCGTTGACAATGGCGTGCGGAATGGCCGCGAGCAGGCCGCTTTCGAGCTTGTCGCGCAGGGCGGCCACAACGGTCTGCTCTTCCGCGATGCGGGCGGCGGCGATTTCGCAGGCTTTGCCGAGCGCCACGATGTAGGGCACGTTTTCGGTGCCCGCGCGGCGGCCGCGTTCCTGATGCCCGCCGCGCAAAAAGGGCCGGAAGCGCGTGCCCCTGCGGACGTACAGCACCCCGACGCCCTTGGGGGCGTGCAGTTTGTGGCCGGAAAGCGCCAGAAAATCGATGGGCGTGGCGGCGAGGTTGATGGGCAGCTTGCCCACGGCCTGCACGGCGTCCACATGGAGCGGCACGCCTTTTTCCTGGGTTATCGAGGCGACGCGCTCAATGGGGAAGACGGTGCCGGTTTCGTTGTTGGCGTACATGATGGAAACCAGGGCGGTATCCTTGCGGATGGCCTGTTCCAGTTCGTCCAGGCGCAGGCGGCCCTGGGCGTCCACGCCGAGCCAGGTGACCTCGTAGCCCTTGCTTTCGAGCAGGGCGCCCTGCGCGAGCACGGCGGGATGCTCCACCCGCGTGGTGATGATGTGCCGTTTTTCGGGCTGGGTTTCGAGGGCGGACTGGATAGCGGTGCTGTCGCTTTCCGTGCCGCAGGAGGTGAAGATGATTTCTTCGGGATGCGCGCCGAGCAGCGCGGCCACCTGTTCCCTGGCCGTGTCGACGTAGCGGCCCATCTGGCCGCCGAACGTATGGATGCTGGAGGCGTTGCCGTACAGTTCGCTGAACAGGGGCAGCATGACCTCAACCACCGCGGGATCGACGCGGGTGGTGGCGTTGTTGTCGAGATAGATGATCGTTTCGCCCGGCATATCAGGCCTCCAGCACGTTGATGGCGGGGTCCACCTGCTCGCGCAGCGTCTTTTCCACCAGTTCCTTGATCGTCACCTGGCTGGAGCGGCAGCTTGCGCAGGCCCCGCGCATGGACACCATGACGTTGAGGCCGTCCACGTCCACCAGTTCGATATCGCCGCCGTCCTGCACCAGCCGGGGGCGGATGTCCTCGTCGATGGCCTCGATGATCTTGCGCATGCGCTCGATATTGCTCATGCCCTTGCGCTGGGGGATCAGCTCGATCAGCGGGCGGGCCGAGCCGCGCTCCTGGTCGATGATTTCCTGAATTTCCGCCTTGCACTCGCCGCAGGCGCCGCCGGCCTTGGTGAAGTTGGTCACCTCGTCCACGGTGGAGAGGCCGTTTTCGCGCACCACCTTGCGGATCTGGGCGTCCGTCACGCCGAAGCAGCGGCAGACGATGCGGCCTTCCTCCTCCTTGACCTTGGGCGGCAGGCCGCGCCAGTTGCGGATGGCGGCCTCAAGCGCTTCTTCGCCCATCACGGAGCAGTGCATTTTTTCTTTGGGCAGGCCGCCCAGATACTCGGCGATGTCCTTGTTGGTGATTTTTTCCGCCTCGTCCACGGTTTTGCCCTTGATGATGTCGGTCAGGGCCGAACTGGAGGCGATGGCGCTGGCGCAACCGAAGGTCTGGAAGCTGGCGTCCTCGATGACGCCGCCCGGCGAGATTTTGAGGAAAAGCTTGAGCGCGTCGCCGCAGGCCAGGCTGCCCACCTCGCCGACGCCGTTGGCGTCCGGCAGTTCGCCCACGTTATGCGGATGTAAAAAATGCTCGCGCACCTTGTCGGTATAATCCCACATGACCGTTCTCCCGTGTGATAAAGGCAAAGAGGGGCTTGCAGCCCGTAGCCAAAGTAAACATTTTTCCCCCAATGTCCATAGCATGATGGTTGGCAGCCCGCGTGGTTTCTGCTACAACGCTTTGCCGTGACGACGCTCCGGCGGGAAGACGCAACGGCCGGAATACGGCCTGGGAGCACGGAATGTCCAAAAAAAAACGCCGCCGCCCTGCCAGGGCATGGCGTATCTTTCTCCGCTGGTGGAAGCGGCTGCCCGTCCGCAACAGCAGGCTGGCGCTTTTGCTGCTCAATCTGGCCGTTTTGCTGGCCGGACTGGAGTCGGCCTGGGTGCAGGTGGCTACCACGCACCGGGCCTTCAGCGTTGATCTGATTTTTACGCAGTCATTCTGGCTGCTGCTGTGCCTGGACATGCTGGTGCCGCTGATTGTGGCGCTGCTCTCGCGCAGGGCCTTTCTCGTCTTTCTGGCGGGACAGTGCTTTCTCAGCACTATCCTGATGCACTACACCATTTTTTTCTACAATCCGCTCACGCTGTCCAGCATTTATCATTCCGTGCAGGGCGCGGCCTCGCTGGGCTTTGATATTTTCGGCTTCGCCAGGGCGGAGATCATCCTGATCGTCGGGGCGCTGTTTGCGCTCAAGGTGCTGCTGGTGCAGCTTTCCAACCTGCCCGACAAGCGCATGCCGCCCATGTGGACGATGCGCGGCATCACGGCCGTGGCCGGCATGGCCGTGGTCTGCATGATTTCCATCCTCATTTACGGCAAAACCGGGATGTCGGTGTTCTGGGTGGATTCGCGCGGGCACCGCACCGCCACCGAGCGCCGCCAGGAGGAAGGCACCACGCAGGCGGTGCGCAGCATCGGCTATATGGCCACCTGGATTGGCGAATGGCTGAGCGGCACCTACAAGGACACCGCCCTGATCTACGCCGAAACGCGCTGCCCCGATCCGGGCCTGTTTTGCGGCGACGCCGACGAAGGCTGCCTGCCCCTGCCGCCCGTGGGCGAAACGGTGGTTATGATCCAGGTGGAAAGCCTGGACTACGCGGCGCTGGACATGCGCGTCAACGGCCACCAGGTGACGCCCTTCCTCAACCTTATGGCCCGCGACTCGCTGGTGCTCCGGGCCTTTGCCCCGCACAAGGTGGGCTCGTGCAATTCGGACTACGAGTTGCTGAACGCCCGCGTGGCCTCGCAAAACGTCATCTATTATTCCTATATCAAGAGCTACCCGGACAGCGTGATCCATCCGCTGGCCGACAAAGGCTACCGCCCCGCCGTGTTCCACGGCCTGCCCGGCAACATCTTCAACCTGCGCGAAGCTTATGCCCAGCAGGGTTTTGTGGATTTCTTCTTCAAGGAGGAAATGCTGGCTGCGGGCTATGGCGCCAGCCAGGGCATCATGGAGCACGTACTGGACGAAGGAGTCTTTGACATGGCGGCCAACAAGCTGGCCATCGGGGGCAGGCAGGCGCAGTTCATCATCACCATGAGCTCGCACATTCCCTTTCTGCCCGCCACGCCCATGTTCAAGAGCGCGGGGGGCACGTTCGCGCGCTATGTTTCCTCGCTGCGCTACCTGGATCAGTGCCTGGCCGCGTACTACGCCAAGCTGCCGGCCGGAACCCTGCTGATCATATGGGGCGATCACGGCAGCGACGTGTCTTACCCGCGCGGTTTTCCCGACAACGCCCGCCGCGTGCCGTTCCTTGTCCACATCAAGCCCGGAGGGGCCGGAAGCGACTGGTTGCAGGGCTACCAACGCCACCCGGCCACGCCCCCGGAGCTTGTGGGCATGATGGACGACTTCCCGCCCGAAACGCGCGAATTTTCGCTGTGCGAGCTTTCCTTCTTTCTGCGGCGCATATTCGAAAACGCGCCGCGCGAGCACTAGGCATGTTCTTTTGGAAACGCTCACGAAACGGAGCGTAGCGAGGTTCCACCGCGTCAACCATCAAAGAAGCGCGGCCCAAGGAAAAGGGAAAGAAGACGCGGCCGCGCTCAGGCCTGCTGGACGCGGCGCTCCGTGTCAGGCTTGCTGGGCGCGGCGCGCCGCGTCTTTGCCTTCCCACGGTTTGTAGACGGAAAGGATGATGGCCAGCACCAGCAGCGAAAACTGCACGGCCAGCAGCAGGAACAGGAAGGAGCTGAGCTGCATGAAGCCCGGCGTTTCCAGGGCGATGATGCCCATGTAGTCGGCCGTTTCCAGCAGTTCCGTGCCACGCGGCCCCAAAAACAGGATGCCCAGCACGCCCATGAGCAGCAGGAGCAGCCACTTGAGCGCCACCCAGCGCGTGCGGACAAAGCCGTACGGCGTGCAGAGCGAATAGGCCAGCGAGGTGAAAAACGTGGTAAAGCCGCCAAAAAGCAGCACGGTCACGTTGACGAAATGCAGGCCCTTGAGCACGCCAAAGAGTTCCTGGGCCGCGCTGGCGCCGGCGCTGGCATACAGCAGCACCATGATGGCCAGGCAGCCGCCGCCCCAGGAGGACACCCCCACCAGGTGGCAGACTTTAAGCGCTTTTTGCATACCGGCGGGTATCAGCATAGGCGTTCCCTGAAACTGTCAGCTTTCCGAAGGCCGGACGTAGGCTCCCGCCAAATCGTCAAACGCGGTGAACTGCGGCAGGTAGGCAAGCTCCACAACTCCGGTGGGGCCGTTGCGGTGCTTGCCGATAATGATTTCGGCCGTGCCGGTCAGCGGTTTTTCGCCCTTTTTGTTGTAGGCGTCTTCCCGGTGGATGAACATGATCAGGTCGGCGTCCTGCTCAATGGCGCCGGATTCGCGCAGGTCGGACAGCACGGGGCGCTTGTCCGAGCGCTCCTCCAGCTTGCGGTTGAGCTGCGAAAGCGCGATTACCGGTATTCTAAGCTCTTTGGCCAGCGCTTTCAAGTTGCGGGAGATATCGGAAATTTCCAGCTCGCGCGAGTCATTGCGCGGCGAATGCATCAACTGCAAATAATCCACCATGACCAGATCAAGGCCGTGCTCCGCCTTCAGGCGGCGGCAGCGCGCGCGCAGGGCCAGAGGCGTCAGGCCCGCGGTGTCGTCGATAAAAATTTTGGCCCGGCTCAGTTCGTCCGCCGCGGACGAGAGGTTGGCCCAGTCCTTGTCCTCCAGAAAGCCGCGCCGTACGCGGCTCAAGTCCACCCGGCCCTGGGCGCAGAGCATGCGATCCATCAGCGATTCCTTGCTCATTTCCAGCGAAAAGATCGCCACGGAAATCGGCGAGGTCAGCGCGGCGCGTACGGCCAGATTGAGGACAAAGGCCGTCTTGCCCATGGAGGGCCGGGCCGCGACGATGATCAAGTCCGAAGGCTGAAGCCCTGCGGTGAGCTGATCCAGCGCCAGATAGCCGGTGGAGACGCCGGTGGTCAGGCTGCGGTTGTTGTAGCGCGCGGTAAGTTCGTCAAACACCGTGCGGACAAGATCGCGGCTGCTGGCGAATGTTTTGCTGTTGACCCGCTCGGCCACGGAGAACACGGCCTTTTCCGAATCGTCCAGCAGCGTGGGCACGTCGCGGGAGGTGTCGTAGCTGTTGCTGATGATTTCGGCCGCCACGGCGATAAGCTCGCGCTGGATGGCCTTGTCGCGCACGATGTTGGCCCAGTGCACGGCGTTGGCGCCGCTGACCACGGCGCGCGAAAGCTCGGCCAGGTACGCCGCGCCGCCTATGGCTTCCAGCTGCTCGTGATCGCGCAGCCAGTCGAACACCGTCACTTCGTCCACGGGCTTGCCCTGGCCGTACAGGGCCAGAAACGCGCCAAACACCAGCCGGTGCGCGGGAATGTAAAAATCCCGCTCCGTCAGCTGATCAACAATTTCGTGCAGCAGATCCGGGCGCAGGAATACGCCGCTGAGCACGGCCTGCTCGGCTTCCACGCTGTGCGGAGGCACGCGGCGCAGCAAATCCTCGCGCGCGCGGTCGGCGTCCTTGGCGGCGTCTCTGGAGGAATCCTTGCGGGCGGATTTGCGCGGCGCTCCGCTGTGCTTTTCTTCCGCGTCGAGCATGATCGGGGTTCCCTCCCGGCGGGCCGGGGCAGAAAACAAGAACGGGAGGGGTTGCCCCCTCCCGCAAGGAATGGTCGGTTAGGCCTCGGCGCCTTCGGCTCCGGGCGCTTCGGCGGGCTCGGCCGGCTCGGCGGCTTTTTCCACCCGCGCTTCCCCGGCGCGGCTCCTGTCGTCCGACACGATGCGCACCGTGAACTCGGGCAGCACGTCGGCGTGCAGGCGGGCGCACACCACATGGTCGCCCAGGGTGCGGATGGGCGTATCGATCAGGATGCGGCGGCGATCCACCTCAAGGCCGGCGGAAGCCAGCGCATCGCCGATCACGCTGGACGTGACGGAGCCGTAAAGCTTGTCGTTTTCGCCCACGCGCATGGGGATGACGAGCACGAGGCCCTGGAGCTTTTCGGCCAGGCCGGAGGCGTCGGCGCGCAGGGCGTCCATGCGGGCCTGAAGCTTTTTGCGCTCCAGTTCAAAGGCTTTGAGGTTGGCCGGGGAGGCCAGCATGGCAAAGCCCTGGGGGATCAGGTAATTGCGGCCGTAGCCGGGCTTGACGGAGACCACATCGCCCAGGCGGCCGAGGTTTTCCACGTCGGCACGAAGAATAATTTTCATATTATGTTCTCCCGCCGGTTAGATATTGGTCTTTTTCTTCACGTCGCTGGAGTGCGCCGTGGTGTAGAAAAGCAGGGCCATCTGGCGGGCGCGCTTGATCTCGGTGGTGAGCTGACGCTGGTGCCTCGCGCAGGTGCCGGTGATGCGGCGGGCCACAATCTTGCCGCGCTCGGTCAGAAAGTCGCGCAGAATGTCGGGGCGCTTGTAATCCAGGGGCAGATCCTTGTCGGCGCAGAAGCGGCAGAACTTGCGGCGGGGGGCGAATTTTTTACGAAAAGCCATTACGCAACCTCCTGCGGCTTGGCCGGCTCGAGTTCGGTATCGGCCAGTTTGACGGTCATGAACTTGAAGATGCCGTCGGTGATGCGGATGATGCGTTCCAGTTCCGCCACCAGTTGGGACGGGGCCGCGTATTCCAGACGCACATAGTAGCCGCGCATCTGTTTTTGGACAGGATAAGCCAGGTCGCGCATACCCCACTGATCCACCACCCGGATGCGGCCGTTTTCACGCTCCACAACGCCGGTAAGCGAAGTCAGAATGGTTTCGCGCTCTTCCACCGTCAGCTCCGGAGAAAGGAGCAACAGGGTTTCCATCGTGCGCATAGATCCTCCTTATGGTCTCGGGCCCGCTCCGCCGTCCGGCCGTCCGGAAGGGGAGTCGAGCAAGGCAGAACCCGTTCTATTAGACGCTTCAAACGCCCCTGTCAACAGGGCGAGTCTGGCAAGGGAACGTTGCGGCGCAAAGAAAGCGCAAATCCGCTCTACCGGATGATAAAGCGCCACGCCGGCACAACCTCGCCCAGCGTGGCGGCCAGCAGACGCGGATTGACGCTCGCCGGATTGCCGGACGCGGGCGTGATGCCGGCCGAAGGCGCTTCGGGCACGACGCGGAAGGCCGCCGCGGCGCGGGCCTCAAAGGCCGTTGCGGCGTCGTAGTCGCTGATCGGGTGCGACTGGAAGCCCTGGGGCACGGGCTCGCGGTACTCGATCATCAGCTTGGTGCGGTTGGCGTCGGTGCGCCAGACGATTTGCCGCACCAGCATGTCGCCCTGCCAGACCGCCTGCGCGCCCGCGTCGGCCAGGCCCTTCATCCAGGGGTCGAGGGCGGCGGGCCGCACATAGGTTGCGCCGGTCATGGGCAGGCCAAAATACGAGGCGTCGCCCTCGCGCATCACGGGCAGGCCCCGGCGTTCGGTAAACATTGACGTGTAGGGCCACTCCATATTGTAGGGCGCGTCGGCCAGCATGACCACAAGCTGGCGGCCGGGCGCGCCGTAAACCGCGTACCACACTTCGCTGGCGGCCCCGCCGGTAAACGTGCCCTCCTTGGAAGGCAGCACGGAAACCAGGCCGGAAAAGAGCAGAGCGAGGCCGGGGGCGGGCACAACGGCCACGGCCGGCGAGTTGGAAACAAACGCGCCGTCCAGGCCCTGGCCCTGGCCCGTGCCGCGCGTCCGGGCGATGTCGGCGAAAGGCGCGCAGGCGCACAGCGCCGCAGCGAACAAAACCGGCCACCATTTTTTCATGACGCACCTCGCAGGCTTTTTCAGTATTGCCTATAAAAATAGCGAAAAAGCCCTCGCCGGTCGAGTGCTGAGAGGCGCGGCATAATGGCGCGCTAAAAAAAATAAGAGGCCGGAGGGAAGCCGGGCTTGCCCTGCGCGGCAAAGCATGGCACACCCGGCCCCATGAAGATCGCCGTCGCCGTCAGCGGTGGAGCGGACAGCCTGTTCGCCCTGCTCACCCTCATCGCCCAGGGCCACGAGGTCACGGCCCTGCACGCGCGTCTCGCGCCGCTGCCCGAAGACCCCGTGCCCGGCCTGACCGAGTTCTGCGCCCGCCTGGGCGTGCCGCTGCATGTGGCCGAACTGGGCGACGTTTTTCAGCGGGACGTTGTCGCGCCCTTTGTAGCGGAACACATCGCTGCCCGCACGCCCAACCCCTGCGCGCTGTGCAACCGCGCCGTCAAATTTGGGGCGCTGCTTGATCTGGCCCTGAACACCGGGGCCGGAGGCATCGGGGCGGAGGCCCTGGCCACCGGGCACTACGCCGCCATGGAAGATCATCCCGTCTACGGGCTCACGCTCCGGGCCGGCGCGGACGTCGCCAAGGATCAAAGCTATTTTCTGGCCCTTACGTCCGCCCGGCGCCTGCGCCGCTGCGTTTTTCCGCTGGCCGGGCAAATCAAGGCCCGCATCCTGCGCCTGCTGGAGCGGCGCAACGTGCGCCCTCCCCTGCCGCGCGAAAGCCAGGAAATCTGCTTTGTGCCAAACGACGATCACCTCGCCTTTCTGCTGGCGAGCGGCGCGGTGCTGCCCGGCCCCGGCCCTGTCCTGCTGGTCGAACGCGACGGCTCGGAACGGGAAATAGGCCGCCACCAGGGGCTGTGGCGCTACACCGAAGGCCAGCGCAAGGGCCTTGGCATCGCCTGGAGCGAACCGCTCTTCGTGCTGCGGCGCGACACGGCGCGCAACGCGCTTGTCGTGGGCGGCCGCTACGCGGCGTTGAGCACGGACTGCGCGGCTTCCGACGTCAACCTGATGGTTCCGCCCGTGTTCTGGCCCGAACACGTTTTCGCGCGGACGCGCTATCGCCAGAAGCCCGCGCCCGCCACGGCGACGATGGAGGGGGACAGGCTGATGGTTTGTTTTGCCGATCCCCAGGCGCCGGCCGCGCCCGGCCAGGTTTTGGCCGTCTACGACGCGGAAGGTTTTGTGCTGGCAGGGGGCGTGGTGGAGTGAGGGGGAAGGGGGAGGGGGGAGCGCCTCCGGCGGGGGGGGGGCGTAACGCCCGGTTTTGGGGCGGCTGCGCCGACAGGCATTTTAATAGTCCTTTCTCCTGCGCCTCCGGCAGGAGGAGAGAAGAGGATTTTTCTCTGGATTTTTTGGCGGCTGCGCCGACAGGCTTTTTAATAACTCTTTCCCCTGCGCCTCCGGCGGGGAGGGCGTAACGCCCGGTTTTCAGGCGGCTGCGCCGAGTTAAGACTTTAATAACTCTACTCCCTGCGCCTCCGGCGGGGAGTGAGGGGGCCTGTTATGGGCGAAACCTGCGGTTTCTCCCCTCCGAGGCCCCCTCCTCCACCTCCCCCCGGAACACCCCTCTTCCGCTGGCCACTCTCTTCGAAAAAGCCCCATCGTCCGGCCGCATGCTCGCCGAAGACGGCTCGACATGCGACGCCATTAACTGCCCGCACTCCGCTCACTGCTGGACACAAAGACTGCATAGGCTGTTGCCAAGCGGACAGTTGGCCCCTCTCTTCGAAAAAACCCCATCGTCCGGCCGCATGCTCGCCGAAGACGGCTCGACATGCGACGCCATTAACTTTCCGTGCTTTGTACACCGCTGGACACAAGGGCGCGGGGGCTGTTGCCAAGCGGATAACGGCACACGCCTTTATTCTATCGCCTGTGTAACGAGCAGATTTAAAACATGGTCTTGCCAAAATCGTTCTTTGACGTGACCTTTTCCAAAGTCACATGGCTTGTAGCTCCCGTGTGTTAAGGCCCGTTGAGTAATGGCCGTTGCAGCCTCTGTGTTCAGAGGTGAACGGAGTGCAGGCAGTTAATGGCGTCGCATGCCGAGCCGCTTCGGCGAGCATGCGGCCGGACGATGGGGCCTGCCCAACGAGAGGGGCTAAATTGTTTGTTTAGCAATGGCTGTCGCAGTCAACATGTCCAGAGGTGAACGGAGTGCAGGCGGTTAATGGCGTCGCATGTCGAGCCGCTTCGGCGAGCATGCGGCCGGACGATGGGCTCCGTTCAAAGAGAGGGGCCAGCGGAAGAGGGGTGCTCCGGGGGGAGGTGGAGGCAGGGGGCCGAGGAGGGGAGAAACCGCAGGTTTCGCCCATAACAGGCCCCCTCCTCCCCGCCGGAGGCGCAGGGGATAAATATATTAAAGTCGGCAGCGGCGCAGCCGCCGAAAAACCGGGCATTACGCCCTCCCCGCCGGAGGCGCAGGGGAAAGAGAAACTACAGTCGGTGGCGGCAAAGCCGCCAAAAAATCCAGAGAAAAAAACTCTTATCTCCTCCCGCCGAAGCCCGCAAAATTAAAATAAATCGGGCGGCTGCCGTCACAACCGCCCTCAAAAAAAATCCTAACAATAATCCCTATTTCTCCGCCGTCTCCAATTGCCGCGCGTACGCGCGAATCCCCTGGGTCAGGCCTTCCACCACAACGTCGCGGTACCGGCTCTGGGCGAGACGTTTGGCTTCGGCGTCATTGGTGCAATACCCCACCTCCACCAGCACGCCGGGCATGCTGGAGCCCACCAGCACATGGAAGGGCGCGCCCTTGACGCCGCCGTCGCGCGTGGCGAAGCCGCGCTTTTTAAGCCCGGCGAGCGTGCTGTCCTGAATGCTGTCGGCCAGCCGCCGGGCTTCCTGCGCCCGCGCGCCGAGCAGAAGATCGGCGAGGATGGCTTCCATTTCGCCCAGGCCGCGTCCGGCCCCGGCGTTTTCCACGGCCGCGAGGCGGGACGATTCGCGCGTGGCGGCGAGGTCGAGAAAATACGTTTCAAAGCCGGAAATCGCGGGTTTGGTCGAGGCGTTGACATGGATGGAGACAAATAAATCGCCCTTGTTTTCCGCGGCGAAGCGCGCCCTGTCCGAGAGCGAAACCCAGGTGTCGCGCTCACGCGTGAAAACCACCTTGTAGCCTTCGGCGCGCAACGAAGATCCGAGGCGCTTGGCGATGTCGAGGCAGACGTCGCGCTCCACAAGATTATTGTGCATGGCGCCCGGATCTTTGCCGCCGTGGCCGGGATCGATCACGATGGTGCGGACGCGCAGCCCCAGTTGCGCCGCGACATTGGGCGGCGGCACGGCGCGCGGCGCGCGCGCGACACGGGCAGGAGCGGGAGCGGGGACGACGCTGATGCCGTCCGCCAGCGCTTTGTCGGAGGCCGTGCCTTCGACAATCAGGCGGAACGGCGATTTTTCGGCCCGCACCGTATAGCGCTTGAGATCGGCAAAATCCAGCAGGATGCGGGTTTGCCCTTCGGACGCGGTGTAGTCCACGGCAAAACGGCTGAACGCGCCCATTTTGGTGTAGCGCTCGCCCGACGGCAACGACTTGGCCGGGGACGCGCTTTCGATGTCGAGCGTCAGACGGGCCGGGCGGCCGTTTTTGGCGTCGGCGGCCTGGTGGCGTACCGTCCAGGCGACGGGCCGGTTCAGGGAAATGACGATGCGCACCGTTTCCTGCCCGGCCGTGCCGGCCTTTTGCGGCGTGATGCGGTTGATCACGGCCGCCGGCGCGGCTTTGGGCGCAACAGCCGCCGGCCCCAGCGAGGCCACGGCGGAGCCGCCCAGTTCGGCCTTGTAGGCGGCGGCCTTTTCGGCGTGATCCGAGCGGGCGTAGCTTTTAAGCAGGGCGTCGAGCAGGCGCGCGGATTCGGCGGCGTCGCGCATCAATTCGCCCCGGATGCGGGCGGCGCGGTACAGGGCGTCGTCCGCCAGCACGCTGGCCGCATGTTTGGCCGCCAGCATTTCAAAGCGGGCGGCGGCCTCCTGGGCGTCCTTGCGCGTGAAGGAGCGCCGGGCCATTTCTTCGAGGGCCTCGGCCGAACGGAACAGGGCGGCCGGGCGGTTGTTCCAGTCAGGATTGCGCGTGTACAGGTTGAGGAAGGCGTCGGCCGACTTGAGCCATTCGTGGCGGTAGGCGGAGCGCTTTTCGTCGCCGCGCAGGCGATCGAGAGCCACCTTGGCCGCTTCGTAGCCGGAAGGCTCGCCCGCGCCAGACGCGGGCAACGCCGCGCCCCAGCAGGCGAACGCCAGCGCCGCCCCAAGGGCCAGGCGCGCTATCCGGTGTGTTCCAGCCATAACGACTCCTTGCCGCGCCATGCGAGACGCAATCGGCGCGAACCAAACCATGCACAATCGGTGCCAGAGCATACATCACAGGCAGTTACCGATATTCCTTCCCGCGCGGGCCATAAAATTGGCGCGCTGATCCTGCTTTTTTTGCCGGGGGAGAATTATTTGATCCAAACAAAGCGAACCGGCAGGAGAATTCCTCTTGACAGTGGTGATTATTTTCATTAGGCACTACATCAATGAATAGCGAATCAATGTTCTCCGGAATATGTTCGCCGGCCTTGGGATTTTTTTGGCAATTGCCAGGCACCAGCCAACTGTGAGGAATCGCTATGACCCTTGAGTATCCCGCACCGGAATGCACGGAAGGACGCTCCTGCACCGGCCTGATCCCCCCCTTGGGGCCGGTTGAAGCGGGTTTCAACCGCTTCACGGAAATCTGCATGTTGATTGCCGCGGTCATGATCGGCGCGCTGGTCGTGCCCATCTGCTTCGACATCATCTGCCGCAACTTTTTCGGCTTTGCCATCGACGGCATGATGGAAGTGGAAGTGCTGGTGCTGGTGGCCGTGGCCTTTGGCTGCATGGGCTACACCATCGTCACGCGCTCTCCCATCCAGATCGACCTCTTCTATCTGTGGATGCGGGGCAAAACCCAGGCCCGGCTCGACCTTTTCTCCAATTTGCTGTGCCTCGCCATTTCCGCTGTGCTGGCCTACTTTATCTTCTGGGAAACCGTGGAGTGGACGGCGCTGACCACCGTGCTGCGCATACCCGAAAAATACGCCGTGGGCTGCACCTGCCTTGCTTTTGCCACCATAGCCGTCGCCATGCTGTTCCAGATCCGCCACTCCCTGCGCGAGTTGTGCGCCATGAAGGACTATGTCGGCATCCTGATCGCCTTCGCCGCCGTGATCGCCCTGTGCGGCCTGCCCTTTGCCTACCGCGCGTCGGGCTTCAAGTTTTCCGGCCTGGCGCTGGGAGCGACCGCCTTTGCCGTGCTGATGGCGCTTTTGATGATCCGCGTGCCCATCGGCCTGGCCATGGCGCTGATCGGCCTTCTGGGCCTCTTCGCCCTGCTGCGCCGCCCCGAAATGGCCTTCAAGGCCGTGGCGCCCGTACCCTTCCGCTACACGGCCGACTTCATCTTTGTGGCCATGCCCATGTTCATGTTCATGGGCGAGCTGACGTTCTACTCCGGCCTCAGCAAAGACCTTTTTGACTGCGCCAACAAGTGGATGGGACGCCTGCCGGGCGGCCTGGCCATTGCCAGCGTGGGCGGCTGCGCGGGCTTCGGCGCCGTGTGCGGCGACTCGCTGGCCTGCGTGATCACCATGAGCTCCGTGGCCCTGCCCGCCATGCGCGCGCAAAAGTACGACGAAGCCATGGCCTGCGGCGCGCTGGCCGCCGGCGGCACCCTTGGCATCCTGATCCCGCCGAGCATGGGCTTCATCTTCTATTCGATCATCACCGAAGAATCGATCGGCAAGCTCTTTATCGCGGGCATTCTGCCCGGCATCCTGCTGTCCGCCATCTTCATGGCCATCATTTACATCAAGTGCGTGCGCCATCCCGAACTCGCGCCCAAGGCCGCCGACTACCCATTGAAAGACAAGCTGATTTCCACGCTGTACCTTGTCCCGGTGGGCCTGCTGTTTGTGCTGGTGGTGGGCGGCATCATGATGGGCGTGTTCACGCCCGGCGAAGGCGGCGCCGTGGGCGCCATGGGCGCGTTCATCTACGCGCTGGTCCGCCGCCGCCTGACCCTGGCCAACCTCATGGCCGGCATGCGCTCCACCGCCATCATGACCGGCAAGATCTTCCTCATCTTCGCGGGCGTGTACATTCTCGGCCAGTTCCTGGCCTCCTCCCGCCTGCCCAACCTGATGGCCGACGCCATCCTCGGCCTCGACATCAACCGCTACGCCGTGCTTGGCGTGGTGTGCCTGCTCTACATCGTCCTCGGCTGCGTGATGAACATCCTGCCCATGATGATGCTTACCCTGCCCTCCATCTACCCCACCATCATGGCGCTTGGCTTCGACGGCATCTGGTTCGGCGTGGTCACCGTCATTCTGATGGAAATGGGCATGATCACCCCGCCCGTGGGCATGAACGTGTTCACCCTTTCCAGCCTGGTGCCCGACATCCCGATGAGCACCATATTCAAGGGCGTGATTCCGTTCTTCTTCGGCATGATCCTGTGCACCATCATCATCACCATCTTCCCGCAGATCGCGCTCGTCCTGCCCAACGCCATGTAACCCTCGCGGGGGGAGTTTTCCCCCCACGTTTACCTTTGAAGGAGTTGTTATGGGTCATCCTACGATTTACCCCACCGGGGTCACGCTGTACAAACCCGACGAAGCCTGGAACGGCTACACCATCATGCCCCTGCCGGACAAGGGCGCGCTGCTCATCGGCATGAACGGCCATGAAATCCGCCTGTGGAAAGACCTGCAGGGCTTCCCCAACAAAATGTTCCCCGGCGGCTACGTTATGGGCAGCACCGGCACCCGGCACCCGCAGTACGGCCTCCAGGATCAGCGCGACCTCGTCCAGGTGGACTGGGACGGCAAAATCGTCTGGCAGTTCAACAAGGCCGAATACATTGAAGATCCCGGCCAGCCCGCCCAGTGGATGGCCCGCCAGCACCACGACTTCCAGCGCGAAGGCAGCTCCGTGGGCTACTACGCCCCCGGCGCCGAGCCCAAAACCAGCAACGGCAACACCCTGGTGCTGTGCCATAAAGACGTCCATGTGCCCTACATCAGCGACAAACACCTTGTGGACGACGTGATCTACGAAGTGGACTGGGAAGGCAATATCGTCTGGCAGTGGCTGTGCAGCGACCATGTGGAAGAAATGGGCTTTTCCGAAACCGCCCGCAACGCCCTGTGCCGCGATCCCAACTACCGCGGCGGCGCGCTGATCGACAGCGCCCCCGCCGTGGGCGACTGGATGCACGTCAACTCCATGTCCACGCTCGGCCCCAACAAATGGTACGATCAGGGCGACCAGCGCTTCCACCCCGACAACATCATCATCGACGGCCGCGAAACCAACATCATCCTGATCATCGACAAAAAGACCGGCAAAATCGTCTGGCAGGTGGGCCCGGACTATGATCGCACGCCCGAGCTGCGCGCCCTCGGCTGGATCATCGGCCAGCACCACGCACACATGATCCCCAAGGGCCTGCCCGGCGAAGGCAATATCCTGGTGTACGACAACGGCGGCTGGGCCGGCTACGGCGCGCCCAACCCCGGCTCGCCCCACGGCGTGAAGGCCGCCCTGCGCGACTACTCGCGCATCCTGGAATTCAACCCCATCACGCTCAAAATTGTGTGGCAGTACACGCCCAAAGAAGCGGGCTTCGTCATGCCGCTTGACGCCAGCCGCTTCTACAGCCCCTTTATCAGCGCGGCCCAGCGCCTGCCCAACGGCAACACCATGATCACCGAAGGTTCGGACGGCCGCATCTTTGAAGTGAACAAATACCACGAAGTCGTGTGGGAATTCATCAACCCCTACTGGGGCGTGGCGCCCATGCACATGAACATGATCTACCGCGCCTACCGCGTGCCCTACGAGTGGGTGCCGCAGGTGGAGCATCCCGCGCATGTGGCCATTGAGCCGATCAACACCTCCGCGTTCCGTATGCCCGGCGCGGCCCCCCTGGGCCCGCAGAAGGAAGTGGATGTGCCCGGCACCATCGGCTATTTCAACGGCGCCGGCCACTGCGTCGGCGCGACGGACTAAAAAAGCGGGGCGCGGGCTCCCCGAACCCGCGCCCCGGCCTGACACTGACCCCATCGGGAGAGGCGAGCCTCTCCCTCCGCTCGTGATCCGCCCGACCCGGCGGCATCACAAAACGGCCCTTTTCCGGGGGGAAAAGGGCCGTTTCTTTTTTGCGGCAACACCGCAAAACCAAAAAAAATAACGCTACGCATCCCGCCGCTGCACAACCCGCGGGCGGAGGCTTGCCGGACGGCCAATCGGCCAAACGGCTCTCCCCCCGGCCGGGCTACACTTCCAGCGGAATTTCGGCGATCATGTCCTTGGCCAGCATCCGGAACATATCGTCCAGTTCCAGCAGGCCCAGCGCGCGCCCGGCGTCCGTCACCACGGCAAAATGGGCTGTGGTGCCCGCAAAAAGCCGCAGCAGCTCTTCCACCGTGGCGCTGGGTTCCACTTCCAGCGCCTTGGTGTACATATGCTCGCGCACGGTATGCCCGCCCACCACGCGGCAGGCGGCGTGCACGGCTTTGTCCGTATCCACGCCCCGCGCGGCAAGCGCGCCGACGCTCTGGATGCCCTCGCCCATGGCCCGCAATGCGCGGTGCGACGACAGCGTGCCCAGAAAACGGCCGTTTTTGTCCTGCACAATGCCGCACGGCGTACTGCACGCTTCCATGCGGAACAGCAGTTTTTCCACCGCCGAGGCCAGCGTTTCTTCCGGATCGAGGATGAGGAAGTCTTCCTGCGCCAGATCCCAGGCGCGTAACACATCCAACATGGCGCACTCCTTTGGGCCGTCTTACTGGATCACCGCGTCCCTGTCCAGTTGCGCGGCTTCCGGCACAAAGCGCAAGACTCCGACAGACTTCTTAACTTGTCCGGACGCCCGTCGGCGACTATACTTGTGATATCGGGACATTCCAGCCGGATTCGCGCGCATGAAAAAACGACGTTTTCCCCTGCTTCTCCTTGTCGCGCCGCTGCTCGCGGCCGCCGTGCTTGCCTATTTTTCCCTGGCGTCGGGCCCGCCGCCGGTCAGCTACCTGACCGAGCCCGCCCGCATTGCCGACATCCGCAAAACCGTCAACGCCTCGGGCGAAACGGAGGCCGTCCAGCTTGTCAGCGTGGGCGCGCAGGCTTCGGGCCAGATCGAAAAGCTCCATGTCGAGCTGGGCCACGCCGTGCGCAAGGGCGATCCCATTGCGGATATCGACTCCACCAAGCAGCAGAACGATCTCGACATCAGCCGCGCGCGCCTCGTCTCGCTGGAGGCCCAGCTTGCGTCCAAACGGATCTCGCTGCGCGTGGCCAAAACCCAGTTTGACCGCGAGGCCCTGCTCAAAAAAACCGACGCCACCTCCCGCCGCAGCCTGGACGACGCCGAAAACGCCTACGTCACCGCCCGCGCCGCCGTGGCCGAGCTGGAATCGCAGGTGACCCAGGCCCGCATCGCGGTCAATACGGCCGAAACCAACCTTGGCTACACGCGGATTGTCGCGCCGCTCGACGGCATTGTCGTTTCCGTGCCCGTGGAAGAGGGGCAAACCGTCAACGCCGCGCAAATCACGCCCACCATCGTCCAGATAGCCGACCTGCGCCGCATGGCCATCAAAATAGAAATCGCGGAAGGCGACATCACCAAAATCCGCCCCGGCATGGAAGTGGAATACAGCATCCTTTCCCTGCCCAACCAGACCTTTACCACCACGCTTTCCTCCATCGATCCCGGCCCCAGCGCCATGACCGACGGCACCTACAAAAAAGTCGCGGGCAGCAGCGCGGCCGTGTTTTACTACGCCAACGCCATTGTGGACAACGCCGACGGCAGCCTGCGCATCGGCATGACCACGCAGAACGCCATTGCCGTGGACAGCGTCCGCCAGACGCTGATTGTGCCGAGCATCGCCATCCAGTCGCGCGACGGCAAGCCCTACGTCCAGGTGCTGCACCCGCCCGGCCTCCGTACCCAGGGCGAACAGCCGTCGCTGTGGATGAAAATCCGCTTCTTCCTGGCCCGCCACACCGGCATGGGCCGCCCCGTGCCCGTTGTCGAGGATCGCTTCATCGAAACCGGCCTCTCCGACAACATGAACACTCAGGTGCTCTCGGGCCTCGCGCCCGGCGATCTCGTCATCACCACCCAGATGAGCCGGGAGGAAATGGGTTCCGCCCCGCCGCCGCGCATGCCCCGGAGGATGTAGCCGTGATCATCGCCGAGCTGCGCCATGTGGGCAAAACCTTCGGCCGGGGCGAAAACGCCGTCCACGCGCTCAAGGATGTCAACCTGAGCCTGGAGCAGGGCGACTTCATCGCCGTGATCGGCCAGTCCGGCTCGGGCAAATCCACGCTCATGAACATTCTCGGCTGCCTCGACACGCCCAGCGAGGGAACCTACCTTGTGGAAGGCGTGGACGCCGGCAGCCTCGACCCCAACGCCCTGGCCCGCCTGCGCGGCGAAAAGTTCGGCTTCATCTTCCAGCGCTACAACCTGCTCGGCAGCATGAGCGCGGCCGACAACACCGCCCTGCCCGCCGTGTATTCGGGCATGCCCCGCCACGAACGCGCCGCCCGCGCCCGCCAGTTGCTGCACGACCTCGGCCTGCCCGAAAAGGCCGACAGCAGGCCCACCGAGCTTTCCGGCGGCCAGCAGCAGCGCGTGAGCATCGCCCGCGCCCTCATGAACGGCGGCGCCATCATCCTGGCCGACGAACCCACCGGCGCCCTGGATTCCAAAAGCGGCGAAAACGTCATGGACATCCTCCAGCGCCTCAACGAACTCGGCCACACCATCATCGTGGTCACGCACGACCGCAACATCGCCGCCTACGCCAACCGCACCATCGAAATCAAAGACGGCGCCATTGTGGCCGACGAAAGCAAAAAGCCCGTTACCGCCCCCGCCGCGCCGCCCCCGCCAGCCAAATCCGTCAACCGCCTGCTTTTTCTGCGCGACCAGTTTCTCGAAGCGTTCCACATGTCCGTCCAGGCCGTGTTCGCCCACAAACTGCGCTCGGCCCTGACCATGCTCGGCATCATCATCGGCATCGCCTCCGTCGTCTCCGTGGTGGCCATCGGCCAGGGCTCGCAGCAAAAAATCCTCTCCGACATCAGCGCCATGGGCACCAACACCATCGACATCCTGCCCGGCTACGGCTTTGGCGACATGCGCTCCGCCCGTATCCGCACCCTCACCGTGCAGGACGCCACCGTGCTGGCCCAGCAAAGCTACATTGCCGGCGCAACCCCGGTTTCCATAGCGCCGGGCACGCTTGTGTACAGCAACATTTCCGTCAGCGCCCGGCTCACCGGCGTGGGCGACCAATATTTCAGCGTCAAGGGACTCAGCGCCGAAGCCGGACGCCTCCTGCGCCCCGACGACATCAACTCCTCCGCCGCCGTGGTTGTCATCGACCAGAACGTCAAGGAAAAGCTGTTCCCCGATGGCTCGGATCCCCTGGGCCGCGTTATCCTCTTCAACCGCCAGCCCCTCGAAATCATCGGCGTCATGAAAAAACAGAACGCCGCCTTCGGCCCCACCGACACGCTCACGCTCTGGTCGCCCTACACCTCCGTCATGAACCGCATCACCGGCGCGCGCTTCATCTCCTCCATCGCCGTCAAAATCCGCGACGACGTCAGCCCCGCCGTGGCCGAAAAAAACCTCACCCGCCTCCTCACCGTGCGCCACAACGGACAGGCCGACTTCTACACCGTCAATATGGACAGCATCCGCCAAACCGTTGAAAGCGCCACCAACACCATGACGCTGCTCATCTCCAGCATCGCCCTCATCTCCCTGATTGTCGGCGGCATCGGCGTCATGAACATCATGCTCGTCTCCGTGACCGAGCGCACCCGCGAAATCGGCGTCCGCATGGCCATCGGCGCGCGGCAGATCAACGTGCTCCAGCAATTCCTCATCGAAGCCGTCCTTTTGTGCGTTATCGGCGGCGCGCTCGGCGTCCTGCTCTCCGCGCTCATCGGCGCCGTCTTCCAGCGCTTCGTCGACGCCATCACCATGGCCTACTCCCCCCTCTCCGTACTCGTCGCCCTGCTCTGCTCCTCGCTGATCGGCATCGTCTTCGGCTTTGTCCCCGCGCGCAACGCCTCGCGCCTCAACCCCGTGGAGGCGCTGGCCAGAGAGTAAGAGCGGGAACGGGGGGGGGGGGGGGGGGGGGGGGGGGGGGGGGGGGGGGGGGGGGGGGGGGGGGGGGGGGGGGGGGGGGGGGGGGGGGGGGGGGGGGGGGGGGG
>JAVBMS010000043.1:0-19674 GCA_031552135.1 Mailhella sp.
GATGCACACGCCGCTGATCAGCAGCGGATACATGATCATCTTGGCCTGGAGCGCGCCGGTGAAGAAGATGGAGGCCAGCAGCATGGTGGCCACCACGGTCACGGCGTAGGTCTCAAACAGGTCGGCGGCCATGCCGGCGCAGTCGCCCACGTTGTCGCCCACGTTGTCGGCGATGACGCCAGGGTTGCGGGGGTCGTCCTCAGGGATGCCGGCTTCCACCTTGCCCACCAGGTCGGCGCCCACGTCCGCGCCCTTGGTGAAGATGCCGCCGCCAAGACGCGCGAAAATCGAAATCAGCGACGCGCCGAACGAAAGCGCCACCAGGGCCTGCATCAGTTCTTCCTGCGGCACGCCAAAAAGCGAAAGCAGCGCGTAGTACAGCGAAACGCCCAGCAGGCCGAGGCCCACCACCAGCAGGCCGGTGATCGCGCCGGACTGGAAGGCGATGTTCAGCGCCGGGGTCATGCCCTGACGGGCGGCTTCCGCCGTGCGGATGTTGGCGCGCACCGACACGTTCATGCCGATGAAGCCCGCCACGCCCGAAAGGCAGGCGCCCAGCACGAAGCCGAGGGCCACCAGCGCGGAAAGCGTGAAAAACAGAAGCACGGTCACCACGCCGCCCACGATGGCGATGGTGCGGTACTGGCGGCTCAGATACGCCTGGGCGCCTTCCTGAATGGCGCCGGCGATGCGCTGCATGTCTTCCGTGCCGGTGCTCGCGGCAAGGACGCGCTTCGCGGCGAGGTAGGCGTATGCCAAACCAAGGCATGCGCAGACAAAAACAAGAAACAAGGAACTCATGCGTACCCCCGACCAGTAAAATGATAAAAGGAAAAGGCGGGGCGAAACGCCCCGGAACTTCCCGGTCGCCCGGAACGAGGAAGCATAGACGAAAAATCAAAGGCTGGCAAGGGTTACAGCGTGCCGCGACGCGCCCGCCGCGCGCCGGGAGCGGAGCAAGAGCGGCGCCTGCCAAAACGGATTTCGCGCCCGCGAACGGGCGCAAGCCGGGCAGGCGCCGCGCCAGAGCCCGCCCCCCATGATTCTCAAAAGATCCGCTGAATAAAAGAAGTGTTTGTCTTGCTTTTTTCTATCGCCCTCTGTTAGGGTGACGTTTGGACGCCATGCGCCCTATGCGGCGCATCTTTTTTTATCTTTTTTCCTTATGCAAGGAGAGAGCCATGCCGAAGAACATTCTTGTCATCGGGGGCGTCGCCTTGGGCCCCAAGGCCGCTTGCCGCGCCAAACGCCTGTTGCCGGACAGCAACGTCACCATGATCGACCAAGGGACGTTCATTTCCTACGGCGGTTGCGGCATTCCCTACTATATTTCCGGTGAAGTGGGCAACCTCGACGCCCTGCGCGCCACCTCGGCCGACGTGGTGCGCGACCCGGCCTTCTTTAAAAAACTCAAGGGCGTGGACGTGCTCACGCAGACCCGCGCGCTGGCCATCAACCGCTCCGCTAAAACCGTGACCGTGGAAAATGTGACCACCGGCGAAAAACGCGACATGCCCTACGACAAGCTGGTCATCGGCACGGGCAGCACGCCGCGCGTGCCCCCCATCCCCGGCCACGACCTGCAAAACGTCACCACCGTGACGGATCTGGAAGCCGCCCAGGCCGTGCAAATAGCCTGCGCCGCGCGCAAGGTCAGCAACGCCGTCATCGTGGGCGGCGGCTTCATCGGCCTGGAAATGGCCGTGGCGCTCGCCGACATGTGGGGCATCAAGACCACCGTGGTCGAACTGCTCGACCACCTGCTGCCCGCCCAGCTTTCGCCCAACCTGGCCCAGATGGTGCGCGCCGACCTTGAAAAACTCGGCGTCACCGTGCTGACCGGCGAAATGGTCAAGGAACTCAAGGGCAAAGACGGCGCCGTCACCCAGCTCGTCACCGACAAACGCACCCTGGACGCCGATCATGTGATCTTCTCCGTGGGCGTGTCGCCCAACTCGCAGATCGCGGCGGCGGCCGGGCTCAACTGCCACCCGCGCGGCGGCATCATGGTCAACAGCCACATGCAGACCAGCGACCCCGACATCTACGCCGGCGGCGACTGCGTGGTGGTGCCCAACCTCATTTCCGGCGATCTCGTCTTCCTGCCGCTCGGCTCCATGGCCAACCGCCAGGGCCGCGTCATCGGCACCAACCTCGCCGGCGGCGACGACGTGTTTGAAGGCGTGGTGGGCACCTGGTGCGTCAAGCTGCACAAAAACAGCGCCGTGGGCACCGGCCTGACCGAATTCCAGGCCCGCCGCGCCGGCTTCGACGCCTTGGCCGTCAGCATGGAACAGCTCGACCGCGCCCACTTCTACCCCGAAAAAAGCATGATGAGCCTCGAAGTGGTCGTGGACAAACCCACCCGCCGCGTGCTCGGCGTGCAGGGCTTCTGCGCCGACGGCATCGGCCTCAAGGCCCGCATCGACGCCGTGGCCGCCATGCTGCAATTCTCCCGGCCCACGCTCAACGACCTCGCCAACCTCGAAATCGCCTACGCCCCGCCCTTCGCCTCGGCCATGGACGTGATCAACGCCGCCGCCAACGTGGCCGACAACGTCCTCTCCGGCCAGCACAAGGCCGTCAGCCCCGCCCAGTTCGCCGACCTGTGGAAAAACCGCGCCGCAAACAACTACGTCTTCGTGGACGCCCGGCCCGGCAAATCCTCCGGCGTGCTGGCCGCCAAACACCCCGGCGAATGGCTCTCCATCCCCATCGAAGAACTGCCCGACCGCATGGGCGAAATCCCCAGGGGCCGCCCGGTGGCCCTGATCTGCAACTCCGGCCTGCGCGCCTTCGAATCGCAACTCATGCTGCGCCGCCACGGCATCGACTCCGTCAACGCCTCCGGCGGCATGCAGGCCATGAAAAAACGCGGGGAAGAGTTTTAAGGGAAACAGGGAGCGCCGGGGGGGAAATATTCCTCCGGCGCTCCTGCTTGTTGCCCCAAAAGGACGGGATGGCTGTGGCCCAATCGAAGCTGAAACGTGTATCCGCTGCTTGCGGCCGGATACATTTTTTTTGGCGTCATATCATTCGCCGAAAGCCGATCAAGATTGACGTCATCGGCGACAGCCATACCCTGTTTTGGTCGGGCACGGATCACAATGCGCACGCCGGGCCGCCGCGCCCGAAAAAGTTCGCCTATCGTTTCAATACACACTGGGTCGGCCCTGGGCTCGCCTATAATCTTACACGTTACGGCACAACCAACGGAACCCGCGAAAAAATTGACGAGCTTTTACTGGCCCGTATCCCCAAAAACGCGTTTCTTATGCTCGTCTTTGGCGAAATAGATATTCGGGTTCACATGTTGAAAGGCAATCGGGAAGGCACCCGCCAACGCATTGACAAAGCTCTTTACAATTATCTGGCTTTTTGCCTTGAGTTGAGAGACAGGGGCTACCATGTTATCTGCCATGGCCCTATTGCCTCGCAAAAAGACAATCAGCCCATGAACGTCGAGTTTCCCCGGCATGGCACGGAACGCCGAAGGAATGCCGTCACCAGGCTGTTTAACAAAAAAATGGAAACCATGTGCCGCGATAACGGCCTGCTCTTTTTTACGCTCTTTGATCTGACGATTGAAAAAAATATGGCAACAAAAGCGGGCGTGATATGCGATGGTTGCCACCTTTGCACCAAAAAGCTTTACCTGATCGCCTTGCAAAGATTCGCGGCAACATTCAGCCGATCCCGCATGTTGCGCGTGGTATGGAATAGAAAGTCCGGACGCCATTAATTATGTATAACAATGCCTTTTGCAACGTATGTATGGAGACTGTGCGATGACGCAGCATGCAAACCGCCGCGAGCGCCTGCGCGCGCTCATGGCCCGCGAAAAACTCGATTATCTCCTGATCTCCCACCCCGCCAACCGCTACTACCTTTCCGGCTTTGAGCTGCGCGACACCCAGTGCAACGAAAGCTCGGGCTGCCTGATTGTCGCCCGGGACGGCAAGGACTGGCTGTGCACCGATTCGCGCTACGAAGAGGCGGCTCTCGGCCTGTGGGACAAGGAGCGGGTATTTATTTACCGGGGCTCGGCCGTGGAGGAGGTGGGCGACCTGTTGCGCGGCCTGCCCAAAGGGCCGGTGGGCTTTGAGGCCAAAATCCTGTCGTGGGATTATGTCGGCCGCCTGGAACCGGGCCTGGAACTGCGCCCGGCCGACGGCCTGACCGAAGAACTGCGCGTGATTAAGGACGCGGACGAGATCGCGCTGCTGGAACGCTCGGTGGCGCTCAATCACGAAATGATGGCCGCCATGCCCGGCATTCTGGCCCGCTCGGCCGACGAAGCCGAGGCAGCCTGGCTTCTGGAACGTTTTTTTCGCGAGCGCGGTGCCTCGGAAAACAGTTTTCCGCCCATTGTGGCGCGCGATCGCCACGCCGCCCTGCCGCACTATGATCCCACGGAGCGCCCCGCCCGCATTGAGCCGGGCTGCCATGTGCTGGTGGACGCGGGCGCGCGGCTGGAGCGCTATTGCTCAGATCAGACCCGTACGTTCTGGGTGGGCGACAGGCCCGACGAGCGCTTTTTACGCACGCTGGACATGGTGCAAAACGCCCAGCGCGCGGCTATTGAGGGCCTGCGGCCCGGCCTGACCGGAGCCGATATCCACCGGCTGGCCGTAGAGTCGTTCGCCGCGCACGGCGAGGCGGAGCGCTTTACGCATTCGCTGGGCCACGGCGTGGGGCTGGAAGTGCATGAGGAGCCGCGCCTTTCGCCGCGCAGCCGGACGGTGCTGCGGCCCGGCATGGTCGTGACCGTGGAGCCGGGGCTGTACTATCCCGACTGGGGCGGCGTGCGCTGGGAATACATGGTGGTCGTCACCGAGGACGGCTGCCGGGTGTTGTAGGGAAAGGGCGGAAATGGGGAGGCCGCGCCTCCCCACATAATTTAAAACAATACCCGCGTATCCGCCAGCGAGGCCACCATGACGGCCTTGATGGTGTGCATGCGGTTTTCGGCCTCGTCGAAGACGATGGACTGGGGCGATTCAAACACGTCGTCGGTAATTTCGAGCGCGGACAGGCCGAATTTGGCGTGGATGTCGCGGCCCACGGCGGTGTTGAGGTCGTGGAACGCGGGCAGGCAGTGCATGATTTTGCAGGCCGGGTTGCGGGTCAGTTCCAGGGCGCGGGCGTTGATCTGGTAGGGCAGCAGCAGTTTGATGCGCTCTTCCCACACGCTTTCGGGCTCGCCCATGGACACCCAGACGTCGGTGTACAAAAAGTCGCAGTCGCGCACGCCTTCCTCCACGTTGTCGGTGCGCAGGATGCGCGCGCCGGAGGCGGCGGCCGCGTCGCGGGCCATGCGCTCCACGGCGTCCGAGGTGCGCAGGGCGGCGGGCGAGATGGAGCGGAAGTCCATGCCCAGTTTGGCCGCGCCCAGCATCAGCGAGTTGCCCATGTTGAAGCGGGCGTCGCCCAGGTAGGCGAAGCGGATCTGGTTCAGCGGCTTGGCGCAGTGCTCCTGCATGGTGAGGAAGTCGGCCAGGATCTGGGTGGGGTGGGCTTCGTCGGTCAGGCCGTTCCACACGGGCACGGAGGCGTGGCGGGCCAGTTCTTCCACCAGTTTTTGGCCGAAGCCCCGGTATTCGATGCCGTCGAACATGCGCGACAGCACGCGCGCGGTGTCGGCCACGGATTCCTTTTTGCCGATTTGCGAGCCGGTGGGGCCAAGGTAGGTGCAGTGCGCGCCCTGGTCGTGGGCGGCGCATTCAAAGGCGCAACGGGTGCGGGTGGAATCCTTTTCAAAAATGAGGGCGATGTTTTTGCCCTCCAGCAGGCGCGGGGCGGCCCTGCCCGCTTTTTTGAGGCGGGCGGCGAGATCGAGCAGATAAAGCAGTTCTTCGGGGCTGAAATCCGCGATTTTTAAAAAATGGCGGCCCTGGAGCGAAATGGCGTTGTTCATGTGCGTTTCCTTATGCTTATATATGAAGCATCATGCCCACTTCGTCGCATTTGTAAAATTTGGGGCATTTGCTGCATTCCGACCAGACCACGGGCGGGATCTCGTCGCGGTTGATGGCCGTAAAGCCGAGCGAGCGGAAAAAGCCTTCCGCCAGCGTGAAGGTAAAAACGTGGCGCACGCCGAGGCGGCGGGCGTCGTCGATCAGGTGGTGCACCATGGCGCGGCCGAGGCCCTTGCGCTGAAGGTCGGGGTGCACGGCCACCGAGCGCACTTCGGCCAGGTCTTCCCACAGCACATGCAGGCCGCCGCAGGCCACCACGGCTTCCTCGCCGGTGTTTTTGTCGGGCAGGGTCTGGACGCGGTAGTCCTGTATGCTCTGGTACAGGTAGAGCGGGCCGCGCGCCAGCATGATGCGGGCCGAGGCGTATTCGTTGATCAGCACGGACATGCCGTCCACGTCCGGAATGGTGGCTTTGCGCGGCAGCCACAGGGCGGGCAGGCGCTCGAGATCCACGGCGGGCATGGCGCCTTGCGCGTCTTTTTGCGGTATGGAGGCGGCCGGAATCATGGCGTTCCTTGTTTCGTCTGGCGGCGACGGGGCCAGCCGTCCGCGAAACGGAAAGGCGGCCGGGCCGGGCAAAAACGGTGTTTGGGGATGATGCAGAAATAAAGCAGGGACGTTAAACCATAGCGACGCGCTTGGCAAGAGCGGGGGCGCGCGCCTTTTTGGGACGCGGCGCTTGCCGCGCGGCTTGCGCGTTCCTTGCTAAATTGTCGGGAACGCTGTAAAGTTTTGACCTTATAATGATCTTCGCGGCGCGATGGTTCGCCCGCGGCCCATGGGAGGCATGATGCGGCGTTATCATGTGCGGGCATGGCGTTTTTTGGCGTTCGCGCTTTTTTTCGCCCTGCTTTGCGTTGCTGTTGCGGATCGGACGCCCGCCTTCGCCGCGACGTCCGCCCCTCCCGCGCCCGGAGCGGCTGAAGGAAACGCCAAACCCGATACGGCCGCCGCGCTCGCCGCGCTGGGCGATGCCGTCAACGCATGGCTCCGGGCGGGCCAGACCGCCGCCGACGCGCTGGCGCGGCTGCCCGGCGTGGCTGAAGCGCTTGCCCCCGATCTTTCGCCCGAAGCGCGGGCCGACGCGCTGCTGCGGCTGGACGCCGCCGCGCCCTCGAACTACTGCGCGCTGCTGTTGCCTTCCGGGGCCGCTTCCTTTACGGGCGCGCCCGAATCCTGCCTTATGGTCTCCACGCAGGAAAACCACGCCTGGAGCCAGGCCGTCAAGGCCGACCGCTACGCCGGGCGCAGCGTGCACGGGCCGTACACCTCGCTGGCCGGTGGGCGCTATGTGCTGTTCAGCGCGCCGGTGGCGCGGAACGGCGTTGCGCTGGGGCTGGCGGTGTCCGCCGTAAACGTGGCGGAACTGGAAAAAGATCTTGAGGCGGAACGCGCCAGGTTTGGCGGGCTGGTGACGCATGTGCTCAACGCGCGCGGCGACGCCGTGATCGCGCCGGACTCCGTCTCCACGGCGGGCGACGTGCGTTTTTTGCCGCTGCTGCGCGCGATGAAGGAAGAAGAGCGCGGCACGCTGAAGCACTCCTGGCAGAACATCAATTATCTTTCGTCGTACGAAACGCTTGAGGGCAGCGGCTGGATCGTGGTGGCCAGCCGCCGCGTGGCCCCGGAAGAGGCATCGTTCCCGGCGTGGATCGCGGCGCCCGCCGTGGTGCTGGGCGCGGCTTTGCTGGCCGCCCTGTTCCTGTTGCTGCGGCGGCTTTTCGCCATGTCCCGCGCGCACCGGAGCCTGCAGGACGAAAGCCGCTCCCTGCTGCGCGATCTGCGCCAGACCGAAGACAACTGGGCCATTGAGCACGAGCGCACCCAGGTGATGTTGCGGGCCACGTCGGAAGCGATTTTTGTCATGGACACGCAGGGCCGCATCCTCACCGTCAACGACGCCATGCTCCGCTGCCTGCGCTACGATGCCGAAGCGGACGTGGTGGGCCGCAGCGCGCACGAGCTTTTTCACCACACGCGCGAGGACGGCTCGCCGTATCCGGTGGAGGAATGCCCGCTGTTCACGGCCATTTGCCAGGGCTCCTCGGCCAGCATGTCCGTAACCACGCTCTGGCGCAAGGACGGCACGCATTTTCTGGCCACGGCGCGCATCATGCCGCTGCGCCGGAACAACGAGCTGGTCGGCGCGGTGGGCGTTTTTCTGGACGTGACGGAAATGCACGCGCGCGAAGCCATCCGCCAGGCGGTGTTCAGCGCGTCCACCGACGCCTACCTGATTTTTGACGATTCCCTCGCCGTGGAGGACGTCAACCCCACGGGCCTGCGCCTTTTCAACGTGGCGGATTTTGGCGCGTTCAAGCTGGGCGTGGAACAAAACCGCCTGCTCCGGGCCGCCGCCCCGGGCGAGGACGCGCTGTGGGTTGCCGCGCGCAAGGCGCTGGACAGGGGGAAGGAGCGCCGGGAAATCACGCTGCTGGATGCGAACGGCGAGGAAATCCCCTGCGAAATTTCGATGGTGCGGGTCGATCTGGGCCACAAGCGCGCCGTGTTCGCCAATATTCACGATTTGCGGATCGTGCGCCGCACCGAAAGCGCACTGATGGAGGCCCGCGACGCGGCCGAGGAGGCCAACCGCGCCAAGAGCGACTTTTTGGCGCGCATGAGCCACGAAATCCGCACGCCCATGAACGCCATCATGGGCATGGCGCATTTGTGCCTGCAAACCCGCCTGACCATCAAACAGCGCAATTACCTGGCCAAAATCCAGGAAGCCTCGCACTCGCTGCTTTCCATGGTCAACGACATCCTCGACTTTTCCAAAACCGGCAGCGAGAGCATGGCGCTGGAGGTGGGCTCGTTCCGCATGGATGCGCTGCTGGACGCGCTGGCGGTCAACGTGGCCCCGCGCGCGGAAAAGAAGGGCCTGACGTTCCTGATCCGCCTCGATCCCCGCCTGCCGCAGGAAATGGTGGGCGATTCGCTGCGCCTTTCGCAGGTGTTGCAGGCGCTGGCGGGCAACGCGGTCAAGTTTACGGAGCGCGGCGAGGTTGTGGTGCGCGCGGATCTGGAAAATCAGGACGAAAACAGCGTCCTTGTCCACTTCCGCGTCAGCGACACGGGCATCGGCATGAGCCACGAGCAGATGAGCAAGCTTTTTCTGCCCTTCAGCCAGGCGGACGATTCCTCCACGCGGCGTTTTGGCGGCGCGGGCCTGGGCCTGGCCATAGGCAAGAGCCTTGTGGAACTGATGGGCGGCCAGATTTGGGTGGAGAGCGACCTTGGCGCGGGCAGCGTTTTCCATCTGACCCTGCGCTTCGCCAAGGAAGGGGCCACGCTGCCGGCGCCCGCCGCCCCGCGCGACTTCTCCCAACTGAACGCCCTGGTGGTGGACGACAACGCCGTGGCGGCCGACGTCATGGCCGAACAGCTTGCCTCGCTGGGCCTGCGCGCCGAAACCGTGCTGAGCGGCCGCGAGGCCCTGGAACGCCTTGAGCACGCCCAGCGCTCGGGCACGCCGTTCGACGTGCTGATCCTGGACTGGAAAATGCCCGACCTGGACGGCCTGGAAACGGCGCACCTCGTCCGCACGTCGTTCCCGCCCGAACGGACGCCGATCATGATTCTGGTGTCCGCCGCCGTTATGGACATGGCCTACGACACGCTGGAGCAGCACGGCATCCGGGGCTGGCTGCCCAAGCCGCTTTCGCCCCACCTGCTGCGCGAAACCCTGGCCCGCCTCCTGACCGAGGCCGACGGCACGTTCCCCGCGGCGGATCATTCCGGCCCGGATCCCTCCGCCCCGAATCTTTCCGCCCCTAACCTTTCCGCAGAGGAAGCCGCGTTTTTTGCGGGCGGCGGCGCGGCGAAAGCCGCGGCGGGCCCGGCCACGGCGTCCGACCCGCGCGGCGCGCGCATCCTTTTGGTGGAAGACAACGAAATCAATCAGGAAATCGCCGTTTCGCTTCTGGAAGACGAGGGCCTGAGCGTGGACGTGGCCTCCGACGGCGCGGAAGCGGTGGCCATGGTGCGCGATCACGGCGCCAACCATTACCAGTTGGTGTTCATGGACATCCAGATGCCGGTCATGGACGGCCTGGAAGCCGCGCGCAGCATCCGGAGCATGGGTTTTGACAGGGACGCCCTGCCCATTGTGGCCATGACGGCGCACGCGCAGTCGGAAGACCGCGAAAAAAGCCTGGGCGCGGGCATGAACGATCACATCACCAAGCCGCTGGATCCGGCGGAACTGCAAAAAACGCTGCGCCACTGGATCCGGATGGATCGCATCGACCCCGAACAGCGCAACGCCGCAACCATGGACATGCGCGACAAGGAACGCGAGGCCGCGCTCCTCGCTTCGCCGGGTCTGGCGGGCGACATGGTCGATCCCTCGCCCGTGCTCTCGCCCACGGAAGGCCTGGAGCATGTGGGCGGCAACCGCGCCCTCTACGCCAAGCTTTTGCGCAAGTTCCGCGAATCCGGGCGCGCCACGGCGCAGGAAATCCGCCAGGCCCTGCTGGCCGACGATCAGGAGCTGGCCGTGCGCCTGGCGCACACCACCAAGGGCGTTTCGGCCAGCCTGGGCCTGCTGCTGCTTTCCCGCGTCGCGGCCATTCTGGAAAAAACGCTCAAGGAGCAGGCCTCCCTGCCCGACCTGGAGCGCGCCCTGTTGCCGGAATTCGCCTCGGAGCTTCAGCGCGCCCTGACGGCGGCCGACAATTACCTGCGCGAGGAAGGGCTGGACGCCGGCGTGGCCGCCCAGGGCCGGCCCCCTGCCACGCCCTCGCGCCAGCTTCCGCCCCAGACGGCGGCGCAGGCGCTTTGGGCCCTGCACGATCTGGAAGAGCACCTGGAATCGGACTGGGGCCGGGTTATGGACAAGATGGACGAAGTGGCGGATCTGCTCAGCGGCACGTCCTGCTCGTCGTCGCTGTACGATCTTTCCGTGGCGGTGGAAAATTTCGACATCGCCCATGTGCGCCTGGCGGCGCATCTGCTGGAAGATCAGTGCCGCGTCGCGGCAAAAGCCCCCGCCTGAACCCCGCCCGCGCCGCGTGATTATCATCCATCACGCCTTGCCGGCGGCGGGCTTTAGGGAGATTCTTCACGAGGGGCTTGCGTCCGCTGTTGTCACGCCGCGAGCCCCGCGGTCATTATGAACTTTCGCGAACTTTTGCGAGTCGAGGAAACGCCATGCCCAACCACGATTATTTCCACGCGCTCCACCATCTGGTGACCGTGGTCAGCTCCAGCCTTGATCCCAAGGTGGTGCTGGCCACGGTGGCCGAGGAAACGGCCCGCACCATGGGGTGCAAGGCCTCCACCATCCGCCTCCTGGACGACTCCGGCGCCGTCCTGCTGGCCAGCGCCGCCTACGGGCTTTCGCCCGACTACATGCGCAAAGGCCCGGTGGAAGTGGCCAAAAGCGGGCTGGACAGCGAAGTGCTGTCCGGCAAGCTCATCCACCTGCGCGACGCCACCAGCGACGGCCGCTTCCAGTACCCCGAGGCCGCCCGCAAGGAAGGGCTGATATCCGTGCTTTCCGCCCCGCTTATGGCGGAGGGCAAAGCCATTGGCCTTTTGCGCGTCTACGCCGACACCGAGCGCGACTTTTCCCAGGACGAAAAAGACTTTATGGAAGCGGCGGCCAACGTGTCGGCCCTGGCCATCCGCAACGCCCGGCTGCACGAGGCCCTGCGCTGCAATTTCGAACTTCAGACCACCTACGCCTACCAGGTGTTTGAGGACTAACCATGAAAAACGTCAGAGTCGCCATCAACGGTTTCGGCCGCATCGGCAGGCAGGTGTTCCGCGCTTTGCACGCCAAATGCGGGGATGTGGCGGAAGTGGTGGCCATCAACGATCTGTTTGATGCCGAAACCAATTTCCACCTGCTGGAATACGACACCAACTACGGCCGCGCCCACCTGAACGCCACCGTGGAGGGCGAACGCGCGCGCGTGGGCGCCTGGAACATCGCCTGCCTGGCCGAGCGCGACCCCCAAAAACTGCCCTGGGGCGATCTGGGCGTGGACATCGTGGTGGAATCCACCGGCATTTTCCGTTCCGCCAAACAGGCCGAGGTGCACCGGGCCAACGGCGCGAAAAAGGTCATCATCACCGCGCCCGCCAAAGATCAGGATCTCACCGTGGTGATCGGCGTCAATCACGACATGTACGACCCGGCCAAACACCACATCGTGTCCAACGCCTCCTGCACCACCAACTGCCTGGCCCCCCTGGCCCTCATCCTGCACCGCGAGTACGGCATCCGGCTCGGCAACATGGTCACCATCCATTCCTACACCAACGACCAGCGCATCCTCGACCTGCCGCACAAGGATCTGCGCCGCGCCCGCGCGGCGGCCTGCAACATCATTCCCACCAGCACCGGCGCGGCCCAGGCCGTGGCCGAGGTTATCCCCGCGCTGGCGGGCAGGTTCACCGGCTACTCGCTGCGCGTGCCCACGCCCACCGTGTCCATTGTGGATTTTACGGCCGTGCTGGAAAAGCCCGCAACCACCGACGACATGCTGGCCGCGTTCCGCCGCGCCGCTGAAGGCGAACTGGCCGGCATCCTCGGCTACAGCGACAAGCCGCTGGTGTCCATGGACTTCAAGGGCGACCCGCGCTCGTCCATCCTGGAAGCCGAATACTGCTCCGTGCAGGACGGCGTGCTCGCCAAGGTGGTCAGCTGGTACGACAACGAATGGGGCTACTCCAACCGCGTCGCGGACTTGATCCGCATCTTTCAGGAGCGGGGGCTGTAGCCGGAAAATAAGAAATCGGGGGCGCTGCCCCCGACCCCGCAAGGGGGCATTGCCCCCTTGACCCCATACGCCGCCCCGGGCAAGCCCGGGGCGGTTTGTCATTCACGCGTGGGCGCTACTTCAAATCCACCTGCGCCCGGCGGGTGCCGCGCGACGTAAGGCGGCGCTCAATGCGGCGCAGGCCCCAGGAAAGCGTCAGCGTCACGCAAAGATACATAAGGGCCACGGTCAGCCAGATTTCAAACGCGCGGAAATTGATGGCGATGATTTCCTGGCCGCGCCGCGTCAGTTCGGCCACGCCAATGACCACCAGCAGCGAGGTGTCCTTGAGCGAAATGATGAACTGGTTGCCAAGCGGCGGGATCATGCGCCGGAAAGCCTGGGGCCAGACCACATGCAGCATGGTCTGAACGCCGCTGAGGCCCGTGGAGCGGGCGGCTTCGGTCTGCCCGGCGTCGATGGAAATAACGGCCCCACGCACAATTTCGGCAATGTAGGCCCCGGCGTTGACCCCGATGGCGATGACGCCGGCCGACATGGGCGGAATGCGCAGGCCCAGCGCCAGCGGCAGGCCAAAATACAGGAACATCACCTGCACGATCAGCGGGGTGCCGCGGATGGTTTCGATATAAACCACGGCCACGGCGCGCAAAAGCCGGCTGCGGCTGGTGTTGATCAGCCCCGTGAATATGCCGAGCGCCAGCCCCAAAGCCAGGCCGCCCACGGTGATGCCCAGCGTCAGCTCCAGGCCGCCCACCAGCAGGGGCAGCGAGTCCAGCATCACTTGAGGCTCAAAATCAAAGGCCATAACGCTCCGCCATGCGGCCAAAGGGAAAAAATGTGCCCGTGGCGCGGCAAGCGGCACGGGCACAGGGAAAGCGATTACTTCTTCGCGTCGGGATCAAGGCCGAACCACTTGACGTACAGCGCCTTGTAGGTGCCGTCGGCCTTCATGGACTTGAGGGCTTCGTTGATCGGCCCGACCAGCTTGCTGCCCTTGGGGAAGCCGATGCCGTAGGACTGGCCCTGGTACAGGGGGCCCACCACCACAACCTTGCCGCCCGAAGCCTTGGCGAAGTCGCGCACCACGGACTCGTCAAAGAACGCGGCTTCCGCGCCCTTGCTCATCAGTTCCAGGTACATGCCGTCGTTGTTGGGGAACAGCTTGACTTCCCCGGCCTTGGTAAACTGCGTGCGCAGGTAGTCGGCCGGAGCCGTGCCGGTCTTGGTGGCGATGACCTTACCGGCCAGATCGTCCAGCGACTTGTACTTTTCGGCGTCTTCCGCGCGCACGGCCAGCATGATGCCGGTGTCGTAGTAAGGATCGGACATGTCGATCACTTTCTGGCGTTCGGCGGTGATCGTCATGGCGGCGACGGCGGCGTCGATGTTGCCGGTTTGCAGGCCGGGGATGATGCCGTTGAAATCCATGGGCTGGAAGGAGAATTCCAGCTTGGCGCGCTTGGCCGCTTCCGTCCAGAGTTCGATGTCAAAGCCGGTGTACTTGCCGGTTTCGTCCTTAAATTCAAAGGGCTTGAAGTTGGTGTCGTGCGCCACCACCAGCGGGGCGGCGGAAGAAACGCCCGCCAGGCTCATCGTCAGGCCCAGCGCCGCGATCAAGGCAACCATCCGTTTCATCATGAGATTTCCTCCATTTCAGGAATCCAGGCAGAATTGCCCGAGGGCATATTCCTTGTCTTATAGCGGGCCGCCAGCCGAAATGCAAGTTGCGGAGCCGCCCGCGCGCGGCGCCGCGCGCGATTCCCCGGCTTGAGCAATGCGCCAAAGACGGTTAACATGCCGCCCAACCCGCCGGCGCGCGCTGGTCTGGACGGGCAAGGGCGGACAGAGGTGCGTATGAACATACTGGTCATCAACTGCGGCAGTTCCTCGTTCAAATACCAGCTTATTAACATGGAGCGCCGGGCGGTGCGCTGCTCCGGCCTGGTGGAGCGCATCGGCGATCCCGTGGGCCGGCTGGCGCACAAAAAAGCGCCGGGCACGCCCGAGGAACGCCTCTTTGCCGAAGATCGCCCCTTTGCCGATCACGCAACGGGCATGGCGCGGGTTATGGATTTGCTGACCGACCCCGCCGAAGGCGTGCTGGCCTCGCTTGAGCAGATCGACGCCTGCGGCCACCGCGTGGTCAACGGCGGCGAGGAGCTGACCAGCTCGCGCCGGGTGGACGACGCCGTGCTGGACACTTTGCGCCGCATCACGCCGCTGGCGCCGCTGCACAACCCCGGCGCCGTCCAGGGCATGGAGGTGGCGCGCGCGCTGCTGCCGGGCGTCCCGTCGGTCGCGGTGTTCGACACGGAATTTCACGCCACCATGCCCGCCCACGCCTACATGTACGCCCTGCCCTACGAGATGTACGAAAAGCACGGCGTGCGCCGCTACGGCTTCCACGGCACGTCGCACCGCTACGTGTTCGGCCGGGCCGCGAAGTTTCTGGGCCGGGAGGAGGCGTCCGTCAACGCCGTCACCTGCCACCTCGGCAACGGCTGCTCGGTCAGCGCCGTGCAAAACGGCCGCTGCATCGACACCAGCATGGGCATGACACCTCTGGCGGGCGTGGTCATGGGTTCGCGCAGCGGCGACATCGACCCCGCCATCCTGGCCTATCTTGCCCGGCAGACCGGCATGGGCCTTGCCGAACTCGACGCCATGCTCAACAGCAAAAGCGGCATGAAGGGCATCTGCGGGCTGAACGACATGCGCGACATCCACGCCGCGCGGGAAAAGGGCGACGCCAGGGCCGCCCTGGCTTTCGACATGTTCTGCCACAGCGTACGCAAGTACATTGGCGCGTACTTTGCCGTGCTGGGCCGGGTGGACGCCCTGGTGTTCACCGCGGGCATAGGCGAGAACGACAGCGCAACCCGCGCCGCGATCTGCGCCCGGCTGGAAAACCTTGGCATTGCGCTCGACCCGCAAAAAAACGCCGCGCCCGGCCGTGCGGAGCGCGACGTCAGCCTGCCCGGCGCGGCCGTGCGCACGCTGGTGATTCCCACCAACGAGGAAATGGCCATAGCGGAAGCCACGGCCAGAGTGTTGAACGCCGCGCGTTGAGCGCGGCCAAAAAACAGGCTGAAACGCGCGCGGATCTTCGGAGGGCGGGCGGAGGCCGTTTAATTCCGGGCGTGCCGCCAGTCCGGCAATTCGTTGCGCTCCGCCGGGCTGTCAAGCAGCAGGTAGCTCAACAGTTCGGCCAGCCAGGCGGCATAGCGCTCGGACGTCCAGCCCCGCAGCTGGGTGAGGCGGCGATGCGTGCCGGGCGCGGAAAGCGCCCAGTACACGTCCGTGGCGGTTTCCGCGTCGATGTCGGGCCTGAGCAGGCCGTCTTCCGCCATTTCGCGGATCTGGCGCTGCGCTTTTTCGTACAGCATCAGGTCGTGGTCGGCTTCCACCGCGCCCAGATCGGGCGACACCATGCCGAGGCCGCGCATCACCTGAAAGCCCGGCGCGTTGTTTTCCAGAAGCAGCGACATGAAGCGGGCAATGGCTTCCACGCGCGGGCCGCCGCTTTTAAGCGCGGGAATTTTGTCGCGCAGCTTGTCGTAGGCGAAGCTTTCCACGGAATTTTCCAGAATGGCGGCCAGCACGCCCTTTTTGGAGCCGCAGACAGCGTACACGGTTTGCGGCGCCACGCCGGCCTCGCGGGCTATGGACTCCAGCGTCATGGCGGCGTAACCCTTTTCCTGAAGCTGGTTCATCGCCGCCTGGACGATGCGCTCCTTGGTGATGCCGGCGGCTTCCTGGCGGCGGGGCGAATGGTAGGCCCGCTTGCGCGGAGCCTGCGGCGACGGCGAATCCTGGCCCCCGGCCGGGGGCGTGGTGCGCGCGCGGCGCGCCGGCGTCCGTTTTTCTGCTTGATCAGCCATACATGTGCCTCATTAAAAATGACATGCTATTAGCATGATCAATACCTAATTAATAAAGTTTGTCAATGGGCTCAAAACCCGCCCCTCTCTTGACAGCGAATATATTTTTTAATAGAATATCTATTAATGAATAGGTGTTGCCTGTCGACGCCTACGAACATTAAATGGAGGAGAGGCCCCTATGTCCAGACACTTCATAATTTCCACGGCATTGCTCGCCTCGCTGGCGTTTTCCGGCGCGGCCAAAGCGGCCGACGTGCACGAATTCAATTTCCAAAGCTCGTACGCCGGCCCTCATGTGCTCAACCTGCACCTGTACCAGCCCTGGATTGAAGAACTGAAAAAACGCAGCGACGGCCGCCTCGTGCTGCATTTCTTCATGAGCGGCGCCATCACCAAGCCCGAAGAAGCCGCCACCGCCGTGATGAACGGCAGCGTGGACATCAGCGGCATCAGCCCCACCTATTCCGACACCCTGTTCCCCAATACCCTGTCCTTCATGGTGCCGCACATCACCAGGGACTCCGTGCAGGCCGCCCACCTGTACTGGAAAGCTTACACCACGCTGCCCGAAGTCAAGGCCGAGTTCGACAAAATCGGCAAAACCCTGGCCATCTGGGGCAGCGACCGCAGCGGTCTTTTCTCCAACAAGGGCCCCATCGCCTCCCCGGCCGACCTCAAGGGCAAGCGCGTCCTGATCTGGAGCGGCGGCCAGGTTGACCAGGTTAAATCCTGGGGCGGCATTCCCGTCCAGGTTTCGCCCAACGACACCTACATGGGCATGCAGCGCGGCATGGGCGACGTGTTTTACGGCCCCCTGCCCATCGGCGTGGCCTACAAGCTGATGGAAGTGACCAAGGACGTCACCGTCATCCCGGCCAGCACCATTTTTGTCGGCATCAGCATGAACTGGGACGCCTGGAAATCGCTGCCGCCGGATCTGCAGAAGCTGATGGAAGAAACCACCGGCGAACAGTTCAGCTACCGCTCCGGCGATCTGCTGTACGAATACACCAACAAGGACATTGAAACCATGAAGGCCGCGGGCTGCAAATTCCTCTACCTGACGGACGCCCAGTACAAGGCCTTCACGGACGCCGACCGCGAGGTCATGATGGCCTACTGGAACAAGGAACTGAAGCGCCTTGGCATCGCCGACCCGGCCGCCGCCATCAAGCGCGCGTACGACATGGCCGCCGCCATTCCGGGCGCGACCAACTAAAACCTTAAAGTTCCGGGGAGGCGCATGCTTTCCCGGAACTTTTGCCTGTTTACGCCAGGATACACGGGCCGCCGCCAAGGGGGCTGCGGCTTTTGGGGAACACCCTTTTACCAGGAGAGGAGCGTCTCTATGTCGAAACGTTTCATGCTGTCCGTGGCCCTGCTTGCCTCGCTGGCCTTTGCCGGCACGGCCAAGGCGGCGGCCGAAGTGCACGAGTTCAACTTTCAGAGCAACTACGCGGGCCCTCACGTGCTCAACCTGCACCAGTACCAGCCCTGGATTGAAGAACTGAAAAAGCGCAGCGACGGCCGCCTCATTTTCCACTTCTTCATGAGCGGCGCCATTACCAAGCAGGAAGAAGCCGTCACCGCCGTGATGAACGGCAGCGTCGACGTCATCGGCGTCACCCCGGCCTTCTCCGACAGCCTGTTCCCCAACACCCTGGCCTTCACCATCCCGCACATCACCCAGGACGCCGTGCAGGCCGCCCACCTGTACTGGAAAGCTTACGCCACCCTGCCCGAAGTCAAGGCCGAGTTCGACAAGGTCGGCAAAACCCTGGCCGTTTGGGGCAGCGACCGCAGCGGCCTCTTCTCCAACAAGGGCCCCATCGCCTCCCCCGCCGACCTCAAGGGCAAGCGCGTCCTGATCTGGAGCGGCGGCCAGGTGGATCAGGTCAAGGCCTGGGGCGGCATCCCCGTCCAGGTTTCGCCCAACGACACCTACATGGGCATGCAGCGCGGCATGGGCGACGTCTTCTACGGCCCCCTGCCCATCGGCGTGGCCTACAAGCTGATGGAAGTGACCAAGGACGTTACCGTCATCCCGGCCAGCACCGTGTTCATCGGCATCAGCATGAACTGGGACGCCTGGAAATCCCTGCCCCCGGATCTGCAGCAGCTGATCGACGAAACCACCGGCGAGCAGTTCAGCTATCGCTCCGGCGATCTGCTGTACGAATACACCAACAAGGACATTGAAACCATGAAGGCCGCGGGCTGCAAGTTCCTCTTCCTCACGGACGCCCAGTACCAGGTGTTCAAGGACGCCGACCGCGACGTCATGATGACCTACTGGAACAAGGAACTGAAGCGCCTTGGCGTGGCCGACCCGGCCGCCGCCATCAAGCGCGCGTATGACATGGCCGCCGCCACTCCGGGCGCGACCAACTAGGACAGTTAACGCGGAGCCTCGCTACGCTCAGTTCCGTGAGCATTTTCAAACGGCGGGCGCTGTCAAAAGGCAGCGCCCGCTTCGACGTTTAAACGCGCCCGGATTGCGCCGTGCCCCCGCTGGCCGGCTGGCCGGCTGGCTGGCTGGTTGGCTGGCTGGCTTGTTGGACGCGAACACGTTTTACGGCTATCATGATCCAGCGCCGCCCGCACAAAGAGGCGGCAGGGAGTGCTCATGCGCGTGGAAGCGGTCAAGGCGTTTTTAAAGGAACACGGCCTGGAAGACGGCTATTGCGAATCCGAAACCTCGTGCGCCACGGTGGAACTGGCGGCGGCGGCCATAGGCATCGAGCCGGGGCGCATCGCCAAATCGCTGACCTTTGCCTGCGCGCGCGGGCCGATCATTGTGGTGGCCATGGGCACGGCCCGCGTGGACAACCAGAAGTTCCGCGCCCGGTTTGGCGAAAAAGCCAGCATGGCCAAGGCGGATCAACTGGAGGCCCTGGTCGGCCACCCCATGGGCGGGGTGTGCCCCTTCGCGCTGCGGCCGGGCGTGCGCGTCTACCTGGACGAGAGCCTGCGCCGCTTCGACCCCGTTTACCCTTCCGGCGGCTCCCCCAACAATATGGTGCGCCTGAGCCTGGCCGATCTGGAGCGCGTGACCGGCGGCGAATGGGTGGACGTGTG
>JAVBMS010000002.1:0-15999 GCA_031552135.1 Mailhella sp.
CCCCCTCTGGTTTTGTCGGTTTTACAAGGAGAACGGTATGGCACAACGAAGGCACGTTTGGAAAATCTTCCTGGCCGGCCTGGTGCTTGGCGCGGGAGCGCTCGCGTGCGCATCCTATGTGGCGGGCCTGACGGATCAGCGTCCGTTTTGCGCCACATGCCACATCATGGATCCGCAGGCGGTCACGCACAAACTTTCCACCCACCTCAACGTCAACTGCAACGAGTGTCATCTGCCCAACGGCAACTTCCTTACACACTACGCTTACAAGGCGTACACCGGCGTTAACGATGTCGCCATCAACACGCTGGGTTCCCCTGTCCTTCCGGTGCACGCCACCACGGGGATGAAAGACATCATCAACGCGAACTGCAGGCGCTGTCACACCGGCGTCAACCAGAACGTGGACAGCATGTCGGCCAAGCCGTACTGTTCCGATTGCCATCGCAACGTCCCTCATTTACGCGCAAAGCCCATAAGCACAAGGATGGTAGCCTATGAATAAGATATGTTGGTTGGGCGTGTTGGCCCTCTTCCTGACCGGCTGCGACAGCGATGTGGTGACGGAACTGAAGACTCCGGTGTACAAAACCGGCCTGCCGGCGACCGAGCTGAAAAACTCCGCCTTCAAGCCGGTCTTTCCCGCGCAGTACGCCACCTACGAGCGCAACAGCGAAGACAAGATCATGACGGAATACAAAGGTTCCGTCCCCTACCATAAAAACGACAACGTCCATCCGTTGCCCGAAGGGTTTAAGCACGCCCAGCCCTACCTGAAGAATCTCTGGCTCGGCTACCCCTTCATGTACGAATACAACGAAACGCGCGGCCACGTTTACGCGGTGGAAGACTTTTTGCACATCGACCGCATCAACCGCTATTCCGAAAAGGGCGGCCTGCCCGCCACCTGCTGGAACTGTAAAACCCCCAAGATGACCGAATGGGTGGGCAAGTACGGCGACGAATTCTGGGCCAAGGATGTCAACGAGTTCCGCCAGGAACTCGACATGAAGGATCACACCATTGGCTGCGCCCAGTGCCATAATCCCGAAAACATGGAACTGCGCCTGTACAGCGTGCCGCTCAAGGACTGGCTGGCGCGCTCCGGCCGCGACGTCAACACCATTCCGCGCAACGAGATGCGCGCCCTGGTTTGCGCCCAGTGCCACGTGGAATACTACTTTACCGACCCCGGCCAGGGCGCGAGCAAGAAGCCGGTGTTCCCGTGGGATGACGGCATGGATCCGGCCGACTTGTACGAATACTATAAGACCCACGGCGACGGCAAAATGCCCGGCTTTGAAGGCCAGTTCACCGACTGGGTGCATCCGGTCTCGGGCACGCCCATGATCAAGATGCAGCACCCGGAATACGAAACCTGGTTCAACGGCACCCACGGCGCGGCAGGCGTCGCCTGCGCGGACTGCCATATGTCGTATGTGATGGAAGACGGCAAGAAGATCTCCAGCCACCTGTGGACTTCGCCGCTCAAGGACGTGGAAATGAAGGCCTGCCGCCAGTGCCATTCGGACAAGTCGCCCGAATACCTGAAGCAGCGCGTCATCTCCACGCAGGAAAAGACCTACAACCAGTTGATCCGCGCCCAGGAATACTCCGTCAAGGCGCACGAGGCCGTACGCCTCGCCGTTGCCTACGACGGCCCCAAGCCCGCCAATTACGACGCGCTGCTCATCCAGGCGCGCGACATGGTGCGCAAGGGCCAGTTGTACTGGGACTATGTGTCCGCCGAAAACAGCGTGGGCTTCCACAACCCGGCCAAGGCGCTCGACACGCTGGCTTCCTCCATCGACGCCAGCCAGCAGGCCGTTGATCTGGCCTCGCAGGCCACCGGCTACGCCATCTCGCCCAAATTGCAGGGCGACATCAAGACCGTTGTGCCGCCCATCCTGAACATGAGCCGCAAGCTCCAGCAGGACGAGGCCTACCTTCAGACCCACACCTGGCTGACCTACCTGAAGCCCCTGCCCAAGGCCGACCTGGTCTGGGACGTGCAAAAGCGGCTTGACGGCAAATAGTCCGCCAGATACGCTCTATTGTCCACAATAACCATGGCCGCGCCCATCTGGACGCGGCCATTTTTTGCCGGAGCGAGGCATGAAAGAAACACTGCTCATTTTTCTGCGCGGGCTCGCCATGGGCGCGGCCGACGTGGTGCCCGGCGTTTCCGGCGGAACCATAGCCTTCATCACCGGCATCTATCCCCGGCTGCTGAACGCCATCCGCGCGTTTGACGGGCATTTTGCCAAACTGCTCTTAAAAGGGCGCTTCCGCGAAGCCATGGCGCGCATTCCCTGGAGCTTTCTGCTGCCGCTCGTCGCGGGCATCGGCTGCTCCATCTTCAGCCTGGCCAAACTTGTTATTTACCTGCTCCACCAGCACGCGATTTCCGTGTGGTCGTTCTTTTTCGGCCTGATCCTGGCCTCCATCGCGCTTTTGTTGCTGGACGTGCGCGCCAGAAAAATACGCTCGCGCGCCTTCTGGCCCATGCTGGCGTTTGGCGCGCTCTGCGCCTGGTGGCTGAGCGGCGGCAACAGCAACACGCTCGCAAACCCGGGGCTTCTGCTTTACTTCGCCGCGGCTTTTGTGGCCATTTGCGCCATGATCCTGCCCGGCATATCCGGCGCGTTCATCCTGGTGCTGCTGGGCATGTACCCGCATGTCATGCGGGCGGTGGCCGATTTCAACCTGCCGGTTCTTGTGGTGTTCGCCCTGGGCTGCGTGTGCGGCCTCTTGTGCTTCGCGCGGGTGCTCAGCTGGCTCTTCAACAACGTGCCCATCGGAACGCTGGCCTTTCTGATCGGCCTGATGGCCGGTTCGCTCCGGGCCGTCTGGCCCTGGAAAGACGGTGTGTGGCCCGCCCTGCCGCCCGCGCTGGACAGCGGCGTGGCGCTGGCCGCGCTCTGCTGCCTTGCGGGAATTGCCCTGCCGCTGGCGATTCAGTTTTTCGCGGGCCAGAACAGGCAGACCCAGTCCTCCTGACGGCCGCCGGCCGGCGCCGCGCTGGAGGGCTCGGTCAAACGCTCCGGCGCGCCCAGGGCCGCATAGGCGGCTTCCAGCGCCGGGGTCTGCACGCCGAGAAAGCCGGACAGGATCAACGCTCCGCCCGGCCGCACGCAATCCATGATGGGCCGGGCCAGTTCCGTCAGCGGCCCGGCCAGAATATTGGCGATCACCAGATCAAAACGGCGGCCTTGCGCGCGCTCCACGCTGCCCGCTTCCACGGCGAAGCCGCCTGAAATATTGTTCAGCGCCAGGTTTTCCCGCGCATTGTCCACGGCCAGCGGATCGATGTCCAGGCCAAGGCCCATCAGGCCCAGCTTGACGCAGGCCAGGCCAAGGATGCCCGTGCCTGTGCCCAGATCAAGGAATGTTTGCCCCGGCCGCAACGAGCCGCCCGCGCGCAGGCGGGAAATCGCCTCCAGACACAGGGTGGTGGTGGGATGGTGCCCGGTGCCGAAGGCCGACTTCGGCTCAATAAGAATGGCATGGCGGCCTTCGGAGCGCGTACCGGCCAGCCACGGCGGCAAAATGAAAAAATCGCCGGCTTCCACCGGCGTAAAAAAGTCGCGCCAGGCTTCCAGCCAGTTCTGCTCGGCCACCGCGCCAAAATGCAGAACGGCGAAGGACAGCAGCGCCCGCAGCTCGGCCGCCAGCGCATCCAGCACGTCCCGGTTCTCGCAATGCACGCGCAGGCGGATTTCGCCGGTGGGCAAAGATTCCTCCTCCCAGCCGGACGTGGCGTGCCGCGCGACCAAAGCTTCCGCAAGGGCGAAATCGTCCTCGTTCACCTCAATATCCAGACGATGCAAATCCGGCATGGCTTCCTTCGGGCAGATACGTTTTAAGGCGGCGCGTCCGTTTACGCGGCCGGCCGGGTGATGTCGGCGCGGAAATGAATTAACCGACTCTGGCCTTATAGCGGGCGGAGCGTTTTTCCAGACGGCGGGAGAATGCGGTCAGCGCCCAGCAAATGACAAAATATAGCAGGGCGATGGTCAGATACAGTTCCGCCGAGGCCGTCACCGTGCGGTTGTCCACCTGGGTGGCGGCGCGCGTCAGCTCGGTGATGCCGATAATATAGGCCAGCGAGGTGTCCTTGGTCAGGCTGACGAACTGGTTGACAAAGGACGGGATCATGTTGCGCAGCGCCTGCGGCAAAATCACCGAGATCATGGCCTGGGAGTGGCTCAGGCCCGTACCCCGGGCGGCCTCCATCTGCCCGGCGGGCAAAGAAAGCACGCCCGCGCGGACAATTTCCGCAATAAAGGCGGCCGTAAACATGATAAAGGCCACGGCCGCGCTTTCGATTTCCGGCAATTGCCTATCCAGCACCACCGGCAGCATGAAATAAAACCAGAAAATGACCAGCAGCAGCGGCGTGCCGCGCATGACCTCAATATAGACCGTGGCGGGCCAACGCAGGAGGCGGCGCGCGGAAAGGCGCATCAGGCCGAGCGCCAGCCCCAGCCAGAACGCGAAAAATATGCCGATCAGCGCAATATACACCGTCAGCGCCAGGCCGCCGACCGCCCCGTTTGGCCAGCTTCCCCACAACAGGTAAGTGAAGTTTTTGGCGACAACGTCCCAATTACCCACGTTTGCCTCCCCGTCCCGCGCCCCGGCTGACGGAATTCAGCATTCGGGCGTTATACTGCGTGATGAGGAAGGAAACGAGCAGCGAAACGGTCAGGTACAACACCGTGGACACGGTAAACGGCTCGAACACCCGGGCGGTGTGGGATTCGATCTGGCGGGCCATATAGGTCAGTTCCGCCACGCCGATGACCATGCACAGCGAGGAATTCTTGAAGAGGTTGAGCGCCTGGGAGATCAGCGGGGGAATGATGATGCGGAAGGCCTGCGGCAGCACCACATAGCCCATGGACTGCAAAAAACTCAGGCCGCAGGCGCGCGAAGCCTCAATCTGCGTCCGGGGTATGGCGTTGACGCCCGAGCGCAGCTCCTCGGCGATAAACGCCGACGTGTAGATGGAAAGCGCGATGACCCCGGCGGCGAACTCCATGTTCTGCTGATACAGCCATTCTTTGCAGAATTCCGGCAGAATGGCGTCGGAGCCGAAGTACCAGAACAGGATCTGCACAAGCAGCGGGGTATTGCGGAAAAATTCGGTATACAGCGCGCCGAACCACACCAGGGGTCTAAAGGCCGACATGCGGCACACGGCAATCAGCGTGCCGATCAGCAGCGCAAAAAACAGGGAGAGCCCGGAAATTTGCAGCGTCACGACAAAGCCCTCAAGGAGCCAGTCGAGATATTCGCCGGAAAGGATCAAACCCCAATTAAAAACGTAGTTCACCGAGCGCTCCCGCCGGGGCTCCGGGCGACGAATCGCCCGAAGCCCCGGCAGTCAGAGGGAGAAAGATTAGGGCCAGAGTTCCATGTTCCACTGGAGCGGAATATGGAATTTCGTCGTCGGGCCAAACCACTTGGTGTACATTTCAAGGTACTTGCCGGAACGCCACATGTCCATCAGGGCAAAGTTCACGGCGTCGCGCAGCTTGGATTCGTTTTCCACCATGCCCACGGCATAGGGTTCAGAAGCGATGAAGCTACCCACCACTTCCCAGGCGGCCGGGTCGGGGTCGGAGTTCTTGAGGCCCACAAGAATGGGCTCGTCCGTGGTCACGGCCACCACCTTGCCCTGCTTGAGGGCCAAAAAGGCCTGCGGGTATTCGTCAAACGAAACCACGGTGCAATCAGGCTGGGCGACCTTCATGTTTTTTTCGGACGTGGAGCCCTTCACGCTGCCCACGCGCTTGCCGGCCAGATCCTTGGCGGAGGCGATGCCGCCGTCCTTTTTGACCAGCAGGCGCTGCCCGGCGTCAAAATAGGTGATGGAAAAGTCGATGGAATCATCGCGGGCGATCTGGTGCGTCATGGTGGCCAGCACCAGATCCACCGAACCCTGCGAAAGCATGGGGATGCGGCTCGCGCTGGAAACGGTTTTGTATTCGGGCTTCACGCCCATGAAGGCGGCAATGCCCGCGCACAAATCCACGTCGAAACCGGCGATCTGCTTGCTGGCTTCGTCAATGAAACCAAAGGGAACCACCGAGTCTTTCACGCCGCACACCAGGGTGCCGCGCGCTTTGATGTCGTCCAGCTTGTTCGCCCAGGCGGGAACCGCGCCCAGCAGCGACAACATGACGGCCAGGGTCAAAATGCGTTTCATGCTTCTCCTCCAAAACAGGTTGCAAAACAGGTTGCGAGGCAGGTTGGGGAAACGGGGAAGCGGGAGCGGGAACACGGCCAAAGGCCGCGTCACAAGATTTCCTTAAGGAAAGCCCGCGTGCGCTCGTGTTGGGGATTGGTGAAAAAGACGTCGGGCGCTGCTTCTTCCAGCACTTCGCCATGATCCATAAAAATGACGCGATCCGCCACTTCGCGGGCAAAGCCCATTTCGTGGGTCACGCACAGCATGGTCATGCCGTCGCGCGCGAGGTCTTTCATCACGTTCAGCACTTCGTTGATCATTTCGGGGTCAAGGGCGGACGTGGGCTCGTCAAACAGCATCACCTTGGGCTGCATGGCAAGCGCGCGCGCGATGGCCACGCGCTGCTGCTGGCCGCCGGAAAGCTCCACCGGATATTTGTTCGCCTGTGATTCGATGCCCACGCGGGCCAGCAGTTCCATCGCCAGGCTGACGGCCTTGGCCTTGGGCATCTTGCGCACCTTGATCGGCGCAAGCGTGATGTTGTTCAACACCGTCAGGTGCGGGTACAGGTTAAACTGCTGGAACACGATGCCCACCTCGGCGCGCAGGGCGTTGAGGTTGATCGAAGGATCGTAGATGCTTTTGCCTTCCAGCAGGATGGAACCCCGCTGTATGGGCTCAAGACGGTTCAGGCAACGGATGAAGGTGCTTTTGCCCGATCCGGAGGGGCCGCAAATGACCAGCACTTCCCCTTTTTCCACAGATTCGGAAACGCCCTTGAGCACATGGAAGTCTCCATACCATTTGTGGATGTCCTGAAACTCAATCATGGCCATGTGCGGGAACTCCCTGTTTCTTGCCGGGCAAGCCCGGCCTTGGCATATAGTCTCGGTAACCTATTAGGGGAAGGGTTAATCTGTCAAGTCAAAGTCAGACTATTGACACCAAAGAGTTCCTGCATGACTATCAGCGGGACGTGCGCCGAAGGGCGGGTTCGGGAGGCCTCCATGGAACATCCGGGTATTATAGGCAACAGCCCCTCGCTGGTGGACGTGTTCCGCATGCTGAGCAAAGTCGCTCCAACGGACAGTACGGTGCTTGTCACCGGCGAATCCGGCACGGGCAAGGAGTTGCTTGTGCGCGCCCTGCACGGCATGAGCCTGCGCGCGGACAGGCCTTTTGTGCCCATCAACTGCGGGGCCATACCCCGCGAGCTTCTGGAGTCCGAGCTTTTCGGCCACGAAAAGGGCGCGTTTACCCACGCCATACGCACCAAGCCCGGCCGCTTCGAACTGGCGGACAGCGGAACCATTTTCCTTGACGAAATAGGGGAAATGGACATCAGCCTCCAGGTCAAAATCCTGCGCGTGTTGCAGGAAAAAGAAATCGAACGCGTCGGCGGCACCGGCCCGCGCAAGGTGGACGTGCGCGTCATCGCCGCCACCAACCGCGATCTGGAAAAAGAAGTGGAGCAAGGCCGTTTTCGCGAAGACCTCTATTACCGCCTTAACGTCATCCCCCTGCACCTGCCCGCCCTGCGCGAGCGCGGCAACGACGTGCTCCTGCTCGCCGATTTTTTCCTCAAGCGCTTCTGCGAACGCCGCCACCGCCCCCAGCTCGCGCTGGCGCCCGACGCGGCGCGCGTGCTTCTGGCCTACCCCTGGCCCGGCAATGTGCGCGAACTGGAAAATTTTATGGAGCGCCTCAGCATCCTTGTGGACGGCGACAGGGTCAACGTGTCGGACTTGCCTCCCAAAATTCTGAGCGCCGTGGGCGAAACCGCCGATCTGCCCCCCCTGCCGTCGCCCACCGCGCCCGATTTGCCCGTCCTGGCAAGCGCTTCCGGCGCGTTCGGGCCTTCCGGCCCGGCGGGCGTATTCGTCTGGCCCACGTTGCAGGATCTTAACCGCCATAACATGGGCCTGCGCGAATTTTTGGAAACCCTGGAAGACAAATTGCTGGACGAAGCCCTGGCTTCGGCCGACGGCGTCAAAAACCAGGCGGCGGAACTGCTGGGCATCAAGCGCACTACCTTAATTGAAAAGCTAAAGAAACGCGGCATTAAAACCGATGCTTAACAAGCACCCGTTTTTTTGTCCGCCAACCACGCGCACGCACATTTTTTGCATGATGAACCTTTTGTGAACACCCGCTTTGCCGCCGGCCTGGCCCGGTCTCTTTTGGCGTGCGCCGTTTTTGCGGGAGCCGCCCTCTGCCCAGGCGATGCCGAAGCCGTCGCCTGGCAATGGATGCAGGCTTCCGGACGCGAACGCCTGACCATTACGCTCGACAGCCCCACCCAGCAGGCCGAGGCGCTGCGCAGCGGCACGCAGGACGTGAGCGTGCGCCTGACGCCAGCCCCCGCCGCCGTTACCGCGCACAGCGGGATGCCGGGGCAGGGCACGCTGGTAAGCGGCGTGGAACTGCGCGACGGCGTGCTGTACATCCGCACCAGTTCGCCGGCCTTCGGCTTCATCGCCACGCGCCCCGCGCGCGATCGCCTGGTGCTCGACGTTTTTGCCGATCCGCTGGGCGCGCGCTGGCAGGGTTCGGCCGCGCCCTCCCCAAACCCCGTTGTTGTCCCGCCGGCAGCGGCGGCGGCGCAACAGGCGCAGCCGGCACAGCCAGCGCCGTCGGCACAACCAGAGCCGCAACCCTCTGCGGCGGCAAGCGCGCCGCCCGAGGTTCCCGCGCAAACATCTCCGGCAACGGCAGCGCCGTCCACCCCCGCGCCTCAGGCAGCCCCGGCGCAGCCTCCCGCACGGACGGAAACCCCGCAAACGCCCGCGAGCCCTCCCACGCAAACCGCGCCGACTCCGGCAGCGGAGCCCGCGACGCCCGCAGCGTCCGTAACGCCCGCAGCGCCCTTGGCGCCGCCTGCGGCTCCCGCACCGGCCACGTTGCCCTCCGCACCGGCGCGGGCCGTGCCCCCTTCCGTGCCGCAGGCCCCGGCCTCCGTCCCGGCGGAATCCATCCCGCCCCAGCCGCCGGCCTCCGCCGCCCCGCAGGCGCCCGAAAAGCCCGTTCCTCCGCTGCCCATGGGCGCGGTGCTGAACGCGGGGGACGATCCGGCCCAGCCGCAGCCCTCCATCCGCGCCAAGCTCAACCCGGACGGCCCGGAAGCCTGGCCGCCGGACATGGCGCTTTCCAGCGACGCGCTGGCCGCCGAGCCCCGACGGGATGCTCCGGCCCCGGAAGACGGACGCATGCCGCTCCAGCCGCTGACGCAGGACAGCGCGCCCCAGGCGCTCCAGCCCGAGCCTATGCCTATCGAGCATACGACCCGCCCCCCGGAGCCCGAAAGCGAAAAGCCTCCCCACGAGGAGCCGCCCAAAATAGAACCGGTCTATAAAGACGAGGCGGGCAACATTGTGCCTCCGCCGCCGGATATTCCGGCCCTGTTCAAGGAGATGAACGACAAGCTCCGTGCGGGAACCTACGCGGATCTGCCGCCGTTGCTCGAAACGCTGAAAACGGCCGACCTCAAGCCGGAAGAGCGCGAGGAAGTCTTGTACGCCGCCATGACGGCCGCTTACGAGAACAACCGGGGCAAGTGGGCCGAACACGTCGAGGAAATCATCCAGGCGGCCAACGCGGCTATCAATTTCCATCCGGAATCGGAACGCGTGCCCGAAGCCCTTGCCATTCTGGCCTCGGTCAATCTTGCGGCCGGCAATATGGCGGACGCGCAGGGCTATGTGCATCTCCTGCAGCGCAAATATCCCACCAGCCCCAACGTGGCCGCGTCTTTTCTGGCTCTGGGCGAAAAGCAGATGGAACGTCAGGAATATGCCGAAGCCTCCATGGCCTTCCAGACCATTTTGCAGGACTACCCCGAAAGCCGCACCGTCAAAGACGCCGCCCGGCTGCAAACCTATTCGCTCTATCGCCAGGGGCATTTCGCGCGCGCGCTGACGCTGCTGGACTTTGTGGATCGGCGCTGGCCGCGCGTCTACCTTGAGGATCCGCTTTTCCTGACCGTGGCGGCCGACATCCAGAAGCGGGAAGGCCGCTACGAAGACGCGCTGAAAACCTATTGGACGCAGTACAACCTGAACCCCACGCGGCCGGAGTCGGCTGCCACGCTGGGGTATATCGCCGAACTGTATTTCAGGCTCAACGACGCGCCCTCCGCCTCCAAAATCCTGGAAGAACTCATCCGCGCCTTTCCGCAAAGCCCGGAAGCCTCTGCCGCCCTGCTCCGCCTGGGCGAAAACGGCATCCACGACGGCAACCCCTCGCTCGACGAGCTGTTCGCGATGTTCAACGCGCCCAATCCGCGCCTGCCGGGCATCTACTACCAGCGCATCCTCAGCGAATACCCCGGCGCGCCCGAAGCCCTGCCCGCCCGTTTGCGCGGCATCGCCTGGCAACTGTGGAACAAGGAATACCTGCCCGCCATGGAGGCGGCGCGCTCCTTCATGATCGAATACGAGGACAAGCCCGAATCGTTGCGCGCCCGCGACATCCTGTTGCGGGGCTTTGCCCGCGAACTGGGCAACGACCTCGCCGAAGAAAATTTTGCGCGCGTCCTGACGCTGTGGGAGCGCTTTCCCCAGGTGCACGACGTCTACCAGCCGCTGGAGCCCGATTTGCGCATGGCGCTGGCCCGGGCCGAACTCAACCGCGGCAAGGAAGAAGCGGGGCTCGACCTGCTCAGGCCCTTCCTCGACAGCGCGGAAAACACCGATTACGGCCTTTACGCCTACCAGCTCTTCCTCAACGCCTATCTGGGCGCGCGCAACTGGAACGGCGTGCTGGCCCTGGGCGAAAAGGTGGCGGGCTGGAAACTGCCCGCAGAAGCGCGCGATCAGCTGGACTATTCCATGGCGCTCGCGGCCGAAAACCTGGGCTTGCAGGGCCGGGCGCTCGCGTTGTGGCAAAAGCTGGCCCCGCGCGAGGACATTCCGCTCTACCAGCGGGCCTACGCCACCTATTTTATGGCGCGGGACGCGGAGCGCCGCCAGGATTTGCGCGCCGCCTACCAGTACAACCTCGACGCGCTCGGCATGTTCACCCAGTTGCAGGACGAAAACTCGCCCTACGCGGATGCCGAACGCATCCGCGAATCCATCGCCGCGCTTATGGATGTGACGGAAATTGCGGGACGCTTTGCCGAATCGCTGGAGTGGGCCGCCCAATACGCCGCCTTTGTCCCGGCCGGATCTCCCGACTATGCGGGCCTGCGCTTCCGCGAGGCGCGCCTGCACCGCAAAATGGGCGACATGTCCCGCTGGCGCTCCCTGCTCCAAAGCATTATTGACACCGAGCCGGATTCCGTTTTCGGCAAAATGGCCGCTTCCGAGCTAAGAACGCAGGACGTGGCCCGCGATCTTACCCGTTTTTCCGGACAATAGCATGAATCTTGGCGGACTTGTCGTGGGCCTGGGCAACCCCGGCCCTCAGTATGCGGGCACGAGGCACAATCTGGGTTTTATGGTTGTTGAAGCGTTGCTGGAAGAATTGGCGCGCCAACCCCTGGCCCGGCCCGAAAACATGGCGGGAGCCAAATTTTCCTGCCTGCTGTGGCGTTGCCGCCTGCCGGGCGCGCCTGATCCGTGGCTGGTGGCCATGCCGCAAACTTACATGAACCTCAGCGGCGACGCGGTGCAGCCCCTCCTGGCCTGGCACAAGCTGCGGCCCGACCAGCTCCTGGTGACGCACGACGAGCTGGATCTCGAACCGGGCCGGATCAAGCTGAAACAGGACGGCGGCGTGGCCGGACACAACGGACTCAAATCCATTGCCGCGCGCCTTGGCACGCAAAATTTCCACCGCCTGCGCCTGGGCGTCGGCCGTCCCCCCCAGGGAGGGGATTCCGCGCCCTGGGTGCTTGGCAGGCCAAGCCCGCAGGACAGGGAGCGGATTGCGGCTTCCATTCCGGAGGCCGTGCAGGCCATACTGCGTTTTGCCGTCGAGGGCCCGGAGCGCGCGGCCAACAGCGTCAACCGCAAAAACAAAGCATAAGCCTTTGCGCCGGAAAAGCGTGGGAACACTTGCCAAACAGATAAAATTGCGCTAGGTCTCATTCGTTGCCTGCCCATGCGGCAGCCCAACTCCTTCCTCTATCCCATTTTTTCTTCCGGATCACGGACACAAACCGGCTCTTGCCGGATGTCGTCCATGAACCCCGCCGATCCCTCAACAGTGGTGGTTGCCCATGCCCATGCGGAAAAAGAAGGACCCGGAAGCCCCGGTCTCCGAAGTTCCCACGCTCGAACCCATTCTCAGCCTTACTGATCTCAAAAACAGCAGCATGCAGGAGCTGATGAACCTGGCGGATCAATACCAGGTGGAAAACGCCAGCTCGCTGCGCAAGCAGGAGCTTATCTTTGCCCTGCTCCAGGCCTGTGCTTCGCAAAACGGCGCCATTCACAGCACCGGCGTGCTGGAGATCCTGCCCGACGGCTACGGCTTTTTGCGCTCGCCCCTGTGCAGCTATATGCCCGGCCCCGACGACGTCTACGTGTCTCCCTCCCAAATCCGGCGCTACCATCTCCGCAAGGGCGACGTGGTCTCCGGCCAGATCCGCCCCCCCAAGGAAGGCGAACGCTATTTCGCCCTGGTCAAGGCCAACGAAATCGGCTTCGAGCCGCCCGAAAACGCCCGCCACCTCGTCCTCTTCGACAACCTCACCCCTATTTATCCCGACCAGCAGATGCGCATGGAATGGGATGAAAAAAATATGTCCGCCCGCGTCATCGATCTCATGGCGCCCGTCGGGCGCGGCCAGCGCGGCCTCATCGTGGCCCCGCCGCGCACCGGCAAAACCATTTTGCTGCAAACCATCGCCAATTCCATCAACGCCAATTATCCCGACGTCTACCTCATCGTCCTTTTGATCGACGAACGGCCGGAAGAAGTCACCGACATGGAGCGCACGGTCAAAAACGCCGAGGTGATCAGCTCCACGTTCGACGAGCCGCCGCAGCGCCACGTCCAGGTGTGCGAAATGGTGCTCGAAAAAGCCAAACGGCTTGTGGAGCGCAAGCGCGACGTCGTGATCCTGCTGGACTCCATCACCCGCCTCGGCCGCGCGTACAACGCGGTCACGCCTTCCTCGGGCCGCGTGCTTTCCGGCGGCCTCGACGCCAACGCCCTCCAGCGGCCCAAGCGCTTTTTCGGCGCGGCGCGCAACATTGAAGGCGGCGGCAGCCTGACCATCATCGCCACCGCGCTGATCGACACCGGCTCGCGCATGGACGAGGTGATCTTTGAAGAATTCAAAGGCACCGGCAACATGGAAATCTACCTTGATCGCCATCTTTCGGAAAAGCGCGTCTTCCCCGCCATCGACATCAACCGGACGGGAACCCGCAAGGAGGATCTCCTGCTGTCCGACGACGTGCTCAACCGCGTCTGGATCCTGCGCAAAATCCTCGCGCCCATGTCGGCCATCGACAGCATGGAATTCCTGCTGGACAAAATGCGCGGCACCAAAACCAACAAAGACTTCCTCAACGGCATGAGCAAATAAATGCGCCTTGTGCCCCAAACCCGCAAAATGCGCATCGCGGCGCTTGCCGGCCTGATAGTGCTGCTGGCCGCTCTGGGCGCGGGGCTGTGGTTCTGGCGCGAAGGCGCGCGCTACAAGGCAAGCCCGGCCTATGCGGTGGACGAGCTTAACAAGGCCATTGCGGAAAAGAACGCGGATCGTTTTGCCGCGCTGGTGGATATTCCCCACCTGATCAGCGAGTTGACCCGGGCCGAACAAAAGCTGGAAGAACGCGTTCCCCTGCCGGAAGGTTTTCAGCCGCTCTCGCCGCAGGCCATGCAACGCATCATCCTGGCCGTGATCAAGGGCGAGAACGCCGGCGCGCCGCTTATCTTCCGGGTGGCGGCCCTGCCGGACAACCTGCATGAGCAGCTTGTCCAGAACCCCTTTAAACTGACGCGTGCGGCGGGCGATCTGGCCCTGGCGGAAACATTCGTCCGGCATCCCGCTCTGGGCGACAACCTGCCCCTGACCCTCTACCTGGCCCGCACGGACGCCGGCTGGAAAGTTATGGGGCTGGCCAACGCCACGGATCTGGTCGCGCGCTATCAGGCGCGCGTCGAGGCGGAAACCCGCCGTATTCAGGAAGAACGCATCCGCGAACTCGGCGAAAGCAAGAGCGACATCGCCCGCCTGCTTCCGGATCTGTCCTGCACGGCGCAAGTGGCCACAATATCCGGCAACGTGCCCCTGCTCGTCCTGTCTGTGGAAGGCGGCAAAAACCCCGGCCCGGAAACCGTGGACTCGTGGGGCATCACCCTGACGCTGACGACCAATCTCGGCGATGTGGCGGCCACGCCGCTGTTGCGGGGGTCAAATAAAGTCGTGCCCTCCGGCGCAATATCCGGCACATGGCATCTCGAAGTGGACGAGCAGGAATACCAGCGGCTGCAAAGCCTGAGCCCGCTGGTATGCCGCGCCCAGGTGGCGTACGCCATTCTGGACAACGGCAAAATTTTGAAAGCCTTTCTGGATTAGAGCATTTCAACTTTGAAATGCTCGCGAAACGGAGCGTAGCGAGGTTCCGCCGCGAAGCCGGCGTAGCCGCATTGATGCTGCCGCCATCGTATCTATACCGCCCGTACGCCTCACAGGTTCGGCAACGGCTGAGGCAAGCCCCTTCTGGGGAACGCCCGCGGCCGCCCGGCTGCTCCCGCCGGAACGATCCAAAGCCCCCAGGCAACGCGCCCTGCCCCGCGTAAGAGGCGCACGCGGGGTATTCCATTCCGTCCCGCCCTGTGGCACAATATTCCTCACTACTATTCCGGCTTCTTGCGGGAGGAACTATGTCATTCAGCCGCTCCATCCATCTTGCCCTGCACATCCACAAGGATCCCTCCGCCATGGCGGAACGGGCGGCCCACCACCTGGCCGAACTGTGCGAAGAAGCCATTGCCCAGCGTGGCGTGTTCACGCTGGCGCTTTCAGGCGGCACGACGCCCCTGCCTCTTTTCCGCCTGTTGGCCGGATCGGACTGGGCCGAACGCCTGCCCTGGGACAAAATCATCCTCTACTGGGGCGACGAGCGCTGCGTCGGCCCCGACGACCCGCAGAGCAACTACGGCATGGCGCGGCGGGAGCTGATTTCCCATGTGCCCATCACCTGGTATTACCGCATGAAGGGCGAGGACGACCCCGTCAAGGCCGCCATGGCCTACGAAGACCTGCTCAAGGAGCACTTCCGCCTGGCCCCCGGCGAGTTCCCCCGCTTTGACTGCATACTGCTTGGTTTGGGCGACGACGGGCACATCGCCTCGCTTTTCCCCGGCGAACAGGGCCTTGAAGAAAAAGAGCGCATTGTCGTTGACCAGTATGTCCGCAGCAAGGGGACGGATCGCCTGACCCTGACCCTGCCCACGCTCAACAACGCCCGCTGCTGCCTCTTTATGGTGTCCGGCAAGGAAAAGCACGAGGTGCTCAGCCGGTCGCTCGATCTGCTGGCCGAACCCGTCCTGCCCGCCCAGCTTGTCCGCCCCCGCCTTGGCGAACTGCTGTGGATCGTGGACGAGGCCGCCGCGCGGGGCTGAAAACCCTCTTTACCGGCACAGGCAAACCCCGTTCAGCCCCGTTTTACGCGGGGCTGTCCGTTTTAGAGCATTTCAACTTTGAAATGCTCGCGGAACTGAGCGGAGCGAGGTTCCGCCGCGAAGCCGGCGTAGCCGCGATTCACTCGCGGCGTAAGGCGCCGGCGGAGGCGTGAAACTTAAGCGGCAGAACGCGGTAGCCGTAGCCGCAAAGCGGCGTACGGATAGCGACAGCATAGATATCGTGTCTCGGCTGTGCACTATTTCAAGAGTAAAATGCTCTA
>JAVBMS010000055.1:0-7316 GCA_031552135.1 Mailhella sp.
CGCGTAGCGTTTCCGTTCGCGCGGAGCGCGAATACGGAAATCGAGAGCAGCGCGAAGACAGCCTGATGCGGCTACGCTGGCTTCGCGGCGGAACCTCGCTACGCTCCGTTCCGTGAGCATTTCAAAGTTGAAATGCTCTAAAAAACACCCCGCCCGGATCATGCCGATCCGGGCGGGGTGTTGATGTTGCTATGCCGCCTTGGTTAATGCGCGCAGGGGTAATCGCCGGTAAAACAGGCGGTGCAGAAATTGTCCGGGCACGAAACCGCGCCCAGCAGGCCTTCCAGCGAGAGATAGTTCAGCGAATCGAGCCCCAGAATGGCCCCCAGCGCTTCCGGGGTGTGCTGCACGGCCACAAGCTCGGCCGTGGAGGGGAAGTCCACGCCGTAAAAACAGGGAAACTTGACCGGCGGGCTGCTGACGCGGAAGTGCACTTCCTTCGCGCCCATTTCGCGCAGCTTGGCCACGCGGGTGCGCACGGTGGTGCCGCGCACAATGGAGTCGTCCACCACGATCAGGCGCTTGTTTTCGATCATGGAATGAACGGGGTTGATTTTAACGCGCACGCCGAACTGGCGCATGGTCTGGGTGGGCTGGATGAACGTGCGGCCCACATAGTGGTTGCGGATCAGCGCGTGCTCGTAGGGCACGCCCGAACCCTGGGCCACGCCCAGCGCGGAATAGATGCCCGAGTCGGGGAAGGGGATCACGCAGTCGCCGGTGGCCGGCGATTCGGCGATCAGGTTCCGGCCCATGCGCTTGCGGCAGGCGTACACTTCTTCGCTGAAAATGATGGAGTCGGGCCGGGCCAGGTAGACCAGCTCAAAAATGCACTGGCGCACGGGCGCTTTGCGCGCCAGCTCGTAGCTCTGGAATTCCAGCGCGCCGGGCTCGATCACGATCATTTCGCCGGGCCGGATGCCGCGCAGGCGCTGGGCTTCAAGCAGGTCAAACGCGCAGCTTTCGGAGGCGAACATCCAGGCGTCGGCCAGCTTGCCCACGGAGAGAGGGTGGAAGCCGTGGGGGTCGCGCACGGCAATCAGCTTGCCGTTGGCCATGATGATCAGGCAGTACGCGCCCTCCACCCGGTCGCAGGCGGCCAGCACGGCTTCTTCCAGCGTTTTGCCGCTGAGGCCGTGCGAAATGAGGTGGATGAAGATTTCGCTGTCGCTGTCGGTCTGGAAAATGGCGCCGGCGTCTTCCAGTTCGGCGCGCAGCTTGGCGGCGTTGGTCAGGCTGCCGTCGTGCGCCAGCGAAAGCTGCATGCCGCCGCGCATACGCACGGAAAAGGGCTGGGCGTTGCGCCGCCCCGGCGTCCCGCGCGAGGAGTAGCGGATGTGGCCCAGGGCCGTGTGGCCGGTCAGGCCGCGCAGCACGTCCTCGTTAAACACGTCGTGCACAAGGCCCACATCAACGTGGAGACGGGTGTCGCCGCCGTCCCAGGTGACGATGCCCGCGCTTTCCTGCCCCCGGTGCTGGAGGGCGTACAGGCCGAAATAGGTGAACCGTGATGCTTCCTCATGACCGCTGATGCCGAAAAGACCGCTCATTCCTCGTCTCCGGGAAACGCGGCGCGCGCGTCGGGCCCAAAAGGATCGTATTCCTTGGGGTCGTCGAACACATAAACGCCGCCTGGGTAATTGGCCGCCTGGGGACGGGGCAGCTTGTTGACGATATAATCCACATGCTCGCGCAGGTCTTCGGCCGCGCGCGTCCACAGCGGGTCGAGCGCCACCTTGATGCCCGCCTTGCGGGCCGCCTTGACGGCGGGCACATAGTCCGCGTCGTTGGCGATGAACACCAGGCGGCGCGTGGCGCGGGTGTGGGCTATGGTGGCCACGTCGAGCCCGAGGCGGATGTCCACGCCTTTCTGGCGGATGTCGGGGTAAATGTCGCCGGGCTCAATGCTGTCCACGGCTATTTCCCCGGCCATCAGCTCGCCGAGCTTGTTGGAGTCGAGCAGCCACTGGCCCGCCTGCCAGGCCGAGCGCCCCAGGCGCAGCGCCAGCTCGGGCGTGACGGCCAGCGACTGCAAAAAGCGCTGTTTGCGCGCGACCAGCGGCGTTTGCGAAAAATCCACAGGCCCGCTCAGGGGGTGCTCGCCCCGGCCGGTAAAGGGCGAAGCGTCGTAAAACAGGATGCGGCCCACGGTTTCATCGGGGCCGAGGTGACGCAGACAGTGCCGCCGTATGCCGGGGCCGTCAAAATAAAAGGCTTTGAGCGAGATGATGCGCTTGCGCATAAACTCGCCGTCCACTATGAAAATCACGCCTTGTTGCATTGTTTTCCGCCGTATTTTGCTGAGAAGCAGCTCATTTGCTCAAAAAAGAAATCATTTTGATGACCGGCTGCTGCTTCAGCCGCGTTTTTTCTGTCATCCCGCCTGAAAAAAGAAAACATAGAAGTGCGCGCGCCTTCCTGTCAAGGCGGATATTCTGCGCCCGATCCGCGAAAACGCGCCGGAAAACACGGCCAAGGGCCGTTTTGGGGTGGAAAAGCTTTGACAGTCCGCACCAAGAGAACTATCTTTTTTGACTCGGTATTTTTTTTGGGGGTTTTTATGGCAAACACTCCGGCCGTGCAGGCCATCAAGGGCTTCGCCGACATGTTCGCGCCCGAAAGCCGCGTGTTTCAACGCCTGGAAGACGCCGCGCGCGCGGTGTTTCCCCTTTACGGTTACGGCGAGCTGCGCACCCCGCTTATGGAATACACCGATCTGTTCTGCCGCTCCATCGGCGCCGAAACCGACGTGGTGCAAAAAGAAATGTACACGCTGGCCGACAGCAAGGGCCGCTCCATGTCGCTGCGGCCCGAAGCCACGGCCGGCGTCATGCGCGCCTATATCGAACACGGCGTCCACGGCCGCGAAACCGTGAGCAAGCTGTTCACCGTTGGGCCCATGTTCCGCCACGAGCGCCCGCAAAAAGGCCGCCTGCGCCAGTTCCACCAGATCAACTGCGAGTGCCTCGGCGTGCGCGAGCCCGAGGCCGACGCCGAGCTTGTCTGCATGCTCATGGCCTTCCTCGGCCGCCTCGGCCTGACGGGCGAAAACGTGGAGCTTCAGCTCAACACGCTCGGCTGCCCCGCGTGCCGCCCGGCCTACCGCGAGCTTCTGACCAACTGGCTGAACAGCCTGGACGAAAACGCCCTGTGCGAAGACTGCCGCCGCCGCAAGCTCACCAACCCCCTGCGCGTGCTGGACTGCAAGGCGCCCACCTGCAAGGAGCACACCGAGGCCGCGCCGCGCCTTATTGATCACGTCTGCCCCGACTGCTCCGCGCACTTCGCCGCGGTCACGCGGCTGCTGGAGGCGCAGGGCGTGCCCTACGCGCTCAACCACCGCCTGGTGCGCGGGCTTGACTATTACACCCGCACCACGTTTGAAGTGGTGGCGGGCGGCATAGGCGCGCAAAGCTCGGTGGCGGGCGGCGGGCGCTACGACGGCCTGGTGGCCTCGCTGGGCGGGCCCGACGTGCCCGGCCTCGGCTTCGCCTGCGGCATGGAGCGCCTGGCCCTTTTGCTGGGCGAGAGCGAAGCCCCCCGGCCCGACTTTTACCTGGCCGCGCTGGACGACGCCTGCCGCGACGCGGCTTTTGCCCTGGCCCAGACCCTGCGCGGGGCCGGGCTTTCCGGCGGGCTGGGCTTCGAGTCGCGCAGCGTCAAAAGCGTGATGCGCCAGGCCGACAAATCCCGCGCGCGCCACGCCCTTTTGATCGGCCCGGACGAGCTGGCCGCCCGCGCCGTGGTCGTCAAAAACATGCAGACAGGCGAGCAACTTTCTTTGCCGGTGGCCGAATGCGCCGGATATTTAACCTTCTCCCTTGGGAGCGCGTCATGAGCCAGTACGACGAAGGCCAGGACATCCAGAAAGAACACGCCCGCCACGTCCGCCCGCTGGGCGACTGGCGGCGCACCCACACCTGCTGCGAACTGACCGTGGCCGACAACGGCCGCGACGTCTGCCTCATGGGCTGGGTGCAGTACCGCCGCGACCACGGCGGCCTCATCTTTGTGGATTTGCGCGACCGCCGGGGCCTGACCCAGATCGTCTTCAGCCCCGAAATCGCCCCCGCCGCCCACGCCGACGCCCACATCCTGCGCAGCGAATACGTGCTGGCGATCAAGGGCAGCGTGCGGCCCCGGCCCGAAGGCATGGCCAACCCGCAAATGCTCACCGGCGGCGTCGAAGTGGTGGTGACGGAATGGAAGCTGCTGGCCACGGCCAAAACGCCGCCCTTCCCCGTGGAAGATCGCGCCGAAGTGGGCGAAAACCTGCGCCTCCAGCGCCGCTACATCGATTTGCGCCGCCCCCAGATGGCCCGCAACCTGGCCCTGCGCCACAATATCGCCCAGGCCGCGCGCGCGCACCTCAACAGCCTCGAATTCCTGGAAGTGGAAACCCCGCTGCTCACCAAGTCCACGCCCGAAGGCGCGCGCGACTTCCTGGTGCCCAGCCGCCCCAATCAGGGCCGTTTCTACGCGCTGCCGCAGTCGCCCCAGCAGTTCAAGCAGCTTTTGATGATGAGCGGGGTTGACCGCTATTACCAGATCGCCCGCTGCTTCCGCGACGAAGACCTGCGCGCCGACCGCCAGCCCGAATTCACCCAGATCGACATTGAAATGAGCTTTGTGGACGAAGCCCAGGTGATGGAAATGGCCGAGGGCCTCATGGCCCGCGTGTTCCGCGACGCCATGAACGTGGAGCTGGCCCGGCCCTTCCCGCGCATGACCTGGGACGAAGCCATGCGCGACTACGGCGTGGACAAGCCCGACACCCGCTTCGACCTCAAACTGCGCGACGTCACGGCCTGCGTGCGCGGCTCGGGCTTCAAGCTCTTCGCCGCCGCGCCCCTGGTCAAGGCCCTGTGCGTGCCGGGCGGCGCCACGCTCTCGCGCAAGGACATCGACGACCATACCGAATTCGTCAAAATCTACGGCGCGCAAGGCCTGGCCTGGATCAAAATCCACGAGGCCGAGTGGCAGTCGCCCATTGCCAAATTCCTTTCCGACGACGAGCGTGCCGCGCTCACGCGCGAAATCGGCCTCAAGCCCGGCGACATCGTCTTCTTCCAGGCCGGCGAGCCCGACATGGTCAACGCCGCGCTCGGCAACCTGCGCGTGCGCCTGGCCCACCAGTTCGGCCTTGTGCCGGCCGACGCCTGGAACTTCCTGTGGGTCACCGACTTCCCGCTCTTTGAATACAGCGAGGAAGACAACCGCTGGGTGGCCTGCCACCATCCCTTCACTTCCGTGCAGGACGCCACGGCCGGTTGCATTCTGACCGAGCCCGCGCGCGCCAAAGCCCGCGCCTACGATATGGTGCTCAACGGCAACGAGGTGGGCGGCGGCTCCATCCGCAACCATACGCCCGAGGCCCAGGCCCTCATGTTCGAGGCCCTCGGCTTCACGGCCGAATCGGCCATGGATCAGTTCGGCTACTTCATCCAGGCCCTCGAATACGGCACCCCGCCGCACGGCGGCATCGCCTTCGGCCTCGACCGCATCGCCATGCTGCTGGCCGGCGCTTCGTCCATCCGCGACGTGATAGCCTTCCCCAAAACCCAAAAGGCCACCTGCCTGCTTACCGACGCTCCCGACGTTGTGGCCGCCAAACAGTTGCGCGAACTGGGCCTCAAACTGCGCGAGGCCCCCGCGCCGGAAATTTCCAAGGAGTAGCCATGCTGCGCCCCGTCCTCCAATACCCCGATCCCCGCCTCGGCCAGAAAGCCGAAACCGTGGACGCCGTAACGGACGAAATCCGCGACCTCGTGCGCGACATGATCGACACCGTCACCACCATTGGCGGCGTCGGCCTTGCCGCGCCCCAAATCGGCGTGCTCAAGCGCGTCGTCGTGCTCGACATCTCCCAAACCCAGGAAGACCCCGACGCCCCGCAGGAGTTCATTCCCCTGCTCAACCCCGTGCTGACCGTGCTCGACCCCAAGGAACATCAGGAAAACGAAGGCTGCCTCTCCGTTCCCGACTTCCGCGCCCTGGTCAAACGCCCGCGCCGCGTGGCCCTTGACGCCACCGACCTCGACGGCAAGCCCGTGCGCCTGGAGGGCGAAGGCTATTACGGCGCGTCGCTGCAACACGAAACCGACCACCTCGACGGCGTGCTGTTCATCGACCGCATCAGCTACCTCAAACGCTCCCTGTACGACAAAAAAATCAAAAAACGCGCGGGGTAGCGGCGCGACAGATTTGGGGAGGCCAAGCCTCCCCAAGCCCCTCCGGCAGGGGGCTCGGCCCCCTGCACCCCGCATTATGTGCGGGCCACGCGTCATCGGGAGGTGTTAAGATGGACTGGTCACCCGTGGCTTCCTCAACCGGCACATCCGGGCAAACGCCTGTCCCGCGTCCGCGAATGCGGCGCTCCCTCTTCTCCCTGCTTCTTTTCTGCTTCCTCGCCACGACGGCGGCCGCCGCATCCGAAATCTCCGCGCCTCCCGCCGACGCCATCCCCACGCTGGATCTCCAGTCTCCGGGCAAGCGCGGCCGGGTTATCCCGGTTCTGGTCTATCTGCCCGAGTCCCGGCCCGCGCCGGTCATTCTGTTCAGCCACGGGCTGGGCGGCTCGCGCCACGGCTATGCGTATCTGGCGCGCTACTGGGCCGAGCGCGGCTATCTGGTCATCGCCATGCAGCATCCCGGCAGCGACGACGGCGTGTGGCGCAACCCGCCCAAGGGCTCCACGCCGCGCCAGAGCATGGAGGATGCGGCTTCGGCCCAGAATCTCTTTTTCCGGCTGCAAGACGTGCACAGCCTGTTGGACAATCTGGAGCGCTGGAACGCCGACCCCGGCCACCCGCTGTACCAGCGCATGGATTTGCAACGCGTGGGCCTGGGCGGGCATTCCTTCGGCGCGGTGACCACACAGGCTGTGGCGGGGCAGGCGCTGCCGATGTTCGGCAACCGCGAGAACGACCCGCGCATTCGGGCGGCGCTGGTGTTGAGCCCCAGTTGGCCCGCGGGCAATCTGGCCGAGCCTTTCGCAAAAGTTTCCCTGCCCTGGATGCTGATGACCGGCACGAGGGACGGCTTTCCGTTTGACGACCGCAGTCCCGCAACCCGGCGCGAAGTCTACAAAGCCCTGCCGCCCGGCCACAAGTACGAGCTGGTTTTTGCCGGGGGCGATCACATGCTGTTTTCTGGCTCGGACAGGGGCGGCAAAACTCTGGACGACCCGCGCCTGGCTGTTATCCAGACATTTTCCACCTTTTTCTGGGACGCCTGGCTCAAAAACGACGGCGAGGCCCAGGCCTGGCTGGAGGGTTCCGCGCCGCGCGCCCTGCTCGCCCCGGACGACGAATGGC
>JAVBMS010000096.1:0-7459 GCA_031552135.1 Mailhella sp.
CCGCAACAGCCGCCCCGTCCGGCTTCGCGTCGGCGGCAAGGCGAGGAGGCTTTCATGCTGCTACGGTCGAAACGGTTCCGCCCCGCGCTTCCGGCGCTTTTGCTGCTGCTTGTTTTTCTTGGCGCGTGCGCGCGGGAAGCCACGGTCTTCTACACGTCCGACACCCACGGCCGTCTGGCCTCCGACAGCGCGACCATCGGCATGGACACCGTGGCCGCGCTCAGAAAAAGCGTGCCCGGCGCGCTTCTGGTGGACGCGGGCGACTTTTTGCAGGGCAACCCCACGGTCAACCTGAGCCAGGGCAAGGACGCCGTGCGCCTGATGAAGATGGCGGGCTATCAGGCCGCCGCGCTGGGCAACCACGAGTTCGACTACGGCCTGGAAACGCTGGAAGAGCGCATGGCCGAAGCGGCGGCCGAGCCCCGGCCTTTGCTGTTTTTGTCCGCCAACGTGCTGCGGGCCGACGGCAAACCCCTGGCGCGCACCGCGGCTGTTTTTTCCTCCGGCGGTCTTAAAATCGGTATTTTCGGGCTGACAACGGAAGAAACCGCCGTGCAGAGCCACCCCAGGAATACGCAGGGGCTGCTGTTTGCCGACGTGCTGGAAACCGCCCGCCAAATGGCGCATTTTCTGCGCGGGCAGGGCTGCGACGTGGTTGTGGCCCTGGCCCATGTGGGCACCGAGGGGACAATGGGCGTCAAAAGCACGGACATAGCCGCCCAGGTGCCGGACATCGACGTGATCATCGACGGCCACAGCCATGTGGTGCTGGAGCAGCGCGCTCCGGGCGGCGGGCTGGTGGTCAGCGGCGGGGCGCACAACCAGCATGTGGGCAGGCTGGTGCTGACCCGCGCGTCGCGCCCGGCGGGAGCTTCAGGCGAGAACCTCACGGTGCAGAACACGCTGCTGGGCAAGGCCGACGTCGCTTCCGTCACGCCCGATCCCGACGTGGCGGCCGCCATCGCACAGGTGCTTGCGGAGCGGGCCGACGTGCTGGCGCGGGTGGTGGGCCGCACGCCGGTCGATCTCAATGCCGAGCGCGCGGCCGTGCGCACCGGCGGCACCAACTTCGGCAACCTGTGCGCCGACGCCCTGCTGTTCGCCACCGGGGCGGACGCCGCCATTGTCAACGGCGGCAACCTGCGCGCTTCGATCAAGGCCGGGCCGATCACGCGGGGCGACCTGATCGCCGCGCTGCCCTTCGGCGACGCCGTGCTGACCAAGCGCGTCAGCGGCGCGCAGTTGCGGGAAATTCTGGAGCACGGGCTGGCCAGGCTGCCGGAGGAAAACGGCGGTTTTCCGCAGGTGGGCGGGCTGAAGATGACGGTGGACGGCGCGCGCCCCGCGGGCAGGCGCATCACGGCGCTGACGCTGGCAAACGGCAAGGCCGTCAGCGCCAAGGGCATGTACACGCTGGCGGTGTCCGACTTTCTGGCCGCCGGCGGCGACGGCTACCCCGTGCTGGCCGGGCTGCCCGTGCAGCGCGCGTTTTTATCGCCGGACGCTCTGCTTTTGGAATACATCAACGCCAGGGGCGACGCCGCGTTCAAGAACATCGCCGCATCGCGGATTACGGTGCGCGGCAGGCGGTAGCCCGCTACAGCAGTTTGCCGCTTAACAAGATTGCGGCAACGCTGAAGTAGATGATCAGCCCCGTCACGTCGACCAGCGTGGCGACAAACGGGGCCGACGCCGCCGCCGGATCGAGCCCCGCGCGTTTCAGCAGGAAAGGGATCATGGATCCGGCCAGCGTGCCCCACATCACGATAAGCACCAGCGAGGACGATACGCTGAGGGCCACCCAGGGCCAGTACGGGCCGTAGTCGTACAGCCCGGTCTTTTCCCACACGGCGATGCGCGCGAGGCCGATGACGCCGAGTATGGCCCCCAGCAGCAGGCCCGACAGCAGCTCCTTGCGCAGCACGCGCGCCCAGTGCCGGGGCTGGAGTTCGTCCAGGGCCAGCGCGCGGATGATGAGGCTGGCCGCCTGCGAGCCGGAGTTGCCGCCGCTGGAAATGATCAGCGGCACAAAAAGCGCCAGCACCACGGCTTTGGCGATTTCGTCGTCAAAATGGCCCATGGCTGTGGCCGTGAGCATTTCGCTCACAAAAAGAATGACCAGCCAGCCGGCGCGCTTTTTGACCATCCGGAGCAGGGGCGTCCGGGTGTAGGACAAATCCAGGCCTTCCGTGCCGCCGAACTTCTGGAAATCTTCGGTGTGCTCCTCTTCGGCGACGAGCATGACGTCGTCCACCGTCACGATGCCGAGCAGGGTGCCGTCGGCGTCGGTAACGGGCAGGGCCACCTCGTCATGCTCCTTGAACGCCTTGACGGCGGTTTCCTGGTCGTCGAGGGCGTTCAGGGCCGCGGCGCGGCCGCCGCACAGCTCGGCCACGCTCTGATCCGGCCCCGCGAGGAGGATGTCCTTGATCCGCAGATCGCCGATCAGCTTCCAGTGGTTGTCCACCACATAAATGATGTTAAGCGTTTCGGCATCCCGGCCGTATCTGCGGATGTGTTCCAGGGCCTTCTGCACCGTGTGCTGGGGCTTGACCGCCACAAATTCCGGCGTCATCAGCCGGCCGATGCTGTCTTCGGGGTAGCCCAGCAGGCGCGTGGCGATTTCGCGCTCCCTGGCGGAAAGCATCCGGATCAGCCGCTGGCTGACTTCGCCCGGCAATTCTTCAAAAAAAGCCGTGCGATCGTCGGGGTTGAGATCGTTGAGCAGCGCGGCCAACTGCTGGGCGTTTTCCGCCAGATCCTCGACAATCTCGTCCAGCTCGGCGGACGAAAGGCGTTGGAGCGTTTCTTTCGCCAGTTCGCGCGGCAGCAGGCGGAACAGAATGGCCCGCTGATTTCTGGGCAGGGCTTCGATGATCGCGCTCAAGTTGGCGGGATCCTGGGCGTTGAGCTCTTGTTTGACGGCGGCCCAGTCTTTTTCTTCCAGAAGCCGCCGGAAGCGATCGCTGATTTCCGTCATGGGAAACCTCCAAAGCGGTGGGGAGGCGCCCGGAGCGTGGGGCGGAGGGAGTATCGGCCGCTGTGTCGAATGTTCGGTCAGGGCGCGCCGTTCGCGTGGGCGTTCAGCGTCTCCAGCATGTCGAACGCCGCGTCGGCGGCCAGCGCGGGCGTAACCAGGGCAAGGCAGCGCGGGTCGGCGCAGTCGATGCGGTGGCAGGGCGCGCAGGGCAGCTCGGGCCGCAGTTCGCGGTGCAGCGGCGAGGGGTAGTGCCACTCCGGCCCGGACGCGCCGGGGATGATCAGCGAGGGCACGTCCAGCGCCACGGCCATGTGGCGCGGCGAGGAGCAGTTGCCCACGTGCAGCGCGGCCTCGGCCATGCAGGCGGCCGCGAGGCGGATATCCGGCAGCGGCTGGGGCAGGAAAACGCGCTCGGGCCGTTCGCACGCGGCCAGCAGGGCGCGCATGTCGTCCTCCTCGCCGGGGCCGCGCAGGAGCAGAAAGCGCAGATCGGGCCGGGCTTCGGCCAGCAGGTTCAGCAGCGCGGCGTAGTGCGGCCAGCGCTTGCTGGCGCGGCGGTGCGTGGCGTCCACCGTAACCAGCGTGTGGGCGGCGCCCAGGCCGAGCGCGGCCAGCAGGGCGCGGGCTTCGGCGCGTTCGGCGTCCGTCAGGTAGATGCGCGGGGCTTCGCCGTTCCAGACGATGCCGAGCGGCCGGAGCAGCGAGGCCTTGGTCGCGGCGGCGTAGCCGGGCAGGGGGGCGACGCCGTGCGTGTAGAGGCGGCAACGATGCCAGGGCGCGGGGAACGAAAGGCGCACGCCGGCGCGGTTTGCCGCGCGCGCTGCCCGCAGCATGGCCCGGCAGCGCGGCAGTTGCTGAAAATCCACCACCAGATCAAAATTTCGGGCGGCCACGGCGCGCCGCCAGGCGCGCTGCCCGAACCACGGGAGCGACTTGTCGATCAGGTGGAAAGCGTGGACGTGCGGGTTGTGGCGCAGCAGGGGCTCGCACTTGGGCTCGGTGAACACATGGATGTCCGCGCCGGGGTAGCGGGCCTTGAGCAGCGCCAGGCTGGGCTCGGCCAGCAAAACGTCGCCGATCTGCCGCTGCTGGCAGACCAGAATGCGCTCGGCCGCGCCGCTCAGATCTTGCGCCAGCATGCCAGGTACTCCTGATTGCCCTTGGGGCCCTTGATCGCGGCGGGCACCACGCCCACAAGCTCCAGGCCCAGCGGCGCGAAAAAGGCCAGCACGGCGTCCACGGCCGCCGCGCGCACGGCGTCGTCGCGTACCACGCCCTTGCGCGTCTGGTGGGGGCCCACTTCAAACTGCGGCTTGATCAGCGCGGCCACAAGCCCGCCGGGCCGCAGCCAGGCCAGGCAGGGCGGCAGCACCAGCGTGAGCGAAATAAAGGAAACGTCGGCCACGATCATGTCCAGCGGCTCGGGGATCAGATCGGGCGGCGCGGCGCGCAGGTTGACGCCCTCGCGCGAGATCACGCGGGGGTCGGCGCGCAGTTTTTCGTGCAGTTGGGCGTGCCCCACGTCCACGGCGTAGACGCGGGCCGCGCCGTGCTGGAGCAGGCAGTCGGCAAAGCCGCCGGTGGAGGCCCCGGCGTCCAGGCAGACAAAACCCTCGACGTTCAGGCCGAAGTGCTCGATGGCGGTCAGCAGCTTGTACGCGCCCCGGCTGACGAAGCGTTCGGGCTCGCGCAGGGCGAAAACCGTGTCCTCGCGGTAGGGGTGGCCGGGTTTGGCCACGGCTTCGCCCGAGGCCAGGGTCACCAGGCCCGCCATGATCAGGCGCCGGGCCTTCTCGCGGCTTTCCGCAAGGCCCTGGCGGCAGCAAAGTTCGTCGGCCCGGAATTTTGTCATGGCTCGTCACCGTTGCGCAAAAACGTCCTTCCTCCTATAGCGGGAGGAAGGCGGTGCGGCAAGCGGCCGCGGCCGCAAATTTCGCTTGCCAAAAGCCCGGCCCCGGAGTAAAGGAACAAGTTCCCGCGCAGAGTTTTTCCGCCGCCGGGGCGGTACGGAAAATGCGCGCAAGGAGTGATTATGAAAGACGGCATCCACCCCAAGGTTTACAAGGCCAAACTCACCTGCGCCTGCGGCTTTCAGGCCGAAGTGCTCTCTACCAAGGGCCCGGAAGTGAGCGTGGAAATCTGCTCCGCCTGCCACCCGTTCTTCACGGGCAAGCAGCGCTTTGTCGATACGGCCGGCCGCATCGACCGCTTCCGCAAAAAGTACGCGAAATTTGAAAAGTAGGCGGCCGCGCCTCCTGATGCAAGGAAACCTCCCCAGGCATCCCTGGGGAGGTTTTGTGGTTTCCAAAGAGGAAGCGCTGTGATGCTGCGGTTGTCCGCCGGCTTTTTCAGGGCCCTGGCCCTGCCGCTTTGCGCCGTGCCCGACTCCTCCGTCAATCTGCCGGAAGAGCCGGACGCCTCCGCTCTCGACCCGGAGGAACCGGACGGACTGGGCAGCCCTGACAGCCCTGACGAAACGGACGACGGGGAAGCCTGCCTCGCCATGGGCGGCCAGGCCGTCATGGACGGCATCATCATCCGCAACGGCGACATGTATTCGCTGGCCGTGCGCCTCAAGGATCAGCGCATCGCGGTGGAGCGGCGGCCCTGGAAAACGGTGTTCCGCTCCTCCCTGGCCCGCAAGCCCTTTGTGCGCGGCTTCCCGCAACTGGTCGAAACGCTGATCAACGGCGTCAAGGCGCTCAACCGCTCGGCCGAGCTGGCCGAAAGCGACGGGGCCGAAGCGCTTTCGTCCGCCCAGATGGCGCTGACGCTGCTGGCGGCCCTGGCGCTGGCCGTGGGCCTGTTTGTGGTGGCCCCGCACCTTTTGTCCATCTTTATGGAATTTCTGGGCCTGGGCGGCGCGGTGGAAGGGCTTTCGTTCCATTTGTGGGACGGATTTTTCAAATTCGCCATTTTTCTCGGCTATATCGGCGCTATCTCGCTGATGCCGGAAATCCGCGCCGTGTTCCAGTACCACGGAGCGGAACACAAGGTGATCCGCGCCTACGAGGCGGGCGGCGAAGTTTCGGCCCAAAGCGCCGCGCCGTTCAGCCGTTTGCACCCGCGTTGCGGCACCACGTTTTTGCTGTTTGTGCTTTCGCTGGCCATTGTGCTGCACGCCGTGCTGGTGCCGCCGTTTTTGTGGCTCTGGAACCCGCAGAGCGCCGTGGCCAAGCACGCGGGCACGCTGGCCTTCAAGGTGCTGCTTATGGCGCCCATCAGCGCGCTGGCCTACGAGGCCATACGCTGGGCCGCGCGCCTCGGCTCCGTGCCGGGCAGGCTGCTGCGCGCGCCGGGGCTTTTTTTGCAGGCCCTGACCACGCGCGAGCCGGACGCCGCGCAGCTTGAAGTGGCCGTGGCCGCCCTGCGCGAGGCCCTGGGCGAAAAGGCGGGCGCCCGCGTTGTCCCGCCCGCGTATACCGTTTTGGAGTAGATCATGTTCGCCAAGCTGGAAAACAGAGAAAAGCGCTACCTGGAGCTGGAAGAGCAACTGGCCGCGCCCGATATTTTTGACGATCAGGACAAGTACCGCAAGCTGGCCAAGGCCCATTCCGACCTGGAGCCCTCGGTCACGCTGTTCCGCCGTTACCGCGACCTGCTGAGCCGCCAGAAGGAAAGCAAGGATCTGCTGCGCGACCCCGACCGCGACATCCAGTCCATGGCCCAGGAAGAACTGGCCGTGCTGGACGAGGAACTGCCCGAGGTGGAACGCCAGCTTAAAGTCATGCTGCTCCCGGCCGACCCGCTGGACGAAAAGAACATCGTGCTCGAAATCCGCGCCGGCACCGGCGGGGAAGAAGCCGCGCTGTTCGCGGGCGATCTGTTCCGCATGTACAGCCGCTTTGCCGAAATTATGGGCTGGAAAACCGAAATCATGAGCGAAAGCCCCTCCGACACCGGCGGCTACAAGGAAATCATCGCGCTCATTTCCGGCCAGCGCGTGTACAGCCACCTCAAATACGAGTCCGGCACCCACCGCGTCCAGCGCGTGCCCGCTACCGAGTCGCAGGGCCGCATCCACACCTCGGCCGCCACCGTGGCCGTGATGCCCGAAGCGGAAGAAGTGGACGTGGATATCCGTTCCGACGACCTGCGCATCGACGTGTACCGCGCATCCGGCGCGGGCGGCCAGCACGTCAACAAAACCGAATCCGCCGTGCGCATCACCCACATCCCCAGCGGGCTGGTGGTGACCTGCCAGGACGAAAAGTCGCAGCACAAAAACAAGGCCCGCGCCATGAAAGTGCTGGCCTCGCGCCTGCTCCAGGCCGAGCAGGAACGCCAGCACTCCGAACTCGCGGCCGACCGCAAGTCGCAGGTGGGATCGGGCGACAGATCCGAGCGCATCCGCACCTACAATTTCCCGCAGGGGCGGGTGACCGACCACCGGGTGAACGTGACGCTGTATTCGCTGGATCGCTTTATGGACGGCGAACTGCGCTCCATGATCGATGCGCTCGCCGCGCAGGCCCAGGC
>JAVBMS010000061.1:0-39855 GCA_031552135.1 Mailhella sp.
CGGTGACGGCGGTTCGTACCACGGCGTTCCTGTGCCAAACTGGGCATGGATTCCGCTCCTGTTTGTCGGCGGCTGGATGATAGTGTTCACGATCCGCCCGTGGCTGCGAGACGAGATCGACAAACCGGAAAAGGAATACACGCCGCAAGACATCGACCAGGCCAAACGTGATCTGGCGCGGATGTACGAGCGCGAGCACGGCCGCCCGCCGGAGTTATGGTCAGATCCGACCGACGATGCCGCTTCGCCCCGGCCCGAACCCACGGAACCGCCTCTGGCCACGCCGCCCGCGCCGGAGCGGGACGTCCTCTCTCAATCTGACAAGACGCCGCCAGTTCAAGCCAAAGACTGATCCACCTTAATCCTCACGAATTCAGATAAGCCCGCAGCGGGGAGAACGTCACGTTCTCCCCGCTGCTTGCGTTTCGGCGCTAACCAGGCTCGGAGAAGAGGCTCGTTTGCATCCGGCCTCACGCTGGCCTGCGGCTGTGATCAGGTGGGCACGCCCAAAATCCTCTCGCACGGTGATCGCATCATCAAGCGACTCACCTGGGACAGCTTCGGCAACCTGCGCGACGACACCCTGCCCGAACTCCCGCTGCCCATCGGTTTTGCCGGGGGCTTGATCGATCGCGATACCGGCCTTGTCCGCTTTGGCTACCGGGATTATGATCCCGCCGTGGGGCGTTTTACCGCGCCCGATCCGGCCAACGACCGCCGGGGCGATGGCGATGTTTACGACTATTGCGTGGATGACCCGGTCAGCCGGGTGGATCCGACCGGGCTGTGGACGCAAGAAACCTTTGAGGAATCGCGCGTTCGCAGGGATGGCGACGGGCAGTTCTCGTCCACAGGTGGTGGTGGCGGCAAACCGGATGCGGAGAGGGTTGGGAACGGCCCTGATCGTGCCCCTCAAAAAACTGCCGCAACTCATACAAGCGAGCACGTCGAGAATATTGCGCCCAAGCAAAATGACGCAAGCCCCGAAAATAACTCCTTGTCCAGAGATCCTGCAATCTATAAGGCGCTGGTAGAAAAGTATCCCCATGCCTTGGACATGAAATACGCCAAACCATCGATCAGGCTGGTTTCTGAGGCAAAAGGAGACATCTTAAAGGCTGCTGAGGAAGAAGGCATGCCTGCAGAAGCCATTGTCGGCGCTATGCTTGATGAAAATACCAAAATAGAAAGAAGATACTTAGGCATACTTGACAACATACAAGATATTGGTTCAAGCACGGTATTTCCAGGACTTTCGTATGACAGTATGAAAAAATACGCTGAATCTACTGCTATGAAAGGCGTGCAGCGATCATTTTCCGATAGATACACGTGGGATGTTGGGCCATATAACATTAATATGGTAACTGGTTTTAATATTTTTGAGCGATATATTTTGCATGCAAAAGCAAGTAGCAGCATTAATCATATTGTGATGGAAGGCCTACGAAGTGATAGTACAATTTCAGAAAAATGGGATCAATTCAGGATGAAATGCTTGCTAGATCCAAAAGGTGGCGCTTACGTCGCCGCCGCAGTGATGCGTGAAGGGGAGGATAAACTTCGGCCTTATATGCAAAGCGTAAGCCCGGAGGAGAGGGCTGCACTTTTAGTTACATACTATAAGCAGGGATTTACGTCTATGAAGAGGCGCTATGATGAGCGAGTGGCAAAAACCGGGGAGCGTGGGCCGATGAGGCCGGGCGAAGGCGCTATCATATTTAATAATATGGATACAATACAGAGTATTATCTCTGGTCGATAACTCAGGAACGCGCCGCCGCAAGTAATGCTAATATGTACGCCGCCATGGAGCTTAGTGCTATGGCGGCGTACATGGGCACCACATGGATATGAAGGCGGAGTGCGCTCATCGGCCGCACGATATGATTAATAACAGTTAACAAAAAAAAGATCAGTGCAGCCCCTGTGAGTGAAAAAAGCTCTATAAGATTGAAGTCTGGAATTCCAATCTCCAAAATATGCATTATATTGGCATGATATAAAAAACCGCCCAAAACGTACATGGTAACCACTGTTGCGGGGAGTCCTAAAATGAATCCTAACATGAGGGTCGTCATGACGGCAGACACGGTGTACAAATTTTTATAATTTATTAATATCACAATGCATAAAAATGCGACACACAGATCCACAACTAAATGCCCTGCCGTAGACGTTGGGCTATAAAATATTTCGATAACAAAAGGCACTAAAAAAGACGCGAAGCATATATTGGCTGACAATGCTGCAATGCGAAAAATATTTGATTTTAATTGATATTTCTTTTCCGATGCATAGCAAGCAAACGCAAACACGCCAAAAGCCACTATAACCACACACTGTATTGCCAGGGCAGTCATAAAACCACCTTCTATAGACAGATTTCCCAGGTGCTTGTGTTATTAATGCAATACAAGGCACGGCGCAAGGCTTGCCGCAGCGGCAGAGGGCATAGGAGACGCATGGCTCGGGGCGAGCTTGGGCAGTTTGGGCGCTGCTCTGCTGGCGGATGGTCTTGGTGCGGGGCTTGCCGGCAAAAGCGGAATGCCGGCGACGAACGCGGTAGTGAAAATAATGGGGCCTGCGGTGGGGACTACGGCTGGCTTTAGAGCCGCGGCGGGGCTGTTACCCAAGGGTGCTTCAATGGCCGCAAGCGGGCTTAATCGCGCTGCTGACACCATGATGAAGGCGGGAGTGGCCAAAGATGTTTTTTTGATGACCCACCCCAAAGCCGCACATGCTGTGAGCGCCGCCCAAAAAGCAGCAGAGTTCGCGGGAGGTTATTTGGTGCCGCCAACATTGCTTACAACCCCAACATGGCCTGAAACAGCTGGTATGTTTGTCAAATGGGCCGATGACCATGATGCAGTGGATACTCTGAATAGTCAGTCTGAAAAATGGGAACCGTATGTTGGACGGGGGATGCGATAATGCTGAATTTTTTCGGCATGTTTTTTTTGGGCATTATGCTTGTCTGCGGCAGTTTACTGGTTTTTTTGACAGGCGACGGAGGTAGTTATCGTGGCGTACCTGTGCCCGATTGGGCATGGATTCCCTTTATGGCGGCGGGCGGTGGGACGATAGTGATCCTCCTCCGTGCGTGGTGGCGCGGCGATCTCAAGAAAGCCGAAAAGACACCGCCTACCGAACAAGACATCGACCAGGCCAAGCGCGATCTGGCGCGGATGTACGAGCGCGAGCACGGCCGCCCGCCGGAGTTATGGTCAGATCCGGCCGAAGATGCCGCTTCGCCCCGGCCCGAACCCGCGGAACCGCCGCTGGCCACGCCGCCCGCGCCGGAAGGATCCGCCCCTTCTCCTCCTTCTCTTCCTTCTCCGCAGGGCGAAGCGCCGCTCATGCAAAACAAAAACTGATCGGCCTTTAGCACAGCCCATTTAATCCGCGGCGGGGAGAGCTTGTCACGCTCTTCCCGCCGCTTTTGTTTTCCCATGAAAAAGCGGGGAAAGCATGTTTGCTTGCCGTGGCCGGAAACTATGCGCGCGCGATGCTCGTCAGCGCTTCGTACAGGCGCGTCATTTCGCTTTCCGGCCGGGCCTGGATGCGCACAAAGCCCGGCGGCATGCCGGGGATGTTGTCGCACAGGCGGATGAGGATATTCCGGTTCAGCAGGCGGTCGCGCAGGCGCGGGGCCTCGTCCGGCGCGTTCAGCGCCGCGCAGACAAAACTGACGCCGGGGTAAACGGCGCGGAACAGGCCGCTTTGGCGCAGGCGCGCGGCAAGGGAATCCACGTCGCGCCGCAGGGCGGGCAGGGCGGCGCGGTAGTCGTCCCGGCGGGCCAGCAGCGCGATGCCCGCGTGCTCGGCCCCGGCGGGAATCAGCCAGGGCGGCCGGGCGGCGGCGATGCGGCCGATGGTTTCGGGCGCGGCGGCAACAAAGCCCAGGCGCAGGCCGGGGCAGCAGTAAAATTTGGTCAGGCTGCCGAGCAGGAGCAGATCGACGCCGTGGGCGGCCGCGGGCGGGCCGAGGCGGGCGGCGCTGTGGGCGGCCCAGGGCGCGGGATCGTCGTCGCGCCAGAGGAAGTCCTTGTACGAGGCGTCCAGCAGCAGGGTGCGGCCGCGCGCGGCGCGCAACAGGGCGTCGGGGTCGGCCAGGATGGCGCAGCCGGGATTGTTGGGGCTGCACACGATGATCATGTCCGCGTCCGAAGCTTCGATGCGGGCCAGGGTGGCGGCGTCGGGCGCGAACGGCCCGTGCGCGACGCCGCCGGCGGGCGATGGGGCGGGCGTTTCGGGCGGGGTGAGGATGTCGCGGGCGATGCCGAGCGCGGCGGCGGCCCGGGCGTATTCCGTGAACAGCGGCCCCACCAGGAGAACCTTGGCCGGGCGCAGGGCGGTCAGGGCGGCCCAGATCAACTCGGACGCGCCGTTGCCGGGCAGCAGGCGCTCCGGCTCCACGCCCTCCGCGCGGGCCAAAGCGTCGCGCAGACGTCCGGCGCGAGGGTCGGGGTAGCGCAGATATTCGGGCGCGGGCGCGCCGGCCAGCAGGCGCAGGGTATGCGCGCCCATGGCGGCGAACGTGTTGGTGCTGAGATCGAGCAGATCGCCGGGATCGCGGCCCGCGCTTCGGGCGGCGGCCCAAACGTCGCCGCCGTGGAGGGCGTGGCCCGCGTCGTCGCGCAGCGGGCGCGGGATGTTGTCGTCAGGGTGAGCGTCGCGCATGGGTCACAAAACACCATAATGCCGCGCGAGGCAAGCGTGATGCGTGCCGCCGCGCGCTGTTCGCCCGGCGGAAAGCATCCGTTACGCCGGGGGCAGCCAGCGGGCGAGGATTTCGGCCAGGCGGTTCGGCTCGATGGGCTTGGTGATGTAGTCGTTCATGCCGCTGGCCAGGGCCTTGTCCTGATCTTCCTTCATGGCGTTGGCCGTGACCGCGATGATGGGCAGTTCGTCCGGGCCGTGGTACGAGCGGATGATCGTGGTGGCCTGGAGGCCGTCCATGATCGGCATCTGCATGTCCATGAAGATCAGGTCGAAACGCTCGGCCCGCACGCGCGCCACCGCCTCCTGGCCGTTGTCCGCCGTGGCTACCTTGGCGTTGGAGGGGGCGATCAGCTCTTCAAGGATCATCTGGTTGAGCATGTTGTCTTCCACCACAAGGATGCGCCGGCCGGAGAGGTTGAGCAGTTCCAGGCCGTCCCTGGGCGCGACGTCCGCGGCGCTTTCCGGCCCGTCCGGCGCGGCCAGCAGGCGGGTGGAGAAGGCGAATGTCGAGCCTTTGCCCACTTCGCTCCGCACATCGAACGCGCCGCCCATGATCTCCACCAGGCGGTCGCTGATGGCCAGGCCGAGGCCCGTGCCGCCGAACTTGCGGGTGATGGAGGCGTCGGCCTGGGTAAAGGGCTGGAAGAGCGTGTCGAGCGAGGCTTTGTCGATGCCGATGCCGGTGTCTTCCACGGCGATGTCGATCAGGTAGGCCTCCCCCTCGTTCAGGCGGCGGCGCAGGCCCACGCGCACGGTCACGGAGCCGCGCATGGTGAATTTGATGGCGTTGCTGAGCAGGTTGTTGAGCACCTGGCCGAGGCGGATGGGATCGCCCAGCACGCGCTCGGGCGCGTCGGCGCCGTATTCGAGGTTCAGGGCCAGGCCCTTGGCCTTTGCGTTGGCCTTGTGGATGGACAGCGTGCGTTCGATATGCTCGCGCAGGTTGAAGGGCGCGATTTCCAGATCCAGCTTGCCGGATTCGATTTTGGAAATGTCGAGGATGTCGTTGATGATGCCGAGCAGCGTTTTGGCGGCCACCTGGATTTGCTCGAGATTGGCCTTTTGGCGGGGCGAGATGTCGGTGTCGCGCAGCGAAAGATGGGCCATGCCGATCACGGCGTTGAGCGGCGTGCGGATTTCGTGGCTCATGTTGGCCAGAAACTCGCCCTTCATGCGGCTGGCCTCCTCCGAGCGGGCCAGCATTTCCCGCAGCACCGACACCAGGCGTCGCAGCGCGTTGCGCAGGGTGCCCAGCTCGTCGTCGCGCACGGCGTCGGCCAGGTCGATTTCCAAATCGCCCTCGGACACCTTTTTGGCGTAGTTGATGAGGGAAAAGAGCGAGGTGAGGATGCCGTTGGCAAAGCGGACGACAAAAAAGGAAATGATCAGCAAAAGGAATATGCTGCTGGCGAACACGGTCACGCCCACGGTGACGGCCGGGGCGAACACCGCGTCTTTCTTGCCGCAGCTGAACACCACCCACTTGCTGGTGGGTTCCAGCATGGCGTAGCCCAGGTAGGGCGCGCCGTCGATGGAAAAATACACGGATTTGCCCTGTTTGCCCGCAATGCTCAGGTCGCGGTACAGATCGGGATACAGGCGCTGGGCGTTGCCCATCAGGCTGTTGTCGGGGTGCAGCACAAAGAGGCCGGACGCGTCGACCACGGCGGCGAACACGGCCTGGGGGCCGCTGTTGGCCATTTGCGTATAGTCGGCGATTTGCGGCAGGTCGTACACCAGCACCAGCGCGCCGACCACCTTGCCCCCGATGTCCACGGGGGTGGCCAGCGTGGTGGTCAGCTTCTTGGTGACGCGCCCGATGGAGGATTCGCCGAAATTCAGCATGCCGCCCAGCGCCAGACGGACGTAGGGCTTGTCGAGGTAATTCATGCCGATCTGGCCGGGATTGCTGGAAGCGATGCAGATGCCGTTCAGGTCGAGCACCTGGATGTCGCGGTAGTAGTCGTTGCTCTGGGCGTAAATTTCGAGCCATTCCGCGGCGGCGCGGAGCTTGAGCGTGGTGTCCGCGGCGAAAATTTCGGCCATGTGCGGATCCACGGTCATGTTTTGCGCGGTGGAAAGCAGCGAGCGGAACAGCAGCCCCATGGAGCTGACGATTTTATTGGTCTGCGCCTCGGCCAGCAGCAGCGCCGCGTCTTCCATGGTGCGCCGGGCCGAGGCGTAGGTGTACCACGAAAGCAGGAGCGTAAGCGTCAACATGCCCAGCAAGAACGGAGCGAGGAGCTTGGCGCGGAGGCTGTGCAAGCGGAATAATGCCATCAGCAACCCAGGGAACACGGCCCTTGTGGTTAGGGTGACGCCGGAAACTTACGGTTTGGCGCCCTGTTCCCGCCAGAAACGCAGCGCGCCGGGGTGCATGTCCACGCCCGGAGCCACGGCGGTCTGCGGCGCAAGCGCGCCGAAGTCGGTTATGGCGGCGGCCACGCGGGCCTTGCTTTCCCACAGGGTTTTGGTGATGGCGTACACCAGGGAGTCCGGCAGATCCTTGCGCACGATGAGGCAGGTGTAGTCGCTGAGCGTTGTCACCGGCGCGGCCACGCCCTTGTATTCGCCGGGCTGGATGGTGTAGACGGCGGTTTTGAACTTGGCGGCGAGTTTGTCCAGCACATCCTTGGACATGGGCAGGATCAGCAGATCCGTGTAGCCGGTCATGGTGTGGATGAGGGGCACGTCGGTGCCCGCCGTGTAGGCGAAGCAGTCCAGATCGCCGGCCACAAGGTTGTCCGCCGTTTCCGCGTAGTTGTTGAACGAAATTGTCCAGCCCTGGCCGCGCAGCGTGTCGAAGTCCATGCCGTAGCCGTGCTTCAGCACCAGGGTGAGGATGAATTCCGAAGCCGTGCCCGGCCGCAGCGAGGCGAAGCGCGTGGGCGTTTTGGCGCGCAGCAGGTCTTCCACGGTGGTGATGCCGTGCTTGTCGGCAAAGTCCTTGCGCACCAGAATATACAGCACCTGCGGGTACACGTTGGCCAGCAGGGCGGTGTTTTCGAGGGTGATGCTCTGGTATTCCGGCTCGTTGGAGGCCGCCGCGCCCAGAAAGCCCGTCAGGCTGAACGCGAAGTCCGCCGTTTTGGCGTTGATGCTTTTGATGTTGTCAAGGCCGCCGCCCACGCGGCTGGTGCAGGGCAGCAGCGCGGAGGCCATGGTTTCCGCAATGACGTCGCCCATGGCGTGCCACTGGCCGCCGCTGGGGCCGGAAAGAAAGCGCAGGTGCACAGGCCATGCCTCTTTGCCGGAGCTTTCGGCGGCGGCGGCGGGTGAAGCGAAGAGCGCGCAACAACAGAAAACAAGGGACAGCAAAGCCTGTACGGGAGTACGCATGGAAAGCTCCGTTTCTGTGGCGTGTCGGCGTATGCCGCAGGCAGCATAACAAGGAAATAAAGGCGAGGCAATTCTTGTATTGGCCGGCCATTTTGATTAATTTACGCCCGGAAACAAGGAGGCCGCATGAAAAAAGAAACGGCCAGCGACAGACGCTTCGCCCAGGCCGACAAGGAGGCCTTGTTCACGGTGGGCGCGTACGTCCTGTACTTTGTGTGGTGGTATGCGTTCGCCTACGGGCTGGGCGGCGGCGATCCGGCTTCGTATACCTATATTTGCGGCCTGCCCGCCTGGTTTTTCCTGAGCTGTATTGTGGGCTATCCGCTCATTTCGCTGGTGCTGTGGCTGATGGTGCGCTTTGTGTTCAAGGATGTGCCGCTCGACGCCGCCCCGCAGGACGCTGTTTCACAGGGCGCTGTTTCACAGGACGCGGGCGCGCTCCCTCCGCCCGGCGGCGACGCGGGAGGCGGCCATGTTTGATTTCAGTCCGGCCCTGATCCCTGTTGTGATCTATCTGGCGCTTTCGTTCGGCTTCGCGGCCTGGGGACGCCGCCTGTCCAGCCGTTCCACCGGATCGGGCGGCTTTCTGGAGGAATATTTCATCGGCGGCCGCTCCATGGGCGGCTTTGTGCTGGCCATGTCCATCATCGCCAGCTACACCAGCGCCAGCAGTTTTGTGGGCGGGCCGGGCGTGGCCTACACGCTGGGCCTGAGCTGGGTGCTGCTGGCCATGATCCAGGTGCCGACCACCTTTCTGACGCTCGGCGTGCTGGGCAAGCGCTTCGCCATCATGGCGCGCGAGCTGAACGCCCTCACCCTGGCCGATTTTCTGCGCGCCCGTTTTAAAAACGAAGGCGTGGTGATCCTCTGCTCGCTGGCCTTGCTGGTCTTTTTCATGGCGGCCATGCTGGCCCAGTTTATCGGCGGGGCGCGCCTTTTCCAGGCCGTGACCGGCCATTCGTACACGCTGGGCCTGTTGCTGTTCGGCATCACGGTCATCGTGTACACGACGGTGGGCGGCTTCCGCGCCGTGGTGCTGACCGACGCGCTCCAGGGCGTGATCATGGCGGCGGCCTCGGTGATCATCCTCATCGCCGTGGTCAACGCGGGCGGCGGCATGGCCAGCTGCGTGGACGCGCTCAAAGCCATCGACCCCGGCCTGATCACGCCCACCGGGCCGAACAACGCCGTGCCCAAGCCCATGATCCTCTCGTTCTGGATCCTGGTGGGCTTCGGCATCCTCGGCCTGCCCCAGACCGCGCAGAAGTGCATGGGCTACAAGGACTCCCGCGCCATGCACAGCGCCATGATCATGGGCACGCTGATCATCGGCTTCCTGCTTTTGTGCATCCATCTGGCCGGAACCCTGGGCCGCGCCGTGCTGCCCGATCTGCCCGCCGGCGACCTCGCCATGCCCATGCTGCTGACCAGCCTGCTCTCGCCGTTCTGGACGGGCATCTTCATCGCGGGGCCGCTGGCCGCCATCATGTCCACCGTCAGCACCATGCTGCTGATGGCTTCGGCCGCCGTCATCAAGGATTTGTACATCCATTACGCGCTGCAGGGCGACGCCTCGCGGCTGAAGCCCGCGCGCATCCGCACCATGAGCTTCGCCACCACCGCGATCATCGGCGTGCTGGTGTTTCTGGCCGCGCTGGAGCCGCCCGACCTGCTGGTCTGGATTAACCTCTTCGCCTTCGGCGGGCTCGAAGCCGCCTTCCTCTGGCCCATCCTGTTCGGCCTGTACTGGCCGCGCGCCGAGGGCAAGGGGGCCGTGGCCTCCATTGTGGCGGGGCTTGCCGCCTTCTTCGCCTTTTCGCTGCTCAAGCCGCCGATGCACGGCATCCATCCCATCGTGCCCACGCTGGCGATCGCCGGCATCGTGTTCGTGCTGGTGTCGCTGGCGGTCAACCGCAGGGGGGCCGCAGCGCCGGCCCAAACAGAGCGTTCCGCGTAGTTGTTTTTTCTGTCCATCCCCGTGGGCTGACAGGCTTTGCATATGCCGGGTCTTGTGTTATTCTGATCCCGTCGCCGGATATCCGGCGCATATGCGCCGCCGTGGACGCGTCCCCCCCGTGCGCTCCGGCCGCCAGGACTCGCTGCTGACGGGAACGGTTTATGAATAACACTGCGTTTCACTATGCCGTACATGAAAAATACTTTTCACCCCGCCTTATAACACATTTTCATATCATCAGCGCCTGCCCTCTTGCTGTGGTGGAAGCCCCCATGGGCTACGGCAAAACGGTGGCAACGCGCGAATATCTGCGCGAGGGACGGTACGTCCCTTTGTGGGTTTCCGTGCCAAGCGCCGGCCCGGCCGCCTTCTGGCGGGCGTTTTGCCGGGTTTTGGCCGGGGCTTTTCCCTTGTGCGGCGATACGACGGAATCGTTGCGCCTTTTGGGCTACCCGCAGGACTCCATGCGCCTGGAGATCGCGCTGGAGTTTTTGCTTGCGCTGCCGTTCGAAGAGAACATGGCGCTGGTTATCGACGACTACCATCTGCTGGTCGATGCCGGAGAGCGCGGGGCGGGGGGCGGCATCGGCCGCCTGTGCGAGGAGATGGCGCTCAAGGGCGAGGGCGCTCCGCGCATCGTGCTGCTTTCGCGCTTTGCCTACGACGGCGAGCGTGAACTGCTGGCCCTCAGGGGAGTGCTGGGCGTTGTGCCGCGGGAGGCCTTTGAGCTGACGCCGGAAGAGATCAGCGGGTACTACGCCGCGTGCGGCGTGGCCCTGGACGCCGGGCAGGCCGCGCGGCTGCACGAGATTACGGATGGCTGGATCAGCGCGCTGTACCTGTATCTTGTGCGTTTTCTGCATCAGGGGCGTCTGGCCCGCCCGGCCACGATCGACACCCTGCTGCGCAAGGAAGTGTACGAACGGCTGCCCGAGCGCCTCAAGAACGCGCTGTTCGCCCTGTTCCCGGCGGCGGAGCATGTGAGGCCGGAGCAGGCCGCGTTTTTATGCCGCGATATGCTGGAGACCGGGGCGGACGAAGAGGACGGCGGCTCCGGCGCCGCGCGCGATCTGTTGCGGGAATTGGCGGAAAACAACGTCTTTTTCGCCCGCGACGAAAGCGGCGCCTACGTCCTTCATGCCCTGTTCCGCGATTTTCTGGGCCGCCGCTTCGCCGAGCTTCCGCTGGAACGGCGGCGCGCGGCGCATCGCCGCAACGCCGAATGGCACGAGGCGCACGGCGAGTCGCTGCCCGCCATGGAGGCCTATTACGCGGCGGGCGACATGGAGCGCGTGCTCGACGTGCTGGAGGGCGACCTCGACTACAATCTGGTGACGGAAAAAGCGCCGTTTTTTCTGGACGTGTTTTCTTCCTGCCCGGAAGAGATTTTGCGCCGCCATGTGCCGGCCATGTTCAAGTATATTCTGGCCGCGTTCAGCGTGGGGGACGTGCGGACGGTCGCGGCGCGGATGACCTGGCTGGTCGCCCTGGCCGCCTCCCGCCCGGACGACGACCCGGAGGCCAACGCCGTGCGCGGCGAGCTGGAATTTTTGCGCTCGCTGATGGCGTTCAACGACATTGAAGCCATGTCGCGCCACCATCGCCGGGCTTACGAGCTGCTGGGCCGCCCCACGCGCCTTTTCCGGCCCGAGGCTTCGTGGACGCTGGGCTCGCCCTCGGTGCTGTTCATGTTCCACCGCCAGAGCGGCGCGCTGTCCGACACCGTGCGGCAAATGCACGAATGCCTGCCCTATTATTACGCGCTGGGCAACGGCCACGGCTCGGGGGGCGAACACCTGCTGGAAGCCGAGGCCCTGTATTGCCGGGGCGAGTTCGACAACGCCGCCATCGCCTGCTACCGGGCCAAAGCCATGGCGGCCACGCACGGCCAGATCGGCAACGTGCTGTGCGCGCAATTCCTTCAGATGCGCCTCGCGCTGGCGCACGGCGACTTCGCGGCGGCCGGGGAGCAAATGGGCGACATGCGCCGCATGATCAAGGAAAAACGCGCCTACTACCTGCTGCCCACGGCGGATTTGTGCGAGGGATTCGTCTACGCCGCGCTGGGGCAGGTCGACGCCGTGCCGGCGTGGCTGCGCGTGTTCCAGGCGGAGGAAAGACGCCTTTCCACCTTTGCCGGCGGGTTTTACCACATCGTCCACGGCCGCGCCTGCTTGCTCGACGGGCGTTACGCGGAGCTGATCGGGCTTTTTTCCTGGGTGCTGGAATCGGAGGCGTTTGCCAGGCATACGCTGGGCCAGATCTATATCCATGTGTTCATGGCCGCCGCCTACCTCGGGCTGGGCAAAAAAGGGGAGGCCGCGGCCGCCTGCGAGCGGGCCGCCGCCCTGGCCCTGCCCGATCGGGTGATCATGCCGTTTGTGGAAAACTACGCCGCGCTGCGCCCCCTGCTGCGCCCCCTGCCGCGCGTTCAGGCGCTGCAGAAATTCAGGCCCGACCTGAACCGCATCCAGGTTTGCGGGGCCGCGTGGGAAAACTCCAGGCGCTCGATGCTCTCCCGCCACTTCCCGCTGGGTGATCTGCCGCTGACCCGGCGCGAAATGGAAATGGCCCTGCTGGCCGCGAAAGATAAAACCTACGCGGAAATTGCCGAAGAACTGCATCTGGCGTCCACCACGGTCAAAAAGGCCTTCAGCCTCATGTTCCGCAAGCTCGGCGTTTCGGGCCGGCAGGAGCTTGCGGCGCTGCTTGAGCGCGAAGGCAGGGCGACGGACCCGCGCATAATCAGCAAAAAATAAACTGACACCCCCTGAAACACCCCCGGGGGGTGTATTCTAAGGAGCCGGTTTTAGGACTACGCTCTCCTTTGATGCTGGTCATATGGCGGAACACCGGCGTCCCCCCCGTGATTCCGCATGCCAGCTTCCCCTATGGGGCGGGGCTTTTCCCCCGCGCACACGGCGGTTCACCCGCATACCTTAGGAGAGACAGCCATGCATCCGACAATTCTTTTCCGCCGCGTTTCGGGCAAAGCCGGCATCTTGCTGGCCGGCCTCGCTCTGGGCCTTGCCCTCTTCCCCTCCTCCTCCCCGGCCGAGACGATCCGCCTGACGCTGGGCCAGGCCATCGGCATGGCGCTGGAGCACAACGAGGACATTCAGGAAAGCTTCCGCCGCGTCACCGCCGCCGAGGCTTCGGTCATGGCCGCCCGGGGCGCTTACGACCTGAACGCCTTCAGCACGGCGCGCTACGGCAGCTTCAATTCGCTCGACATGCAGGATTACAGGCCCACCGACCTGACCAACGCCGCCAAAAGCTACCTGCGTTCGGACACGGGCCTCAGGCAGCGCATCCCCACGGGCGGATCGCTGTCCGCCTACTACACCCATTCCGACGAGCGCCGCTTGGGGGTTTTTAACCAGCCCGCCCGCGCCAGCAAGGACTATGTGACCGTGGAGCTTGTCCAGAGCCTGCTGAAGGGCTTTGGCGACAAGGAAATCCGCGGCGCCATCCAGAACGCCCTCCTGGCCGTGCAGGACGCCACGGAAGGCCGCAGCCTCGTGGTTTCGCAGGTGGTGCTCGAAATCGTGCGCGCCTACTGGATGCTGGACGTCAGCCTCAACAACCAGCGGGTGGCCGAACAGGTTCTGGAAATGGCCAACGAGGTGCTGCGCCGCGAAAACGTGCGCTTCCAGCGGGGCATCTCGCAGGGCGTGGACGTGGATCGCGCCGAAATGGCCGTCAAGCAGCGCGAATACGCCGTGCTGCAATACAGGCGCGATGTGGCCGTTGCCCAGGAGCGGCTGATGCTGCTCATCAACTATCCGGGCTACAACAACGCCACGCGCTTTGTGCCCACCTCCGCCCCCAGCGACGACGTCATCCCCCTGCCCGACGAGCAGGGCTCGTACGAGCAGGCGCTCGCCAACCGCTACGAATTGAAGCAGCTGGCCATCCTGCTCAAGCAGCTCGGCATCGAGTACGACGTCAAGGCCAACAAGCTGCTGCCCGCGCTTGACGTCAACGGCGGCTTCACCACCAGCAACGGCAACGATTATTTGCGGCCGGCCGAAAATTTCAAGGACACTTCCGAGCAGGGCTCCTGGTTTGTGGGCGCCACGCTTTCCTTCCCGCTCCAGAACCGCGAGGCGCGGGGCGAACGCGACAAGACCGTCCAGCTCATGCGCATTGCCGACGAGCGCCTGAGCAAGACGCGCCGCGGCGTGGAAACCGACGTGCGCGAAGCCCTGCACAACCTTGTGCTGGCCAAGGACGGCATCCCCGTGGCCCGCGCCGCCTACGAAGCCGCGCGCCAGACCGTCAACGGCGAAATCAAGCGCTTTGAAATGGGCGGCGTGAACAACCGCGACCTGCTGGCTTCCCACGACGCGCTCGGCCGGGAAGAGATCAGCCTGCACGCGGCCATCGTGGGCTACAACGTGGCGCTGGCGGAATACAAGTACGCCTGCGCCCAGTTGATCGAAGCCTACGGCATCGTGGTGAGCGAAAACAGCGCGATCATGCCCTGAAGCCCCGCGCCCGGAGCCGATACCAATGAAGTCCCTGCCGTTGCGCCTGATGGCGCTGTGCGCCGCATGGCTGGCGTTTTGCCCGCCCGCCGCCTCCTTCTGCGCCGAAACGGCCGGAAAGGCCGCCGCGCTTGAAGTGAGCGGCGTCTCCCGGCCCATGTACGACGCTGCGCTCAGCTTTGCCGTGCCGGGCAGCGTGTTCGCCATTCCGGTCAAGGCGGGGCAGAGCGTCAAAGAGGGCGACCTGCTCATGAACCTGGACTCGCGGGCGGAAGACAGCCGCCTGGAGCTTCTGGACAGCGAAATCAACAGCACCATCAAAATCCGCACGCTGACCACCAAGATCGAGCAGGCCCGCCTCGACATGCGGCGCTTTGCCGATGCCCTGGATCACAAGGCCGCCACCGTCATGGAATACCAGCACGCGCGCCTGGCCCACACGCTGAGCGCGCTGGAGCTGGAGGCCGAAAAATTCCGCGTCGCCCAGCTCAGGCTGAACCGCGAGGAACTGCTGGCCCAGCGCGACCGCATGTACCTTTACGCGCCCTGCAACGGCTATGTGGAGGAAGTGCTGGTGGAGCGGGGCATGGCGGTGGACAGGAATGTGCCCGCCATACGCCTGGTGGCCATTGATCCCATCCTGGTGGAACTGAATCTGCCGGTGGACAAGGCCCGGCAGCTTAAGGAGGGCGCCCCGGTGGAAGTGCTCCAGCCCGGCGACGGACAGGCTTTGCCCGGCGTGATCGCCCATGTGGCGAAAATCGCCGTGCTTTCCAACCGCACGCTCAAGGTGCGCGTTCATGTTCCCAATCCCCAAGGCAGGCCCGTGGGACTCATGGTCACCGTGCGCTTTCCCGGCGTCGCGGCGGCCGACGCGGGCTCCCCCCTCACAGAAAATACCCAAGGAGAAGCCGAATGAGCCAGAAAAGCGAAGGACAGCAAATCCGCCTCAATGTGAACGCTGACCAGATGAAAACGTCGTACGCCAATGCGTTCCAGACCCATTCCACGCCCGAGGAACTGCTGCTTTCCTTTGGCATCAACCAGACGCTGCCGTCGCAGGAAGAGGGCGTGGCCGCCGACATGATCCTGCAGTTTACCGACCGCATCATCATGAACCACTACACGGCCAAACGCCTCACCCTTTCGCTCCTGCAAAGCGTGCGCGAGCACGAGGAGCGCTTTGGCGTGATCGAGCTCGACGTGTCCAAACGCTTGCAGCAAAGCCAGGCCGAGGACGATGGCGCAACCGCAGGCAAGCAATAGCCCGGGCGGGGCCGCCCACAGGCTGGACGGCTTCCTCGGCGCGCTGCTCACCGCCAACTCCCACGAAGAGTTGTTTCAGGCCCTGTGCGGCCTGGGCCGCGAAACCGCGGGGGCTTTCGGAGTGGCTGTTCTGACGCGCCAGCAGGGCAGCGTCCGCGTGGTGACGGCGTCTCCTCCCCTGCCGCAAGGGGGGGAGGCGCCGTCCTGGCTTGTGGATCTGGCCAAGAGCTACGGCCAGATGCTGGCGGAAAACCGCCAGACCGTGCCGCTCGGCGGCGGGGCCTACGGCGTGTTCGTGCCGCTTTTGACCAACGAGCACGGCACGCTGACGCTGGCCGCCCATGTGCTGGGCGGGCGGCAGGTTCGCCTGCAAAGCGTGGGCGACATCCTCCAGCTGGTGCGGGCCAGCCTCTTTTTGGTGGATCGCGTGGCGCAAAACGGCGTGGAGCAGGCCAAAAGCCCGGAGCGGGCCGCCCCGGAAAACAGCCTGCTGGACGTGGTGGACATTGTGAGCGAGGTGCAGGCCTGCACCCGCTTTTTCGAGGCTGCCACCACGCTGTGCGCCGAAACGGCGGGCAAGTTCGACTGCCGCCGCGCCGCGCTCGGCTCGGCGCGCAACGGGCGCGTGCGGGCGACGGCCCTGGATCAGATGGAAAGTTTCGCGCGGGGCACGCGCAGCGTCCGGCAGATCGAGGAGGTGATGCAGGAAGCCCTTGATCAGGATCGCATGGTGCTGTTTTCCGCCGTGCCGGGCGAGGAGGGCGAGCCCGGCGTGATCGCGCGGGCTGCGCGCGAGCTGGCGCTCGCGTCCCATGCGCGCCGCGTGCTTTCCCTGCCGCTGCGGACGCAGGACGGCGCTGCGCGTTTTGTGCTTACGCTGGTGCTGGACGGCGAGGAGTTCGGCCCCCGGCAGCTCGACGCCCTGGCCCTGGTGTGCCGCCTGGCGGCCCCGCGCCTGCGCGATCTGCAACTGGCCGAAGAAATGCCGCTCAAAAAGCTCTGGCGCTATTTCATGCTGCGCTCGGCCGACATTTTCGGGCCGCGCCGCACCGGGCTCAAGCTGACCGCCGCGCTGCTCGGCGCGGGCCTTGCGGCCACGCTGCTGATTTCGTCGCCCATTGAGGTTTCCGCGCCGCTGACGATCGAAGGCGTCCACAGCTACACCCACACCGCGCCCATGGACAGCTACCTGCACGAAGTGCTGGCCCGGCCCGGCGACGAGGTGAAAAGCGGCGACGTGCTCGGCCGCCTGGACGCCACGGAGATCAACCTGGAAATCGCCGCGCTCGAGGCCCAGGGCCATATCCACGAAAGCCAGGCCGACCAGTACCTGCAGGAAGGCAAGGACGCCGAGGCCGCCATAGCCCGGCTGGAAGCCGAGCGCACCCGCGCCAACCTGGCCTGGGCAAGCCGGCGTCTGGCCATGACGGAACTGACCTCCAGCGTGGACGGCTTCATCATTTCCGAAGACATGTTTCCCCGGCTCGGCCAGCCCGTGCGGCGCGGCCAGGAGCTTTTCGAGGTGACGGACACCGCCTCGCTGCGCATTGTCGTCCACGTGGGCGAGTCCGACATCAGCGACATCAACCGCGCCCTGGGCGGGGGCGAGGTGCGGGGCGAGTTTACGCTTACCGCCTACCCGGACGTGCGCGTGCCCTTTACCGTGGAGCGCGTCCACCCTTACGCCACGGTGGCGGAGGACGGCAACGGCTTTGAGGTGCGGGGGCGCATCGACGCCGCGCCGGGCGGGCTGACGCTGCGGCCCGGCATGGAAGGCCACGCCCGCATCGCGGCGGGCGAAACCTCGGTGCTGGACGTGTGGACGCGCAAGCTCGTCAACCGGGCGCGACTGATCGTCTGGCGCTGGTTTTAGGCGGCGCATCCATGAAAACGCGGCAGGAACGGCACAGCACATTCCACGACCAGTGGTACCTGGTGGAAAGCCTGGCGCCCGCGCTGCGGCCCGAGGTGAGCATCCGCCGCCAGAGCTACTGGGGCGCGCCCTGGTACATTCTGAGCGAGCCGGACAACAACGCCCATTTCCGTCTGGCCCGGGGGGCCTACGCCTTTGTTTCCATGCTGGACGGCCGCAGGACGGTGCAGGAAATCTGGGATATCTGCCAGGAAAAGGGCGAGGACGAAGCCCTGACCCAGGGCGAGGTCATCGCGCTGCTTGGCCGCCTGCACTCCTCCCACCTGTTGCTGCTGGACATGCCGGCCGACACCGAAATCCTCCTGCGCCGCAAGCAGGAAAAGCAGCTCAAAAAAATCAGCGGCACGCTGGCGTCCTTTCTGTTCCTGCGCATCCCGCTCTGGACGCCGGACGCGTTTTTCACGCGCTTCCGGCATATCGGCGGCCTGGTCTTCCACCCCGCCGGCTTCGCGGTGTGGGCGCTGCTGCTGTTTCTTGCCGTGCGCGCGCTGGTGCTCAACTGGGGCCTTTTTGTGGCCGAGGCGCGGCAAACGCTCAACCCCGCCAATCTTGTCTGGGTCTATGCGGTCATCGTGCTGGCCAAAATCGTGCACGAATGCGGCCACGCCTTCGCCTGCAAATATTTTTCCGCCAGGGACGGCCTGACCGGCGACGTGCACAGCATGGGCATCATGCTGCTCATTTTCGCGCCCGTGCCCTATATCGACGTCAGCAGCAGCGTGCAGATCCGCTCGCGCTGGGCGCGGGCCGCCATAGGCCTCGCGGGCGTGTACTGCGAGCTTTTTCTGGCTTTTCTGGCCACACTGGTCTGGGCCAATACGGCGGAAGGCGCCAGCCTGCACCTGCTGGCGCGCAACTGCGTGCTGATCACCTCCGTCACCACGCTGCTGTTCAACATCAACCCGCTGCTGCGCTTTGACGGCTACTTCGTCTTTTCCGACCTGCTGGACATGCCCAACCTGTACCAGCGCTCGCAGGCCTACATGATTTACCTGGTCAAGCGCTACCTGCTGGGCGTGGCCAAGGCGGCCACCGTGGTGCAGCGGCGCAACGAGCGGATCTTCTACCCCGTCTACGCCACGGCCGCGTTCTGCTACCGGCTGCTGATCACGGTAAGCATCTTCCTTGTGCTGGAAAACAGTTTCGCCACGCTGGGCCTGGTGCTGGCCGCCGCCCTGTTTTTCCTCTGGTTCGGCCTGCCCGCGATCAAGGGCGTGGTCTACCTGCTGACCGGCCCGGAACTGGCGGGCATGCGCGACAGCGCCCTGCTGCGCTTCGCCCTTGTGGCCGGCGTGCTGGGGGCGCTGGTGCTGGGCGTGCCCGTGGAGAGCGCCGTGGTGGCCGAAGGCGTGGTGGAAAGCCGGGAGCAGCACCTCATCTTTGCCGAGGTGGAAGGCACGCTGGCCGAATTCGCCGCCACCGACATCCCCGTCGCCAGGGGCCGCAGCCGGGTTGTGCGCATCGACAACCCCGGCCTCATGGCCGAGCTGGAGCGTATGCGCCTTTCCGCCGCCGTGGCGCGCGCCAGATACGAACACGCCAACGACAGGGGCGACGCCAACGCCGCCGGCATGTACGCGCTGGAATACCGGGCCGCGCTTCAGCAGCTCGACATTTTGACCGTCCAGGCCGCGAAGCGCCAGATCCTCGCGCCCATGGACGGCGTGTGGGTCGCGCCGGAACTGACGCGGCGGCACGGCAAATGGATAGGCCGGGGCGACATGCTCGGCAGCGTCTACGCGCCCGCCAGCCTGCGCCTGCGCGTGGCCGTCGATCAGTTCGACGCCGCGCGCCTGTTTGCCGAGCCCGTGATCCGCGCGGAATTTTGCGTTTCCGAACGCATGGACATCCGCGACCGGCACGATCGGCTGTTCGCCGCCACGCTGGAAGGCGAGCCCGCGCCGGCCGGGCGGCGCAGCCTGTTCCACCCGTCGCTTGCCGTGCAGCGCGGGGGCGATATGGCCGCCGTGGAAAACCGCAACGGCGAGATGATCGCGGCCAGCCACTTTTTTGAGCTGCGCCTCGTGCCCGATCAGGAGGCGGCGGCCGTGCTTGCGCCGGGGCAAAAGGTGCTGGCGCGCCTCGTGTTTGGCGAGCAGACCCTGGGCCGCCAGTGGGCCCGGCGCTTGCAGCAGTTTTTTACCAGCCGGTGAACGCTATGAATTTGTCGGACGGTTTTGCCTACGACCAGCTTTTCGCGGAGCGCGCCAGGCCCCGCCGGGTGCCGCTTGGCTGGGACTGGGCCGTGGCGCGTTTTGAGCTGCTGTTCGCGCGGCGGCCCCGGGCTTCGCACATGCTGGCCCAGGCCGACAGGGCGCTGGCGCTGGAAGCCGGGCTGGCCGCCCTGCCGGACGAAGAGCTGTACCGCCGCATGGAGGAATGCCGCGTGATTTTTCGCCTGGGGCGCGAAAAGAAAGATGATCTGACGCTCGCCGTGGCCCTGGTGCGCGAGGCGGCTTTCCGCGTCCGGCGCGAGCGCCCGTACCGCGAGCAGGTGGCCGGGGCGCTGGGCATTTTGCGGCATTGCATTGTGGAAATGGCCACGGGCGAGGGCAAAACCCTCACGGCCGCCCTGGCCGCCGTTATCGCGGCCTGGCGCGGCAAGGGCTGCCATGTGGTCACGTCCAACGACTATCTGGCCGCGCGCGACGCCGAGAGCATGGCTCCGTTTTTCCGGGCCTGCTTCCTCACCTCGGCGTCCGTCACGCAGGGCAGCACGCCCGAAGAACGCAAGGCGGCCTACGCCTGCGACATCACCTACCTGACCAGCAAGGAAGTGACGGCCGACTTTTTGCGCGATCAAATGGCGCTGGGCCGCGTGAACACGCACGCCAGGGCGCTGGCCCGCTCCCTGGCCGGGGAAAGCCCGCCCCGGCTGGTGCAGCGCGGCCTGGCCTGCGCCATTGTGGACGAGGCCGACTCGGTGCTGTGCGACGGCGGCAGCACGCCGCTGATCATCTCCGTGCCCAGGGACAACGCGCCGAGCGTGGAACAGTACCTGGCCGCGTCGGACATCGCCTCCGCCATGCGGCCGGGCCGCGACTACCGCGTCAACCGCAAATTCCGCGAAGCCAGCCTGACGGATCCGGGCCGCAAAAAAGTGCTGGAAACGCTGCGCAACACCGCCAAACCATGGGCGCGGCGCACCCGCGCGCTGGAGCTGGTGTTGCAGGCCGTGGAGGCGCGCGAATTTTTTGAGCCGGCCGTGCACTACGTCGTGCGGGACAACAAGGTGGTCATCGTGGACGAGGCCACGGGCCGCATCATGCCCGACCACGAATGGCGCGACGGCACGCATCAGGCCGTGTCCGCCAAGGAGGGCGTGGAAGTGGCGCCGCCGCGCGCCACCAGCGCGCAGTCCACGTTTCAGGACTTCTTTTTGCGCTACCGCGTGCTGGGCGGCATGACCGGCACGGCCTGGGAGGCGCGCAAGGAGTTTTTGCAGTTTTACCGGCTTTTTGTGGCGCGCATCCCCACGCACCGGCCCTGCGTGCGCCGCCGTTCGTACCGCGCCTTCCACGCGACCATGGAGGCCAAAATCCGCGACATCGCGGATCAGGCGGCCCGGGAGCACGCCCGGGGCCGGGCCGTGCTGGTGGGCACCAAGTCGATCGGCGCGTCCGACACAATTTCCGCCGCGCTGGCCGGGCGGGGCATAGTGCATGAAGTGCTGAACGCGGTGCAGCACGAGCGCGAGGCCGAAATAGTGGCCCTGGCCGGTCAGCCGTTCGCCGTAACCGTGGCCACCAACATGGCCGGGCGCGGCACCGACATCAAGCTGGCCCCCGCCGTGCGCGATCTGGGCGGCCTGCACGTCATCCTGACCGAAATGCACAGCTCCGTGCGCGTTGACCGCCAGTTGCACGGCCGCTGCGGCCGCCAGGGCGATCCCGGCACCACGGCCGACATCATCTGCCTGGAGGACGATCTGTTCGTCACCATCCCGGCCTGGGTGCGCCGCCTTTTGGGCGCGCTGCTGAAAACCCGCGCGATCGCGCCGCCCGCCCGCGCGCTGGCCTGGCGCATCGCGCGGCTGTGCCAGACGCTGGGCGACCGCCGGGCCTTCCTCATGCGCAAGCAGATGGTGCAGAGCAACCGGTATTTCGCGGACATGATCAGCTACAGCGGCAAACAGACCTGACGCCGTAAAGGACGGACAGCATGAACATGTGGACAAAGAAAAACGGCGGCGGCCTGCGCGATCTGGAAGGCGAACTGGGCATCAACGCCTCCATTTATCCCCCGCAGGAAATCCGCCGCCATCTGCCCGGCTACAGCCCCTCGCTCCCCGACGATCCCGTGGCCGCGCACGACGGGGTCATCGCCTCGCCGCCCGTTTCGCCGTTCACGTTTTCGGCCGATCCCGAATGGCAGGCCCTGCTGGACGCCGCCCTTGGCCGGGGCGACAAAAGCCGCGACGCGGAAGAGGGCGACACGCTGGAAGCCGTGATTCAGGCCATTGTGGCGCACGGGCAGGATATGCTGCCCCTGCTGCGGCTGCTGCGCGAACGGGCCGAGAGCGACGAGCGCCTTGCCGAGCTGGTGGGCCACTTGCAGGACAGGCTGAACCGCGGCATCAGCGCGGCCTGCGCGCTGGCCCCGCGCGAGATGGAAGTGCTGGAACGCGCGGCCCAGGGCGAAAGCAACCCCGAAATCGCCCGCGGCCTCAACGTGCAGACCGTGACGGTGGCCAAGGCCCTTTCGCGCGCCTACCGCAAGCTGGACGCCAAAAACCGCACCGAAGCCGTGCACAAGTGGATGCTGCTGCGCGGCATGGGCGGCTAGCGCGGCGCATCCCGCCTTTTTACGCCCCCCCGGGCTTAGAATTCTCAACTATTTTCCGTAAAATACTCTGAGAAATCATAGGGATATGATCAATGTATACGGTCATATACCTTGATCTTGTTAAACTTTTCTCTTCTAGTGTTGTTTATATGCCCTTTAAAGGGCGTTTCCCCATTTTGTCGCCTATTCCGGCCTGTTGCCGGTCAAACCGGCAGAGCGCCACGATATCCGCTGGAGGACGCCATGTCTGACATCCGCAAGTTCTGGAAGGGAGCTTCCCAAATCATCACCGATTCGGGGATCAACACCTGCTATTACACGCCCCAGGCCCGGAAGAACAGAATCCCGGCCTATTTCGAGCCCCTGGAGCCGCGCCAGCTTCTTTCGGGCACGCAGGTCGATCCGGAGGACACGACGTCCGGCCCGCCCGTGGTGGCGGAAACCTTTGCCCTTACGGCGGGCAACCCGCTGGAGGGCATCAGCGACCTGGGGAAGCTGCTCCAGGAGGCGGCGCTGCCGGACTTCTCGTCGCTGAACATCGGCTCGCTTCTGGGCGGCATCCCCGGCCTGGAGACGATCACCGATCTGGCCAATATCGACATGTCGGCTCTGGCCGATTTGATCCCGGACATCACGTTTTTTGACGATGCCCTGACATCCCGCAATCTGGAGGCCGGCATCGGCGCCTGGTTCTCGCTTTTTGCCGGGAACGTGACGATTTCCGGCGATTTTAACGATACGTACGGCGACAGCCAGAGCTCGCTGCTGATCATGGCGGCCGGCGACGTGAGCTTTGAGGGCGTCAACTTCACCGGCATCGAATCCATTGTGATCCGCGCCAAGTCCGTCACGTTCGGCAACAACCAGACGCTGAACCTCGACGGCGGCACGCTGGTCGTTTCCGCGCTGGGCAACGTGCTTTTCGGCGCCGGATCGACGGTGGCCGACGCGGGCGGGCTGACCGTCACGTCCACCAGCACCATCACCATGGCCGCCGGTTCGACGATCAACGCCAGCGGCAACGTGTCCATGACGGGCGTGGACATCAGCCTGACCAACGCCACCATCACCACCAGCGGCGACTTTGCGGCCACCGCCTCCACCTCGGCCTACGTGCATCCCCTGCTGGGCCTTTTGCCCGTCAAGATAGCCGAGGGCCACGCCAGCATCACCATCGCGAACGTCACCATCAGCGCCAAAAACGTGCTGATCAAGGCCGAGGCCAGCGCCGCCACCACCATGACCATGCCCTCGATAGGCGAGCTGACGGGCAACCAGTACATGGGCCTGCTGGATCAGTTCATGTCGGCCAATTTGGGCAATCTGTTCAAGACCTACCTCGGCATCGACCTGCAAATGGTGTCGGGCGTCGCGCAGGGGGCTTCGGGCCTCTCGTTCCTGCCCGCCCAGCTGGGGCAGGCCAACCAGTACCTGCAAATGCTGTCCTCGCCGCTGTCCAATATTTTCATGGACTTGTACAAGAGCCTGGCCATCGGCGGCCCGGTGCTGATCACCTACGCCTCGGCCGACGCCGAGGTGCGCATCACGGGCGCCAACACCATCACGGCCACAGGCGGCGACGTCAGCATCACCGCCGCCAGCAAGCTCAGCAACGTGCAGACCAAGAACACGGATCTGTTCGGCTTTGTGCTGGCCATCAACAACGCCCACGCCGACGTGACGATCGACGGCGACACCACGATCAGCGCGAGCCGCGACGTCATTGTGGGGGCCACCACGGCCAACACCAACACCGTGTCGCTGACCAGCACCTACAGCGCAAAGTCCGACCCCGGCTCCAAGCCCCCGCTGTTCAGCGGCGCCACCGCCCAGCAGGCCGGCGGCACGCAGCAGGGCGGCGCCACCACCACGCGCAAGAAGGAAACCTACGCCCTGGCCCTGGCCATAGGCATCAACGAAGCCGCGGCCAGCACCCTGATCGGGGCCAACGTGAACCTGACGGCCGGGCGCGACATCGCGGTCAAGGCCGACGTAACGGAAAACATCAGCCTTTCGGCCATCGCCAACGCCACGGACGCGGGCAACCTGGGCCTCGGCCTCGCGCTGAACTTCGGCTCGGGCAAGAGCTACACCACCATCCACGGCAAGCTCACGGCGCAGGGCTCGGTTTCCGCCACGTCCTCGACGGACGCCAAGGTCACCACCATCAGCTCCACCAACATTCCCGCCCCGGCGGGCGCGGCGGCCCCGGCGGCCGACACGGGTTCCTCCGGCGGCCTGGCGGGCGTCAAGCAGTCGCTGGAAGGCGTTTCCCAGCAGATCAGCTCCAAGCTGACCGATCTGGTGCTGGCCCTGCTGCCCATGGGCGCGATCACGTCCAAGCTGCAGGAAGCCCACATGGGCCTCGGCCTTGCGCTGGCCTTTGCCCAGCACGACGCCCTGGCCTCCACCTCGGTGGAAAGCACGGCCGTGATCACGGCGCTGGGCAGGGTGTCGTCCAGTCTGGCGCAGGGCACGGGCGCGGTGATCCTTGATTCCGTGTCCAACACCACGCCGGTGATCAAGGTCAGCGCCTCCTCGACCATGGTGCCCACCAGCCAGCCGCCCGCGCAGCCCCCGGCCCAGACGCAGCCCGACAACACCCAGCCGCAGCCGCCCGCGCCGGATCCCGGCCAGACGTATGATCCCGCCCAGGTCAAGGCCGTCACCGAAGTGGGCGTGATCACCTCCGTGGCGGCCCACGGCTTCAAGACGGGCGACAAGGTCACCTACACCTGCTCCGATCCGTCCAAGGCCCTGCCCGGGCTGGTCAGCGGCAAGGTATACACCGTGACCGTGTTCAACAATGAAACCAACCAGTTTGTGCTGCTGGTCGACAGCGGCGATCACACCCGGCACTACCGCGGCGTGGCGCAGACCGACTGGAACACGGCCACCCACACCTTTACCAAGGTGGGCGCGGATACCAAGCCCTCCGGCGTGGTGTCCGTCACGCAGGACGCGGCCACCGTCACCGGCGGCAACATCAAGAACGCCTCGGTGTCGTGCGAAGGCCACGCCTTCCGCGTGGGCGACGTGGTCAAGTTCACCACCACGGGCACCGCGATCAACGGCCTGACCAGCGGCCAGACCTACAAAATTTACGAAGCGGCCAACGGCCAGTTTGCCCTGGCCGACATGAGCGGCAAGAAGATTTTTATCGGCAACGGCACCGCCGGCTCGCAGTACACCTTTACGCGCTACCAGGAGCCGGTGACCGCCGGCAAGGTGGTGGCGCAGAACCCGGACGTGGTGGGCGGCCAGATCAACAAGGCCAGCGATTTTGCGGTGGGCGACAAAGTCACCTACACCTGCTCCGACCCCGCCGCCGCCCTGCGCGGCCTGACCAACGGCCAGAGCTACACCGTAGCCGCCAAGGGCGCGGACTTCTTTACGCTGAAGGGCGCTGACGGCAAGGTGATCGACGTTATCCGGGGCAACGACGACGACGCCCTGCACACCTTCGCCAAGGCCGCGCCGGTTGCCGCGGGCGCGCAGGTGATTGTGCCCGGCACCAGGGTGGAAACCAACAAGTTCCTGGCCACCACCATTCCGTTCAAGGCGGGCGACAAGGTTACCTACAGCGTGGGGCAGGGCGGCACGGCGCTTACCGGCCTGACCGTGGGCGCGGTGTACACCGTGCGCGCCGTGGGTCAGGGCTACTTCCAGCTTTCGGACGCCAGCGGCAACCTGTTCAACGTGAACCCGTCGGGGGCCGCCGTCACGTCGGATCATATCTTCACGCTTCAGGGCGCGCCCGTGCTTTACAAGGACAAGGGCGTCAGCGTTGCGGCGGGCGTGACCGTCTTCACCAACACGGCCAGCACCGTGGTGAAGAGCGGTGCAAACATTGTCCACAACACGCTGGTGGAAGTGACGTCCGACGCCAATTATCTCCAGGCCGCGAGCAAGGGCGCCACCCTGCTCGCCACGGCGTCCAAGGCGGCGTCGCAGATGGGCATGTCGTCCATGATTCCCATGGATTTTCTGGAAACGGCGCTGGGCAGCATGGGTTCGCTGGTTGAATCCATCGACGCGGCGTACCTGGACATGCAGCAGGGCCTCGGCCAGCTTTTTGGCGTTGACGCGGTCAACTTCACCAACACCGACAGCGCCTTCCTCATCCCCAACTCCTACATTTACGCCGTTACGGCGGGCGCGAAGGAATCATCCACCGCGGCCAGCATCGCCTACATCGGGCAGGAGAACAACTCCTCCGCCGTGGTGGAAGGCGATGTGAACATCATGCTGGCCGGCGCGGTGGGCGACGCCGCCGTCAGCGGCGGAACCGTCGCTCTGGGCGCGGAATACGCCAACTACAGCGGCTTCGTCACCTATGAAGTGAGCGGCGGGGCGCAACTGGGCGGCCTGACCGGCGGCCAGACCTATTGGGGCGATGTGGACGCTTCGGGCAAGCTGACTCTGCGCGCCGCGCAGGGCGGCGCGGCCATTGCGGTGACGGGCAACAGCGGCACGGGCCGGCACCACTTTGTCTTTCAGCAGCAGGGCTCCGGGCAGAGCAGCCCGCGGGACGTCACCTACGACTCCGGCGTGGCCAACAATCAGGTGCTGGCCTTTAACGACGTCCACGGCTTCGCCACCGGCGACATCGTGCGCGTCGGCGGCGATCTGGGCCTGGACAACGACGCGCTCTACATGGTCTTTGTGCGCAGCCTGACCGACATCGCGCTGAAAAAGATCGACAACGGCGCGGTCGCGGCCGATTTTGCCACGATCAACCCCGCGCCGGACGGCGACTTCCTTCTGGTCATGGCCACGGACGCCGAAAAGCAGGCCGTCGGCCTCGCGATCAACTTCAGCACCGCCCAGTACAAGCGCGACAACCCCGCCACGGGCGGCCCCTTCGCGGGCTTCGCCAGCGGCGATCTGGTCACCTACACCTCGGCTTCGGCCCTGAACGGCCTGGTCAGCGGCCAGCAGTACACGCTGGCCCTGCTGGGCGGCGGCGGCTTCGCCCTGATGAACGGCGCGGCCTACGTCGCCTTTTCCGGCAATGCGGCCGCCAGTCTGGCCGAGCACACCTTCAGCAAGGCCGGCGCTTCCGTCACGGTCGGCGGCGCGGATCTTGCGTTCGGCACGCTGTCGAACGGCGTTGCCACGGCCTCCGTGCCGGTCACGGGCACGGCCATGCATCTGTCGGGCGACGCGGCGCAAGCGCTGCGCAGCGGCGACGTGATCCGCTACACGACAAACGGCGCGGCCATCCAGGGCCTGGAAAACGGCAGGCAGTACATGGTCGCCATCATGCCGGACGGCGGCGTGGCCCTGCGCGCTTACGAAAACGGCGAAGCCACGGGCGATTATATCGCCGTGGATCGCCAGTGCCGGGGCCTGGATTCCGCCACGCTGCACACGTTCACGCTGGTCAGTTCCGCCGCGCAGGCCCCGCTGACGGTGGAAAGCGGCGACGTGGTTTCCGACCCCAACGCGCTCTTTATCGGCGATCACGACTTCCAGAGCGGCGACAGGGTCACGCTCTCCACCCTGGCCACCAACGGCGCGGGCGCGGCGCTGGTCAACCCCGACGGCAGCCTGGTTTACAACACGGTGGGCACGTTTACGGTGGTGCGGCTTTCGGATGCCAGCGTCCGGCTGATCGACGCCTCCGGTCAGGCCTACCTGCCCCCGCAGGGCGCGAGCCTCGGCCATGACGACTTCAAGCTGACCAAGCTTTCGTCCGGCAGCATGATGGTGGCCGACCCCGGCAACCAGAACGCCCCGACCGTGCTGAGCAACGTTTTTGCCGCCGGCGACGCCGTGATCTACCGGGCCGAAGGCGGCGCGGCCGCCACGGGCCTTATTTCCGGCGCCACCTATTACATTCGCGGCATCACGGACAACGGCGACGGCACCGCCGCCATCACGCTTTCCTCCTCCGCCAGCGGCGCGGCCATCAACGTCACGCTGAACGCGGGCACGCTGCACATGCTGAGCGCGGCGGCCCCGCGCGTCCATGCGCTGGGCACGGGCACGCAAACGCTGACGGCAAACGGCCTGACCACGGGCTACTATGTGTACCACGCGGGCGCGAGTGACGGCATCGCCGGGCTGCGCGACGGCCACGGCTATTACGCGGGTCTGGTGAACGGCGCGCTGCGCTTTGCCCAGACCGAAGCCCTGTTCCAGAGCGGCGACTACATCAGCATTTCCGGCCTGCCCGCCGCGGGCGCGCACCTGCAAAACGCCTCCGGCACGGTGGCCCTCGGCACGGCTGCCGGCGGCCTCAAGGCGGCGAACGCCACGGGCCTGTACGACGGGCAGCAGGTGCGCTTTACGGGCAGCGGCTCGCTGCTGCTGGCCGACGGCTCCGAATACAAGCTGATCAGCGGCGCGGAATTTTTCATCAAGGTGCTGGCCGACGGCAACATCCTGCTGGCGGACGATCACGAAAACTTCCTGGCCGGCAATTTCCTCCAGGTGGTTTCCGCCACGGGCCTGAACGGCACGCTGGCGGCCGTGGGCGAAGAGCACGGCTTCAACCTCAGCACGGCGGCGCTTGGCGCGTACATGATCACCCAGGCCGAACCGCACCGGCTGGAAAGCGGCAGCGTGGTGACCACTGAGCGCAACGGCGCGGTGGAATGCTACATTGTCACCACCTACGGCGACTACAACTTTACGCTGTCGGATCTCGAAAGCGGCCTGCGCGTGACGCTTGATTTCCTCTTTGCCGGCGAAAGCTCGTTCACGCTGAACCGCCCGCTCGCCTCCATCAGCTTCGGCGCGGATGACCTCGCCAACGTCCTGCCCTTCCTCCAGTTGGCCAACCACGGCTTCACCAACGGCCAGGCCGTGGAACTGGTCGATGCCGCCAACGCGGTGGCCGGCACCTACTATGTGATCGTGCGCGACGCAAACTCCTTCTACCTCGCGGCCTCGCGCCAGGACGCCCTTGACGGCCAGGCGCTGACCAGGGAAGCGCCGCTCTCCAAGGACGGCGGAGCCGCCTACAAGCTGCGGGCCAAGGCCCAGAACCTGGGCATCTATGTGACCGCCGCCAGCTCCGACAGGACGATCAACCTCACCGGCAAGATGGGCACGGGCAAGGGCGCGGAAAAGCCCCTGCGCACCACCACGGGCGCCACAAAGACCACGGCCCTCAACTTCACCAATATCAGCGCCCAGTTGCGCAACAAGATTTCCCCGGCCCGCCACCCCGATTCCGGCTCCGCCGCCGGCGCGGCGCTTCAGGTGCTCAACCTGCGGCACAACACCGTGGCCTCCGTCGGCTCGGAAGACAGCAACGCCCTGATCACGGGCCACAGCCTCTCCGTCACCGCCAACACGGGCAACGGCGTGCTCAGCCTGCTGCAGGCGGGCTCCAGCGGCCAGCTTAAGGGCCTGGCCGGAACGGTGGGCCTTTTGTACCTCGCCGACGTCACCACGGCCGAACTCAACGTGGGCCACGGCCGCGTGACCCTGGGCGACGCCCTGGGCGCGGACGGCAAAAACAGCCTGCTGATCGTGGCCAAGGACAACAGCCTTTACACCCAGCTTTCCGCCACCATGTCGTCCGGCGAATCCGCCATGGGCGGCACGGCCTTCGCCCAGATCGCCACGCGTGAAACCACGGCCACCCTGGCCGGGGCGGCCAGCATGAGCGGCCGCGTCTCCGTGCTGGGCACGGCGGAAGTCAACGCGCTCAACACCGGGCGCGGCGTGGCCGTGCTGATCGGCGGCAGCCACGCCTCTCCGGCGCAGCAGCAGGCGGCGCAAACCGGCCAGACGCCCGGGCAAACGCCCAGCCAGGGCACGGGCGGCACGGGCGGCGCGGCTTCGGGCATTCCGTCGGCGCTTTCCACCGTCGGCTCCATCGGCCAGGCGTTGCAGAGCCTCTTCCCCAACAACGCCAACGACCCCAACCTCACGCCCGAAGAAAGGGCCGCGCGCCAGCAACAGCAGCAAAACGGCAACTTCCTGAGCCTGATCACCAACAACGCGCAAAAGGCCGCCACAATCGGCAACACGATCACCTCGGGCCTCGGCAGCGTCAACCAGAACGTCGGCGGCCTGACCCAGGGCACGACGTCGTCCGGCACGGGCGGCGCGCAGCAGCAGACCACCGATACGCCGAGCGTCAACACCGCCTACACCGGCGAAGTGTTTGTGGGCTATAATTCCGACGAAACCAGGGCCGTTGTGCGCAATCTTTCCAACCTCGTGGTGGCCGGCTTTGTGGCCCGCGCGCTCAACGACGCCAAGCAGATCACCGTGGCGGGCGCGCTGTCGCTGACCACCGGCAGTTCCTCCACCGCCGGCAGCGGCGCGGGCGCAACCACCACGCGCAAAGAAAGCTCCAAGGATTCCAAGGCCGGCGCGGGCACCTTCTCGCTGACCATCACCGACCGCAATACCGAGGCCTCGGTTTCCGACATCGCCTCCATGCGCGTGACCAAGGGCGACATGGACGTAAGCGCGGCCGACACCGGCTTTGCGCTCAACATTGGCGCGGGCCTGGCGGGCAGCACCAGCGGCGCGGGCTACGGCGGCACGCTGATGATCAACGTGCGCCTGACCGACGTGACGTCCTTTGTGGCCAACAGCGACCTGACCGTGGATCAGGGCAAGCTTTCCGTGGACGCGCTGAACGACGTGACCATGATCACCGTGGCCGGCGGCGGCGGCTTTGGCGACGCCAAGGGCATGGGCCTTTCGCTGGGCGTCAACATCCTGGCCGGCGACACGCTGGCCTACGTCAGCGGCGGCGACTACGCGGCGAAGCAGGGCCTGAACGTGGTGGCCACCAGCGGCACGGGCGCGGGCCGCAACGGCATCGAACTGGGCGAGAACCCCGAGGAAACCGTGGCCGGCATCGACTCCATCGACGGCGGCTACAACCTCATCGCCATCGGCGCAAGCGCGGGCGTGGGCCTGGGCGGCAATTCGCTGGCCGGCACCCTGGTGGTGAACGCGGCCATCAGCCATACCGAAGCCTACCTTGGCGATCAGGACGGCGGCGCGGCCACCACTGTTACGGCCGACGGCTCGGTCAACGTGCTGGCGGCGGACAAGTTCGGCATCCTGTCCATCGGCGGCTCGCTGGGCTTGTCCGGCAAGGCCAAGCAGGATCCGAACAACGCGGGCAACACCACCGGGCAGACCTCCACCTCCGTGGGCGCGGCGCTGGCGGTGAACGTGATCAACTCCACCAGCAACGCTTACGCGCGCAACGTCACCATCGGCAAGATCAGCGACGGCGCGGACATTTCGATCACCTCGCTCTCCAAGCAGCAGATCCTTTCCATCGCGGGCGCGGCGGCCGCGGCCCAGGGCAACGCCGTGGCCGTGACCCTGGCCGCCAACGTGATCGCGGCCGGAGCCGCCGCCTCGGCACGCGACTCCAACATCACCGGCAAGACGCTGGCCGTGGTCAGCGGCAACGAGTCCACCATCCTGTCCATTGCGGGCGGCGTCAGCCTGTCCACGGGCAATAACAAGGCCGCGGCCATCGCGGCCAACGTGATCGCCGGGGCCGACATTCCGGCGCTCGGCCCGGATTCCGACCCCGGCAGCTTCGCGGCGGCCCAGGGCACCGGCACGGGCAATATGGACGTGACCGCCAGCATCGACAATTCCATCATCACGCTGTCCGGCGACAGCGAGGACTGCCTGCGCGTGCTGGCCGAAACCTCCAGTTCCATCCTGTCCATCGCGGCGGGCATCAGCGCGTCCACAGGCACCGAGCAGGACGCCGCCACCAAGACCAACCTGGCCGGATCGGCCACCATCAACGTCATCGCGCGCAAGGTCAACGCCAGCGTCAGCAACTCCACGCTCAGCCTCGCGGGCAAGGCCAGCATCGTCGCGCGCGACTACATCATGAAGGGCGCCGACCGGCACGGCAGCAGCATTCTGGCTATCGCGGGACAGGTGGGCGTCAGCAAGGGCGGCCAGGCCGGGGCGGCGCTGGGCGTCAACGTCATAGCCAACAACGTGACCGCCGGCCTGATCGATTCCGACCTGACCCAGACCGGCCTGAACGGCGGGCTGGACGTGGTGGCCGAATCGCTGGCCGACATCCTCAGCGTGACCGCCAGCGTGGCCGTTTCCATCAATTCCGGCGGCGACGCCAGCGCCAAGAGCGCCTCCATAGCGGTCAACGTGATCGACAAGGACGTCAGGGCCACCATTGAAGGTTCCAAGACGCCCGGCGCCGCCAAAACCTTGACCGGCCCCGTGGCCGTGCGCGCGGCCGACACCTCGCGCATTCTGGGCCTGGCGGCTTCCGTGGCCGTGGCCGTGGGCGCCAACGCCTCCTCCATGGGCGGTACCGTGGCCGTCAACGTGATCAACACGGAACAACTGGCCGCCGTGTACGACGCCAGCATTTCCTCCACGGGCGGCATCGCCATTCTGGCCGAAGGCGGCAACAGCATCCACGCCATCAACCTCGGCGTGGCCGGGGCCGGCCTGGTGCTCAACCCCAACGTGGTCGTCAACAATACCAGCGCGGAAGTGAAGAACAGCACGCTCATCTCCTCGCTGGACGACATCGACGTGTCCGCCTGGCAGTCCGCCGCGAGCCCGGCCTTTACCGAAAAGTGGATCGGCAAGACCAGCGACAACAACGCCGACATCAACGCCTACCTCGGCACCGCCGGCATCGACTTCGGCACCAACATCCTGTCCGTCAACCTCAATGTGGCCGTCAACATAGGCGGCGACAAGGTGTCGTTCAGCGGCGCGGTGGCCGTCAACGTGATCGATACCGCCGTCAGGGCGCTGGTGGAAAACTCCACGCTCAGCGCGGCGGGCGATCTGGGCATCCATGCCGTCAATTCCGCCGTGATCAAGTCCGTCACCGTGGGCGCGGCGGTTTCCACCGGCTCCGGCGCGGCCCTTGCGGGCGGCATTTCCTCCAACACCGCCACCGGCGGCGCGTTTGCCGAAGCCGTGAACAGTTCGCTTACGGCCACCAGCGGCAACATGGCCGTAACGGCCCTCAATAACGCCGACATCCTCGCCCTGGCCGTGAACGCGGCGGTTTCCGGCAGCGGCATGGCGGGCGGCCTCTTCCTCGGCGTCAACGTGATCAGCATGGACAGCATCGCGCGCATCGCGGGCGACAGGCTGAGCGCCACCGTGGCGGCGGGCGGCAACCTGACCGTGCAGGCGCAGGACAAGACCAAGATCTGGGCCTTCACCGTGGCGGCGGCCGTGGCGGCGGGCAGTTCGGCCGCGGCCGGTCTGGCCAACAATACCTCGGTGATCGCCGGGGAAGTGCGCGCCAGCATCGCCAACGTGCGCAGCGTCAGCGTGGGCGGCGACCTTACCGTGGAAGCGCTTTCCTCCACCCAAATTCTTAACATCGCCATCGGCGTCGCGGTGGGCGCGGGCAGCGGCGCGGCCGTGCAGGCCACGCTGAGCGAAAATATCATCGTGCGCGACGTGTACGCCGAACTGGCCCACATCGACGAAGTCATTGTGGGCGGCAACCTGGTGGTGCGCGCGCTGGAAGCCAAGCCCGACGAAATCGGCGACTGGCGCAGCGCCAGCTACATGCAGGGCGCGGGCATTAACGACGTGGACACCGACGCGCTCAACAACGACGACACCAAGGAAGGCGGCGTGAGCGTGGGCGACGGTTCCGGCGGTTCCTCCGCGCACAACTACGACCCCAACGCGGCGCTCTTTAACCCCGAAAGCGGCATCTTCTCGCTGGTGGTGTCCGTGGCGGCCTCGGCGTCGGGCGCGTCCGTTTCCGGCGCGCTCAACTTCAACTGGCTGCAACGCACCGTGAGCGCCGTGGTGGATGATGTGCAAAACATCAGGCTCACCGGCGCAAAGACCGGCAAGGGCTCCGTGCTGGTGGACGCCCAGTCCGCGGCGGCGGCCTTTGGCGGCGTGCTTTCCGTGGCCGCCAGCGGCGGCGGCGCGGCCGTGGGCGCGGCCCTGGCCATCAACGTGCTGGACAACAAGAGCCGCGCCATCATCAACAACTGCACCATCGGCGGCTGGAGCAACGGCGCCTGGGACGCCTCCAGGCTTGGCGACGTGACCGTCAACGCGCAGAACACCTCCGGCGCGGTGGCGCTGGCCGTGGGCGTGGGCGCCAGCGGCGGCAGCGTGGGCGTGGGCGCTTCCATGACGCTCAATATCGGCATGAGCGGCGACAAAAAGCTGGATTTGAGCGGCTCCTCGGCGGATGATCGCAAGGACAAGGCCCGCGAACTCAGCCAGGGCTACTCCGCGAATCTGGAAGAGGACGGCGCAAGCACCTACACCAACGACACCAGCTACGATGAAAACACCGAGGGCAACACGTTCGGCAAGGAAACCGCCATGGGCGGGCAGGACAAGCAGCCCGGCCTGGGCGGCGAAACGGCCGAAGCGGGCATTCTGGACAGCGTCATCCTTTCCAGCGGCGCGCTGGTGGTGGAAGCCGTGCAGAACAGCGCCCTGCTTTCCGTTGACCTCGCCGTGGGCGCAAGCTCCAGCACGGGCGTTTCCGGCGCCATAGCCCTCAACATGCTGCGCGCCAACTCGGCGGCCTACATCATCGACAGCACGCTGACCAGCGGCTCGGGCCTGATCAAGGCCACCACCTCGGGCATGGCCTGGGCCTTCCTCGTTTCGGTGGGCGCGGGCGGCACAACGGGCGCGGCGGGCGTGCTTTCGCTCAGCCGCGTCGCGGGCAACGCGCAGGCCTTTGTGACCGGCGGCGCGCTGACCACCACCAGCGGCGGCCTTACGGTCAGCGCGGGCGGCCAGACCGACATGCTCACCGTGGGCATCGCCGTGGCCGGCGGCGGCACGGCGGCCGGCGCGGGCGCGGTGGTCATAGCCCTCGCGGGCAATACCGTGAGCGCCGACATTACGGGCACAACGCTGAACCTGGCCGGCGACCTGCAAGCGTACGCCGAAAACTCCACCCAGGTGATCACCACCTCGGTGGGCGTGGCCGGCTCCGGCACGGGCGCGGGCGCGGGCGCGATAGCCATCAACCTTTCGGCCTGGGGCGAAGCGGCGGCCTTTGACCCCGCCTCAAACAACGGCGCGGGCGGCAAGAGCACGGACGGCATGCTCGATCACCTCGGCGGCAAGTCCGGCAGCCACGGTTTCACCACGCGCGCTTCGGTGGACGCCCCCTCCATCACGGCCAGCAACATCACCATCACGGCCGACAACCAGTCCGTTTACGCCGCGGCGCTGCTGCTTGTGGCCGGTTCCGGCACGGGCGCGGGCGCGGGCGGCTTTGTGTTCAACCTTATCGACTCGCTCTCCCACGCCTATCTGAACGTCGGCGCCAGCCTGGCGGCCGCCGGCGCGGTGAAGGTGGACGCGAGCAACACCACCAAGATGTGGGCCACCATAGCCGCCATCGCGGCTTCCGGCGCGGGCGCGGGCGCGGGCACCGTGGCCCTCAACCTGGCCGACGTCAGCAGCCGGGCCGCGATCAACGGCGGCGCGGGCGCCACGTTCAGCGCCGGCTCGGTGCAGGTTTCCTCCTCCTCCGGGGCCGACCTGTACGCGCTGGCCCTTTCCATCGCCGCGTCGGGCTCCGGCGCGGGCGCGGGCAGCTTTGCCATCAACGCCGTGCAAAACGCCACCACCGCTTCCATCAGCGGCGCGGCCCCGGATCCGGCCGCGCGCATGACCATGAGCGTCGGCGGCAACGTGGACGTGACCACGAACAACACATCGCAGATCGTGGCCGGCACGGTGGGCGTGGCGGCCTCGGGCGACGGCGCGGGCGGCCTGTCCATCTCGGTCAACGTGGCCTCCAACGGCGGCGACCAGTTGCGCAGCATCGCCCAGACCCACCGCAATACCGAAGCCAAGACCGACACCGTGGGCGGCCTGGAAGAAAACGCCAACTACGGCGCGGACGTTTCGGGCGGCGTGCTCTACCTCCTGAAGCACGACACGGGCGGCAACGCCAGCCGCGTGAGCGCCAGCGCCGCCGGCGTGACCAAGGAAAAGCAGTACCTGCTGCATCGCGACGAGAACGGCGTGGAAACGCTGTACTCCTTTACCCTGGCGGACATCCGGCCGGACGGCGGCATCAGTCTGGCCGGCCTGATCAACGAAAAGACCGGCAATGCCGACTTCGCGGGCCTGAAGGAAGACGAAGCGCTGACCTACCGCAGCTCGCCGTACGGCGCGCCCACCTATGTGGACGATCAGGTGGCGCAGGTGGCCTCTTCCACCGCGCTGGTGGAAAACGTGGATCTGACGGCGGGTGGCCTTAAGGTCGACGCCGCCTCTTCGCGCCTGAGCGTGACGGTATCGGCCGGCATAGCCGCCTCGGCTTACGGCTCGGGCTACGGCTCGGTGTCCGTTTCCGTCGGCAACAACCTCACCCAGGCCCTGGTGCAGAACGCCACGCTGAACCTCGGCGTGGGCGACATCGCCGTCAAGGCCGTCAACAAGAGCAATTCCTACACCATAGCCGTGGCCGTGGCCGCTTCGGGCGGCGTGGCGGGCGGCGCGGGCGTGGGCGTGAGCGTGGACTCCGGCGACACCATCGCCAAGCTGGCCGGCGTGACCGTGACCGGCGCGAGGAACGTCACGGCCGAAGCCACCACGCAGATGAACGCCTTTACCCTGACCGTTGCGGCGGCGGGCGCCATTGGGGCCGTGGCCGGCACCGTGGCCACCACCGTGATGCAGGGCTCCACCCTGACCGAAATACTGAACTCCAACATCACGGCGAGCGGCACGGTCAGCGCGCTGGCCACCTTTGCCGAGCCGACCGGCACGGTCGATCTCAACTCGCTCAGCGGAAACGGCAGGGACAGCCTGGCGGCCCCCCTGGGCCAGGCCCAGGATCAGATGGAAGACGCCCAGGCCGACGCCAACAAGGACCATGACGAAACCGTGGAAGACGGCGACGATACCGACACCAGCGCGGCGTACCAGGATTCGCTGAAGGCCAGCGGCATCCTGTCCATCGCCGTTTCCCTCGCCGTGGGCGGCGTGGGCGGCGCGGGCGCGGTTTCCGTCAACTACCTTTCCGGCACCGTGCAGACCAGGGTGGCGGAAAGCACCATCAACGCGGACAGGGCCGTGTTCCTCTCGTCCATGAAGGGCGACGTGCAATCCTATGTGGCCGCCGCGGCAGGCGGCATTGCGGGCCTTGCCGGCTCCATCGGCGTGAACGTGCTTTCGGGCGACACCTCCACCGACCTCATCAACACCCATCTTTCCCTGGCGACGCGGGGCGAAGTCAGCGCCGTGCAGGAACTGTCGCTGACGGGCCTGACCGGCACGCTGGCGGCAGGCGCCGTGGCCGGCGGCTTTGGCCTGGTGGTCAACCACCTCGCCGGCACCGTGGCCGCGCGCGTTACCGGCGGCTCCGTGCGCGGGCGCAACGCCGCAGAAACCCTGGACAACTTCGTGGTCAGCGCCAGAAACACCAGCACTATCACCTCCTACGCCATTGGCGTGTCCGTGGGCATGTCCGGCGCGTTTGGCGGCGGCGTGGCCGTGAACGTGCTTTCGGGCTCCACCACCGCCTTCCTTGGCGGCTCAAGCGACGCCAGCCGGGTGCAGGTGAGCGACGCGATCAACGTGAAGGTTGAGGCGCTGGAAAGCGTCACCGCCACCACGCTGGGCGTGCAGGCCGCCGTGGGCGCGGGCCTCAGCCTGGCCATGGGCGTGGCCGTCACCGTGGCCAGCGGCACGGTCAGCGCCGAAGTCGGCCATGCCACGTTCACCAACGTCACTTCGCTCCTGGTCAACGCCAAAACCGATGCCGACCTGACCATCAAGGGCTTCGGCGCGGCTGTGGGCGCGGTGGGCCTTGGCGTTGTGGTTTCCGACATTTCGCTGGAAAACCATGTGACCGCCGCCGTGACCAACTCGTCGTTCCACAACGTCCAGACAATCGAAATCCTTGGCGAGGGCGACTGGAACATCTACACGTTCAGCCTGTCGGGCGCGGGCGGCATCATCTCGGGCAGCGGCTCCTACGCGGGCGCGCACCTGGAGAGCACGGTGGACGCCTACATGTCGCACGTCACGCTGACCAACGTGGGCGAAGTGATCATCACCGCCACGGGCACGCCCAAGGTAAGCGCCACGGCCGTTTCGCCCGCCATTTCCATCCTCGGCGCCGTGGGCGTGGCCCTGGCCGAGGCCGACATCAGCCCCACCCTCCGCGCCTACGCGGAATACATCACCGCCACCACCCTGGCCGGCAGCGGCAAGAGCCCGGTGGACTTCAGCGTGAACGCCGTTCTGGCCAAGCCCGCCAGCGGCTACAGCGCGCAGGCCAAGGGCTTCGCCCTGGCGGCGGGCCTGCTGCTTGGCGTGGCCGGCACCGACGCCAACGTCAGCAACAACGCCAAGGTGCAGGCCTACATGGGCCCGCTGACCGCCAACAGCGAGTTCAAGACGCTGAAGGTGGAAGCGCGCAACAACGCCTCGCTCAACACCTACGCCACGGGCGTGGGCATCAGCTACGCGGCGGGCATCGGTGTGGCCACGGGCGTCATCCGCTCCAACGCCGTCACCGAGGCCTTCATCACGGGCTCCAGCGCCACCCTGAGCGTGCAGAACGGCCTGACCGTCAACGCCTTCTCCCTGATTTCCACGGATCAGAAGTCCGTGGCCGGGGCCGGAGCGCTGGGCCTGTCCATTGCGGGCACCGGGGCCAGGCAGTTCCTGAGCGGAACCACGCGCGGCGGCATCGGCGTCAACTGGCACGGCACAACGGGCACGGCCGTGATCAAGGCCGGCACCATCGCCCTGACGGCGGAAAACGCCTTTGAAACCAACCAGCGCACCGACGCTGTTTCCGTGGCGCTGATCAGCGGCGCGGGCTCCGAGGGCCTGATCCAGATCACGGCCAACACCACGGCCGAAGTGGGCGACAACGCCGAACTGACGGCCCGGGACATCAGCGTGCTCAGCCAGAACATCCTGCGGCGCGGCATTACGGGCCACGCCAACAGCTCGGACGCCACCAGCGTCGGCGCCATCACGGTGCAGGCGGGCGACTCGATGACCAGAATCCTGGCCAACAGCAACGTGATCATCGGCGCCAACGCCAAGCTCGCGGGCACCGGCCTTTCCACCGCGAACGACGAAGGCGTGACGGGCGGCGAGCGCATTGACCTGCAAGCCTTCAACATCATGGACGTGAACGACTCGCTGGCCTTCACCTCCGGCTCGGTGATCGGCGTGCCGATCATCTTCGCGGCGATCAACGCCACGCTTAACGCCGGCGTCACCCTGAAGGGCGGCTCGGACGTGCGCACCACCAACGCGCTGGGTTCCGACATCATCATCCACGCGGGCAGCTACGACGGCGCAAACCTGGAAGCCGGGGCCAACCTCTACGGCCTGGCCAGCGCGGGCAACCTCAAGGCCCGCATCGACATCGCCAGCACCAA
>JAVBMS010000066.1:0-18686 GCA_031552135.1 Mailhella sp.
GGTAGCCGTAGCCGCAAAGCGGCGTGCCTCAGCCGTTGCCGAGCTTGCGAGGCGTACGGATGAGGACAGCATAGATACGGATAGCGACAGCATAGATATCGTGTCTCGGCTGTGCACTATTTCAAGAGTAAAATGCTCTAAAGACGTTTGGCGTCAGGCGTCCTGCCCGGGCTCGGCGGGCACGGCGGGCTCGGGCAGGGCCTCCTGCTCCGCCCGCAACGCCGCGCGCAGGCGCGTTTCGTCCTCGTGCGACAGCGACGTCCTGAGAATGGTGCCGCCGGTGCCCTTGAGTTCCTCCAGCGCCCTGTCCAGCGTGATGGAGCGGAAAAGCACGAACAGCGCGGAGTGGCCGGGCATGAGGCTGGAGGCGATGTCCTTCATGAACTGGTCGTTGACGCCCACGTCGCTGAGCGCCCCGGCGCCCGCTCCGGCCCCCGCGCCCACGGCCGCGCCGAGCAGCGGGTTGAGAAAAATGAGCCCGATCAAAAGCCCCCAGAAGCCGCCGCCGACAGCGCCGGTGGCCGTGAGGCTGAAAAGCTGGCGCAGCTTGACTTTGCCGTTTTCTTCCTTGACCGCGATGGCCGCGTCTTCCAGTTCGATCAGGTAGTCTTTCTGCATTTTCAGCAGTTGCAGGCGGACTTCTTCGGCCTTGTACAGCGAGGGATAGGCGACCACGACAAGCGTACTCATAAGCTCTCCTTGCGTTTTTATGCCGGGAGCCGGGGGAGATTGCCCCTGGTTTGCGCCATGCTAGGCGAGGGCCCCAGCCGCGTCCATGAGAATGGGAGAATGGGCGGCTGGGAGCATGGAGCTCGCGCCAAAGCGAAGCGCCGCGCGGGGCAGCCCGGCGCGGCGCGTTGGGGAACGGGAAAAGAGGCGGATCAGCGGGCTTCGGCCGGAAAAACGCCGGCATCGGCCTTGGCGGCCGCGGCAAGCCAGGCCAGGGCCTCGGCCAGATCCAGCGTGCCCTCGTACAGGGCCCGGCCGGAAATGACGCCCTCCAGCCCCGCGCCGTGCCCTTGGGGCCGGCTGAGCGGGTAGAGCGCCTTGACGTCGTCCAGCGTGGCAACGCCCCCGGCGGCGATGACGGGCACCGGGCTGGTGCGCGCCAGATGCTCCAGTGCGGGCAGGTTGACGCCGGACTGCATGCCGTCGCGGGCTATGTCGGTATAGATGACAAAGGCCGCGCCGTCGCCCGCGAGGCGGGGCAGCACGTCGTCGATGGTCAGGCCCGCGTCGCGCACCCAGCCGCGCGTTTTGAGGCGGCCGTTTTCCGCATCCAGCGAAACGCCCACCCGGCCGGGAAAAGCGCGGCACAGGGCCGCGAAGGCGTCCGGCTCCTCCAGCGCCATGGTGCCGATGATCAGGCGGCGCACGCCCGCGTCGAACCACAGCCTGGCGGCGGCCTCATCGCGGATGCCCCCGCCGAGCTGGACGGGGATGGCAAGCCTGGCGCAGATCGCGCGCACCAGATCGGCGTTGGCGCTTGCGCCCTGAAACGCGCCGTCCAGATCGACCAGATGCAGCCAGGAAGCGCCCATGCCCTGCCAGCGCAGGGCGGCGGCCACGGGATCGTCGGAAAAGATCGTGGATTCGCCGGCGCGGCCCTGCTTGAGGCGCACGGCCTTGCCTCCCTGGAGATCGACGGCGGGGAAGATGATCACAGGCCGAATTCCTTGATGGCCTTGGCCATGCCCTCGGCGCAGAGATCCTCGGCCGTGACCCAGCGGCCCTTGCGCTGGAGGAAGCTGCCGAACGTCAGCAGGTTTTCGGCCAGGGCCTGCTGTTCCTCGTCGTAGTGCGAGCGGTGCAGCAGCGCGCCCTGCGCGCGGGCGTCGATCAGGTAAAAGTCGGCGGCCACGGCGGCGGGCCGCATCGCTCCGGCCGGGCCGCCCTCGCGCTGCTGCCAGCTGATGACGTGCGGCACGATGATCAAGTCGGCGCCGGCGGCCTGGGCGCGTTCCGTCCAGTAGAACAGCGCGCCGCGCCGGCTCTGGCCTTCCTGCGTCAGCAGGCCGAGGGCCGCGCCCTTGGGCAGAAAGATGTAGGAACGGCCGGTGGCGGTCAGCAGTTCTTCAAAGCGGTTATCGAGGCCCAGCAATTCTTCCGGCGCGGCCATGCCCTGATGCTCCGGAATATAGCCGGCAAGAAGCTGCACGGTTTGCACGGGCTGGGAGAAGGGCGCCACGGCGATGCGCAGATCCGGCAGCGGCATGACGGGCGGCGGCACGGACTTCTGGCAGGCCGCCAGCAGGCACGTCAGGCAGAGCAGCGCGAGGAGGGAGAGGCGGGGGGACGTTTTCATGAGTCAAGACTTCCTTTGGTGCTTGGCACGTCAACGCCGGTGCGGCGTATGGCCTGCCGGAGGGCCAGACCGAGGCCCTTGGCGGCGGATTCCAGCAAATGATGCCCGTTTTTGCCGTATTGGAAGCAAACATGAATGTTGGCGCGGCTGCCGGAGGCCAGGGCCTTGGCGTATTCGCGCCACAAATCTTTTTCCTCCCCGGCGATCACCGGGGGCAGAAGCTCGTCGCCGCGCCACTCCAGCCAGGGGCGGCCGGAAAGATCAACGGCCACGTCGGCCAGGGCCTCGTCCATGGGCACGCGCGCCCAACCCGCGCGGGCTATGCCGCGCCGGTCGCCCAGCGCGTCCAGCAGCGCCTTGCCCAGCACAAGGCCCACGTCTTCGGCGGTGTGGTGCGCGTCGATGCGCAGATCGCCCGTGCAGTCCAGGCGCAGATCAAAGCCCGCCCAGAAGGCCGTGAGCGTGATCATGTGATCCAGAAAGCCGAAGCCCGTGGACACGGCAATGTCGCCCGCGCCGTCCAGCAGGAGGGAAAGGCGGATGTCCGTTTCCGAGGTCGCGCGTTCCGCTTGCGCCGCGCGTGGCGCGTCAGGCTTCGCCATGGGGTTCTCCTTGGGGATTTTCCTCTGCGGGCGTGTCGGCCGGGTCGGACGTTGCGGCAAGCTTCTTCTTTCGAGCCCATCCTGCCACATAAACGCTTATTTCGTACAGAATAATCATGGGCGCGGCCATAAGGCACTGCGAAAAAACATCCGGCGGCGTCAAAATGGCCGCGACGATGAAGATGATCAAAATCGCGTATTTGCGGTTGCGGCGCATGAATTCGGGCGTCAAAAGGCCCATGCGGCCGAGGAAGAAGGCGAAAAGCGGCATCTCGAACACCAGGCCGAAGGCGATCAGCAGCTTGAGCGCCAGGCTCAGATATTCCTCCACCGAGATCATGGGCACGATGTCCACGGTGGCGAAGCCCATGAAGAACTTGAAGGCCAGCGGGAACACCAGCGTGTAGCAGAACGCCGCGCCGATCAGGAAGAAGGCGGCGGAAAGCACGGCCAGCGGTATGGCGGCCCTTTTTTCCTCGCGGTACAGGCCCGGCGCGATAAAGGCCCACAACTGGTAGAAAGTGAGCGGACTGGTCAGGAACACCGAGGCCAGCAGCGACACTTTGAGGTAGACGAAAAACGCGCCCTGCGGCGAAGTGTAGATCAGCTTGCTGCCTACGGGCAGCGCGTCTTTGAGCGGCGTGGACAGAAAGTCGTACAGAATTTCGGCCACGCCGTAGCAGGCAAAAAAGCCGATGAAGATCAGTATGATCACGCGCGTCAGGCGGCGGCGCAGTTCGCCCAGGTGGCCCAGCAGCGTCATGGGCTCGTCTTCGTCCGGCAGGGGCGGGCGCTGGCCCGCCTCGTGCGCGTGGGTGACGGCCGGAACCGCTCCGGCGGCCGCGTCGGGCACGGCCGGGGCGGCGGGATCGCCGGGCTGGCCGGGGCCGCCCGCCTGCGCCGCTTCCGTTGTTTCCGGTTCGTCAGGAGGCAGGGGCACAGCAACGGGCGCGGGCTCGTAATCCTCCGGCAGCAGCGCGTCCTCATCGTCACGGTCAGGGCCGCCGCGATCAAGACCATCACGATCAAGACCGTCACGGCCGAGGTCGGGCCGCTCCGGGCCGTCCTGTTCCGGAACATCCCGCTTTGAGGCGTCCTGCTCCGGGGCGTCGCCTTGCGGCCGGGGGCCGGGGGCGTCCGTCAGGGGCGCGGAAACGGCCAGGGCGTCCTGCTCGCGGTCGTCGCCGTTCATGCCTTGGCCTCGGGCGAAGATTCGGAGGGGGAAGCCGCGGCTTGTGCGCCCGGCTCCGCCGTTGCCGGCTCCGAAGATGCTGGCTGCGGCGATGCCGCTTCCGGCTGTGCCGGTTCTGAAGATGCCGGTTGCGACTGTGTCGCTTGCGGTGATGCCGCTTCGGGGGTGGCCGGGGCGGCGCTCTCGGCCAGGGTTTTCTTTTCTTCCTCGCGGCGTTTCTGGGCCGCTTCCTCAAAGGCGATTTCCGTGTTGAGCGTACGCTGGAAGTCCGTGGACATGCGGCGGAATTCGCCCATGGCCTTGCCCAGGGTCTGGGCTATCTTGGGCAATTGTTGAGGCCCGAGAACCAGAAGGGCCACCACCAGGATGACCAGCAACTCCGTGCTGCCTATGCCGAACATACTGTGACTCCAAAAAATCCTGAAACGGTGTTATTCCCACTCGATCGTGCTGGGCGGCTTGGACGAAATGTCGTACACCACGCGGTTGACGCCCCTGACCTCGTTGATGATGCGCCCGGACATGCGGGCCAGAACGTCGGCCGGCAGGCGCGTCCAGTCGGCGGTCATGGCGTCCACGCTGTCCACCACGCGCAGGGCGATCACATGCTCGTAGGTGCGGCTGTCGCCCATCACGCCCACGGTCTTCAGCGGCAGCAGCACGGCAAAGCCCTGCCACACCTTGCGGTACCAGCCGGAAGCGTGCAGTTCTTCCTGCACGATCACGTCGGCCTTGCGCAGGATGTCGAGCCGCTCTCTGGTGATTTCGCCCACCACGCGCACGGCGAGGCCGGGGCCGGGGAAGGGATGCCGCCACAGAATGGATTCGGGTATGCCCAGCTCCGCGCCCACGGCGCGCACTTCATCCTTAAAGAGCTCGCGCAGGGGTTCGATCAGCTTCATTTTCATGGTGTCCGGCAGGCCGCCCACGTTGTGGTGGCTTTTGATCACCGCGCTGGGGCCCTTGAAGGACACGGACTCGATCACGTCCGGGTACAGCGTGCCCTGGGCCAGAAAGTCGGCTTCCACGCCCTGGGCTTTGATGGCTGCGGCTTCTTTCTCGAACACCTCAATAAAGGTATGGCCGATGATCTTGCGTTTCTGCTCGGGGTCGGTCACGCCGTCGAGGCGGCCCAGGAACAGATCCTCGGCCCGCACATAGTTGAGATTGAGGTCAAAGTTGTCGCGCAGCATACGCACGACGTCCTCGCCTTCCTGATGGCGCAGGAGGCCGGTATCGACCAGAAAGCAGTGCAGGCGCTTGCCGATGGCCTTGTTGAGCAGCACGGCCACCACGGTGGAGTCCACGCCGCCGGAAAGCGCGCAGATCACATGGCCGTCGCCCACGGCTTCGCGCGTTTCGCGCACCACGCGCTCCACAAAGGAGCTCATGGTCCAGTCCGGTTTAAGCCGGGCCACGCGGAACAGGAAGTTGCGCAAAATGTCCGCGCCGTGCTTGGTGTGCGCCACTTCGGGGTGGAACTGCACGCCGTACACGCCGCGCGTGTCGTCGGCCATGGCGGCCACGTCCAGCGTTTCGGTGCGGGCCGTGGCCGTGAAGCCGGGGGGAGCCTTGCGCACCTTGTCGCCGTGCGACATCCACACCTGGAGCGGGCCGTCCAGCCCTTCCCACAGCGGGCTGGCGCTGGTGAACGTCAGCTCGGCCGAGCCGTATTCGCGCGTTTCGGACTGGGCCAGTTCGCCGCCGAAGCAGCGGGCCAGAAGCTGCATGCCGTAGCAGATGCCCAAAACCGGCACGCCGAGATGCAAAAGCCCTTCGTCCAGGCCGGGGGCGTCTTTTTCGCCCACGCTGGCAGGGCCGCCGGACAGGATGAGGGCGTCCGGCCTGAGCGCGGCGATTTTGTCCGCGCCCACCGTGCAGGGGTGGATTTCGGAATAGACGCCCGCCTCGCGCACGCGCCGCGCGATCAGTTGGGTCACTTGCGAGCCATAGTCAACGATGACGACTTTCGACATGAATATTCCTTATAAAGCGGATTAACTTTGCCTTTGCACTGTTCCCCAAATCCGCGCTTTTGCGCAAGCGGATCTAATTATCAATCCGGTAGTTCGGGGCTTCCTTGGTGATGATGACGTCGTGGACGTGGCTTTCGCGCAGGCCCGCGGCGGAAATTTCGACCATGCGGGCCCTGGCGAACAAATCCTCCAGATTGCCCGCGCCCAGATAGCCCATGCCGGAGCGCAGGCCGCCGACGATCTGGTACACGGTTTCGGCCGCCGGGCCGCGCGAGGGCACGCGCCCCACAATGCCTTCGGGCACCAGCTTGTGGCTTTTTTCCTGGAAGTAGCGGTCGGAGGAGCCGTCCTTCATGGCGTCGATGGAGCCCATGCCCCGGTAAATTTTATAGGTGCGGCCCTGGTAGAGAATGGTCTCGCCGGGGCTTTCGTCCGTGCCGGCCAGCAGGCTGCCGATCATGACGGTGTGCGCGCCCGAGGCCAGGGCCTTGACCACGTCGCCCGAAAATTTGATGCCGCCGTCGGCGATGATGCAGCGCCCGGCCTCGCGCGCGGCGCGCGCGGCTTCCATGACGGCCGAAACCTGCGGCACGCCCACGCCCGCCACCACGCGCGTGGTGCAGATGGAACCGGGGCCGATGCCCACCTTGACCGTGTCGGCCCCGGCCTTGATCAGGGCCTTGGCGCCTTCGTAGGTGGCCACGTTGCCCGCGATGATCTGGGCTTCGGGGAAGGTGCCGCGCAGCATTTCCAGCGTGCGCAGGATGTTGGCGGAATGGCCGTGCGCGGAATCCATGACCAGCGCGTCGGCTCCGGCGGCCAGCAGCTCGGAGGCGCGGTATTCGCAATCCGCGCTCACACCCACGGCCGCGCCCACGCGCAGGCGGCCCTTGTCGTCCTTGCAGGCATCGGGGTACTTCTGCACCTTGTCGATGTCCTTCATGGTGATCAGGCCCTTGAGCTGGCGGTTTTCGTCCACCACCAGCAATTTTTCGATGCGGTGGACGTGCAGGTGGTGCTTGGCTTCTTCCAGCGTGGTGCCCATGGGCACGGTGACGAGGTTGTCGCGCGTCATCACCTCGCAGACCAGGGTGGAGTCGGGGTGCTCCACAAAGCGCACGTCGCGGTTGGTGAGGATGCCCACCAGCGCGTTCTGCTTGACCACGGGCAGGCCGGACACCCGGAAATCGCTCATCAGCTCCAGGGCGTGGCGCACCGTGTCTTCCGGGGCCACGGTCACGGGGTCGAGGATCATGCCGCTTTCGGACTTCTTGACCTTTTCCACCTCCAGGCGCTGGCGCGGCACGTCCATATTCTTGTGGACAATGCCTATGCCGCCCTGGCGCGCCATGGATATGGCCATGCCCGATTCCGTCACCGTGTCCATGGCGGCGGAAATGAGGGGGATGCCCAGCTTGATGGCGGGCGTCAGCCAGGCGGAAACATCCACCAGATCAGGGGTTACTTCCGAATAATCCGGAACCAGCAGAACGTCGTCAAACGTCAGACCTTTGCCCAGCAACGTGGCCATGTGCTTTCTCCCGTGGCATACGGTGGCGAAATAAGTAGGAAAATGTACCCCGCTCGCGAAGGGCCTGTCAATCATCTTGCTGCGCCCGATGGCGGCCGGCGCGTTAAAAAGTCGGGGGAGGCCGTCGCGTCACGGCCTCCCCTGGGCGCCGCGCGGTTTTTGCCGCGCGCGGACGCGGCTATTTAAGGATGGGCATGCTTACGGCTTTACGTCAACCGCTTCCCACAGGCGCACGTCGTCGGGCTCGCCCTGCATCTCCCCCGCGCGGGCAAAGAAGTCCTTCATGTGCGGGGAGGCCAGGTGCGCGTCAAGCGCGGCCTTGTCTTCCCAGATTTCATACACCAACACGGCGTTGGGCTTGCCGGCGCCGGTGTGCGTGTCGTAGCGGCGGCAGCCTTTTTCCGCGCGCACGGCGGGCATGATGGAGGCGAACAGGGCGAGCAGTTCGGCGCGTTTTTCGGGTTTGGCCGTCAAAACGGCGGTAACGTGGATGGGCATGGAAACCTCCGGGGGTAGAGAATAAGGAATAATGCCGACAATACCCCGTTGGGGCGGAGAGAACAAGGCGAAGAAAAAAATCACAACATGCCGGGGAAACGCATTTGCGCAAGAAAAGGCTTGACGAAAAAAAGAGGGGAAGCTAAAAAGCATATCTCCCATTGAGAAATGGGCATTTCCCTGGACGGCAGGGAAGGGCGGGTTGATCCCGTCCTGCTGTACCCAGAGGCCGCGCGTTGACGCGGGGCCTTGAGGTTTTGACATTTGCAGGCGTCACCACATGCCGTGAGATGTCAACCGTTCCAGTCCGCAGGCTTCGCGGGCTGTAAGGTTTGTGTGAGTGACCCCTGCGGGACCACCTGTCATGCCGGAAAGATTCTTTCCGTCACGGCCGGGCGGACGAAACCAGGGTCGGTTTTCCGGTAGACGGAAGAACTTGGGCGCGCCGCCAAAGGCCACCGTCCCTATTCTCCGCCATATACCCGAAGCCGGCCGACGCGAAAGCGCCGGGTTTGCCGTTTGTCCGGTTTGCCTGAAGGACACGGTGCAAGGAGCGCCCCCGCTGGAGCGGGGCGTTTCGCAAAGGCCGGTAAGGCTGGCCGCCCGCCGAAAAGGCGGTGGAACTCCGTACGCTCGGGTGAGCGCCGGAGCGCTTTGCCAGAAAATGGAGATTCGCAATGACGACAGTTGGCAGTGATCGTATCCGTATCAAACTCAGGGCTTACGATTACCGCATCCTGGACAAGGCTGTGGCGGAAATCGTGGACACGGCGCGCAATACCGGCGCCGGTGTGGCCGGGCCTATTCCCCTGCCCACCAACATCCACAAGTACACGGTCAACCGCTCGGTTCACGTTGACAAAAAGTCGCGCGAGCAGTTCGAGATGCGGGTTCACAAGCGTCTTATGGACATCCTCGACCCCACGCAGCAGACCGTGGACGCTCTGGGCAAGCTCTCGCTTCCCGCCGGCGTGGATGTGGAAATCAAGCTCTAGTGAGGGAGCGTCATGTCTGAAAAAATGGGTATTATCGGACGAAAGCTTGGCATGACCCGCATTTTCGCCGGCGACGGTTCCGCCGTTGCGGTGACGGTCATCCAGGCCGGGCCCTGCCCCGTGACCCAGGTGAAAAACCTGGAGACGGACGGATACCACGCCCTTCAAATCGCGTTTGGCGAAGCGAAGGAAAAACATACCACCAAGGCCATGCGCGGCCACTTCGCCAAAACGGACGCGGGCAACTACCGCAACGTACGCGAACTGCGCCTGGAAGGCCCTGCCGCTTTGGAAGCGGGCCAGAGCCTTACCGTGGACATCTTTGCCGCCGGCGACAAAATCAAGGTGACCGGCACCAGCCTCGGCAAAGGCTATCAGGGCGTGATGCGTCGCTGGAACTTCCACGGTTCGAAAGACACGCACGGTGACGAAAAAGTCCATCGTTCCGGTGGTTCCATCGGTAACAACACCTTCCCCGGCCATGTCTTCAAGGGCAAAAAAATGGCCGGCCACTGGGGCGCGGAACGCGTGACCCAGCTTGGCCTGGAAGTTGTGGAAGTTCGTCCCGAGGACAACGTGATCCTGGTCAAGGGCGCCGTGCCCGGCCCGAAGAACGGTCTTGTCCTGGTGCGCAAGCAGTAGCGCGACGTAAAAGAGGATAACGCCATGGCTGTTATAAAAGTATACGATCAGGACAAGAAGGAAGTCGGGGAAGCCACCCTGGCTCCCGAGCTGTTCGAGGTCGCGGTGAGGCCGGAAATCCTGAACCTCGTGGTTCGCGCCCACCGTGCCGCGTTGCGCGCCGGCACGCACGCCACCAAGACGCGCGCCTTCGTGTCCGGCGGCGGCAGAAAGCCCTTCAAGCAGAAGGGCACCGGCAACGCCCGCCAGGGTTCCAACCGTTCGCCCATCATGCGGCACGGCGCAACCCTGTTCGGCCCCCAGCCGCGCGACTACAGCTTCAAAGTCAATAAGAAAGTGCGCTCGCTGGCGCTGCGCATGGCCCTCTCTTCCCGCCTTGAGGACGAAAGCCTCATGGTGGTGAACGCCATCGCCCTGCCGGAAGCCAAAACGAAGCATTTCGCCAAAGTGGCGACCACGCTGGGCCTTTCCAAGGCTCTGGTGGTGGCCGCGCCGGAAGACGTCGCCCTGGCGCTTCCCGCCCGGAATATCCCCGGCATCACGCTGGTGACCCCGGACATGGTCAACGTGTACGAAGTGCTCAACCACAAGCAGATTGTGTTGCTGCAAGGCGCTCTTTCCCATCTGGAAGCGCGGCTGAAGTAGCAGGGGGAGACGAACATGGATTACACCCGCATTCTTCTGCGGCCGGTCGTGACCGAGAAAGCCACCCTGCTGCGCGAAACCTCCTCCCAGATCGCCTTTTTTGTGGCGCCCGGCGCCAACAAAATCGAAATCGGCCGCGCTGTGGAAGAGGCTTTCAAGGTCAAGGTCACGGATGTCAACGTGGTCACGGTCAAGCCGCGCAAGCGCGTGCGCCAGGGCCGTGTGAAGGGGCGCATCGCCGGCTATCGCAAAGCCTATGTGACGCTCGCCCCCGGCGATAAAATTGAATTTTTCGAGGGAGTCTAGGCCATGGCTGTTCGCAAGCTGAAACCGACCTCGCCGGGACGGCGCTTCCAGACCGTTTCCGATTTTGAGGAAATTACGCGCTCCACGCCGGAAAAGTCGCTGACCGAGGGCCTGACCAAGAAAAGCGGCCGCAACAACAACGGCCGCATCACCAGCCGTCGGCGCGGCGGGGGCAACAAGCGCCTGTACCGCATCATCGATTTCAAGCGCGACAAGATGGGCATCGCCGCCCGCGTCGCTGAAATCGAGTACGATCCCAACCGCACGGCCCGCATCGCCCTTCTGCACTATGCCGACGGCGAAAAGCGCTACATCCTGGCGCCCGTGGGCGTGAAGCAGGGCGACATGCTGGAGGCCGGCGACAAGGCCGACATCAAGCCCGGCAATGCGCTGCCCATGGCCCGCATTCCCGTGGGCACCAACCTGCACAACATTGAGATGCACCCCGGCCGGGGCGGCCAGATGTGCCGCGCGGCGGGCACCTACGCCCAGCTTATCGCCAAGGAAGGCAAGTACGCTCTCTTGCGCCTGCCCTCCGGCGAAGTCCGCAAGGTGCTGGCCAGCTGCCTGGCCACCATCGGTCAGGTGGGCAACGTGCAGCATGAGAACATCAACCTCGGCAAAGCCGGCCACAATCGTTGGCTCGGCCGCCGTCCCAAAGTTCGCGGCGTGGCCATGAACCCGGTGGATCACCCGCTCGGCGGCGGCGAAGGCCGCAGCTCGGGCGGCCGTCATCCGGTGACGCCCTGGGGTATCCCCACCAAGGGCTACAAGACCCGCGACAGGAAAAAACCTTCCGGCCGCCTTATCGTCAAGCGGCGCGGTCAGAAGTAAGAGGAGCCGTACATGCCCAGATCTCTTAAAAAAGGTCCGTTTGTGGACGGCCACCTTATGAAGAAGGTGGACAGCGCGGTTGCCAACAGCGATCGCCGGGTGGTCAAAACCTGGTCGCGCCGCTCCACGATTCTTCCGGAAATGGTAGGGCTCACCTTCGCCGTGCACAACGGCAAGAAGTTCATCCCGGTCTTCGTGACGGAAAACATGGTTGGTCACAAGCTTGGCGAATTCGCGCCCACGCGCACGTTCCACAGCCACGCCGCTGACCGTAAGACCAAAGCAGTCAAAAAATAGCGGGTACGTTCATGGAATCGAAAGCAATCGCCAAGTTTCAGCGCGTATCACCCCGCAAGACCCGTCTCGTGGCCCAGAACGTGAAAGGTCTGCCGGTGGAGGAAGCTCTGAACCTGCTCAAGTTCACGCCCAACAAGCCCGCCGGCATCCTGTTCGGCGTGGTGCGTTCGGCGCTGGCCAACGCGGCCAATTTCCCGGGCATTGATGTGGACTCCATGTACGTCAAGGACGTGGTGGTCAACGAAGGCCCCACCTGGAAGCGTTTTATGCCGCGTTCCCAGGGCCGCGCCATGCACATACGCAAACGCACCAGCCACATCACCGTTATTCTCGCGGAAGGGCAGGAATAGTATGGGTCAGAAAGTACATCCGTATGGTTTCCGGCTGGGCTACAACAAGAATTGGCAGTCCCGCTGGTTCAGCAAGAAGGACTACGCCTCCTTCGTGTTTGAAGATCACAAGATCCGCATCTTTGTCAAAAAGCTGCTGTACAGCGCCGGCATTTCCAAGATCGAAATCGAACGTTTCGGCGGCCGCATCCGGCTGATCCTTTCCACGGCCCGGCCGGGCATTGTCATCGGCCGCAAGGGCGCGGAAATCGAAAAGCTGCGCGCGGATCTCAAGAAACAGTTCGGCCGCGAATTCGCGTTGGAAGTCAACGAAATTCGCCGTCCCGAAGTGGAAGCCCAACTGGTGGCCGAGAATATCGCCATGCAGCTTGAGCGCCGCGTGGCCTTCCGCCGCGCGATGAAGCGCACCGTGACCATGGCCCGCAAGTTCGGCGCCGAGGGCATCAAGGTTACCTGCGGCGGCCGCCTGGCCGGCGCGGAAATCGCCCGCACCGAATGGTACCGCGACGGCCGGGTGCCGCTGCAAACCCTGCGCGCGGACATTGATTTCGGCTTTACCGAGGCGAAAACCACCTACGGCCTCATTGGCGTGAAGGTGTGGGTCTACAAGGGCGAAATCCTTGATAAAGAGGTGGAACAATAATGCTTGCTCCCAAACGAGTTAAATTCCGCAAGTGGCAGAAAGGCCGCCTGCGCGGCCCGGCGACCAAGGGCGCCACGATCGCCTTCGGCGACATCGGCCTGAAGGCTGTGGAGCACGGCAAGCTGTCCAGCCAGCAAATCGAGGCGGCCCGTATCGCCATGATGCGCCACATCAAGCGCGGCGGCAAAGTGTGGATCCGCGTTTTTCCCGACCATCCCGTCACGTCCAAGCCTCTGGAAACCCGTCAGGGCAGCGGCAAGGGCGCGCCGGTGGGCTGGTGCGCCCCGGTGAAACCCGGTCGCGTTCTTTATGAAATCAAGGGTGTCGACCTTGAGCTTGCCAAGCGCGCTCTGACCCTTGCGGCCCACAAGCTGCCGGTCAGAACCGTGATTGTGGTGAAAGAGGGGGCCTTCCAATGACCATAAAGGAATTGCGCGCGCTGGATCAGGCCGCGCTGCAGGCCAAGCTTGTGGAAGCCCGGCAGGAGCTTTTCAACCTGCGCTTCCAGCATGCCACGGCGCAGCTTGAGAAAACGGCGTCCATCCCGGCCGCCAAAAAGTATATCGCCCGCATTTTGACCGTGATGGCCGAAAACGGGAAAACCAGCAGGAGCGCCTCATGAACGCCATGGAACAGCGCAAGGGCAGAACCCTCGTCGGCACCGTGGTCAGCGACAAGAACGACAAAACCATTGTCGTGCGCGTGGAAACGCTGGTCAAGCATCCGCTTCTCAAGAAGTATGTGCGCCGCCACAAGAAGTGCACGGCCCACGACCCGAAGAACGAATGCGCCATCGGCGACAAAGTGGAAATCGTGGAATTTCGTCCCATGAGCCGGAACAAGCGCTGGCACCTGGTGTCGGTCTTGGAAAAGGCTGTCTAATATGTCCCCCGCCCCCTGGGGCGGAGCAAGCAACCACGGTTTCCGCCCGGAGCGGAAAGCGGGAAAAAAGGAAAGAAGACCATGATCCAGGTGGAATCAAGACTTCAGGTCGCGGATAATTCCGGCGCCAAAGAAGTCGCCTGCATCAAGGTGCTGGGCGGCTCCCACCGGCGTTACGCCACCGTGGGCGATATCATCATGGTGTCCGTCAAGGACGCCATGCCCCACGCCAAGGTGAAGAAAGGCGATGTGATGCAGGCTGTTATCGTCCGCACCGCCAAAGAAGTTCGCCGCGCGGACGGTTCTTACATCAAGTTCGACTCCAACGCCGTCGTGCTTCTGAGCAAGCAGGGCGAGCCGGTGGGTACCCGTATTTTTGGCCCCGTTGCCCGCGAGCTGCGTGCCCGCAACTTTATGAAGATTGTCTCCCTGGCGCCGGAAGTGCTGTAGGAGTGGCCATGAAACACTATCGCATCCATAAAGACGACAAGGTGATGATCATCGCCGGCAAGGACGCGGGCAAAATCGGGAAGGTGCTTAAAATCCTTCGCAAATCCGATCGCGTGCTTGTGGAAAAGGTGAACATGGTCAAGCGCCATGTGCGTCCCAACCCCTATAAGCGCGAACCGGGCGGCATTGTCGAAAAAGAAATGCCCATCCATGTGTCCAACGTGATGGTGGTCTGCGCCGCCTGCGCCAAGCCCACCCGCGTGGGCTACCGCGAAAGCGCCGACGGCAAAAAAATCCGCTTCTGCAAGAAGTGCAACGAAACGCTGTAGAAGGTGAACGACGATGACCCGTCTGGAAACGATATATCGTGAGAAAGTGGTTCCGGTATTGCAGAAGGAGTTTGCTTACAAATCTCCTATGCAGATTCCCGGGATCGAGAAGGTCTCCCTGAATATCGGCCTTGGCGCCGCCAGCCAGAACAACAAGCTGCTGGAGGAAGCCGCGGCCGAACTGACGGCCATTGCCGGACAGAAAGCGGTGATTACCCGCGCCAAGAAGTCCATTGCGGCCTTCAAGGTGCGTGAAAACATGCCCATCGGCGTGCGCGTGACCCTGCGTCAGAACGCCATGTGGGACTTCATGGACAAGCTGATGAATTTTGCCCTGCCCCGCGTGCGCGACTTCCGCGGCATCCCGGATCGCGGCTTTGACGGGCGCGGCAACTTTACCCTGGGCATCAAGGAACACTCGATCTTCCCCGAAATGGAGTCCGATCGCGTGGAAAACCCCAAGGGCATGAACATCACCATCGTCACCACCGCAACCACGGACAAGGAAGGCAAGCTTCTGCTCGAACAGCTCGGCATGCCTTTCCGCAAGTAAGGAGATAAGGACGTGTCCCGTACTTCCCTTGAAGTCAAAGCCACCCGGAAGCCCAAGTTTTCGGCCCGCGGCTACAATCGCTGCCCGGTTTGCGGTCGTCCCCGTTCGTATATGCGTAAATTCGGCCTGTGCCGTATTTGTTTCCGCAAGATGGCGCTGGCCGGCGAGCTGCCGGGCGTGCGCAAATCCAGCTGGTAATCCAGAGAGGAGTTTTCATGTTGACCGATCCTATTGCCGATATGCTCACGCGTATCCGCAACGCGCACTTGGCCCTGCACAAGGAAGTGAGTGTGCCGCGCTCGAAGATGAAGGAAGCTTTGGCTGCCATCCTCAAGCAGGAAGGCTATGTGGACGATGTGCGCGTGGATGAGCGCGCCATTACCCTGGAACTGAAGTACGTCAAGGGCCGCCCGGCCATTGCGGGCCTCAAGCGCATCAGCAAGCCCGGCCGCCGCGTCTATGTCGGGGCGCACCAGATTCCCCGCGTGCAGAACGGCCTTGGCATCTGCATCCTCTCCACCTCGCGTGGCGTGCTGGATGGCGCTACCGCCCATACGGAAAAGACGGGCGGCGAACTTTTGTGCGAAATCTGGTAACCCGCGCGAACTTCAGCCGCTAAGGTGGAACCGATATGTCAAGAATAGGTAAATTGCCCATCGCCCTGCCCAAAGGGGTGGAAGTGAAGGTGGGTTCCGAAGTTGTGGAAGTGAAGGGCCCCAAGGGCGCTCTCTCCACGCCGCTCAGCAGCCTGCTCGCTTACGAGGTGGCCGACGGCAGGGTGACCATCACCCGCGTGGAAGACACCCGCGAAAGCCGCGCCCAGCACGGCCTGCGCCGCACCCTGCTCGCCAACTGCGTCAAGGGCGTGAGCGAAGGCTTTTCCAAAACCATGGAAGTCATCGGCGTGGGCTACAAGGTTGCGGTCAAGGGCAACATCGTGGAGCTTACGGTCGGCTTTTCCCACCCCGTGCTGGTGGAACTGCCCAAGGGCCTTGAAGCCAAGGCCGAAGGCCAGAAGCTGACGATTTCCGGCATCGACAAAGAGCTGGTTGGCGAAACCGCCGCCCGCATCCGTCGCATCCGCAAGCCCGAGCCGTACAAGGGCAAGGGCATCAAATACGAAACCGAAACCATACGGCGCAAGGCTGGCAAGTCCGGCGCCAAGGGCAAGTAGGGGTTACGGCCATGATAATTTCCAAGAACGAAGCCCGGAAACATCGCAAGATCCGCATCCGGAAAAAGATTTCCGGCACGCCCGAGCGTCCTCGTCTGGTGGTCTTCCGCTCCAACCTGCATATTTACGCGCAGGTGATCGACGACAAAAACGGCGCCACGCTGGCGGCGGCTTCCACGTTGGCTTTGAGCAAGGCGGGCACGCCCGCCGCCTGCAACAAGGCCGGCGCGGATCTGGTGGGCAAGGAAATCGCCCGCCAGGCCATCGAAAAGAACATCCGCCAGGTGGTGTTTGATCGCAACGGCTATCTTTATCATGGCCGTGTGAAAGCTGTGGCTGACGGCGCCCGCGAAGGCGGCCTTGAATTTTAGTCCGCTCCGCTTGCACGCAAGCGGCGGCACAAGACAGCAACAAATGCAGGATTGATATGGAACAGCAGCAGCAAGCGCAAACGGATTCCGGATTCATCGAAAAGATCGTCCATCTGAATCGCGTTGCGAAAGTGGTCAAAGGCGGCCGCCGCTTCAGCTTCAGCGCCCTGGTTGTCGTCGGCGACGGCAAGGGCAGCGTGGGCTTCGGCCTCGGCAAGGCCCAGGAAGTTCCCGAAGCCTTGCGCAAAGCCACCGAGCGCGCCCGCAAGACCATGGTTCAGGTTCCCCTGGTGGAAGGCACTCTGCCGTATGAAGTGATGGGCCGTTTCGGCGCCGGACGCGTGCTGCTCAAGCCCGCCTCCCGCGGTACGGGCATCATCGCCGGCGGCGCGGTGCGCGCCGTCATGGAAGCGGCCGGGGTGACGGATGTGCTGGCCAAGGCCATCGGCACCAACAATCCGCATAACGTGCTGCGCGCGGCCATGCAGGGCCTGACCTCCCTGCGCAGCGCGGAAGCCGTGTCCGAAGTGCGCGGCAAGAAACTGGAAGCTCCCCGCAAGTAGGGAAGGCAGGCGACCATGTCCACTATCAAAGTCAAGCTTGTCAGAAGCTATATCGGCTGCAATCCCAACCAGCGCAAAACGCTGGAAGCCTTGGGCCTGAGCCGGCGCGAACAGGTAAAGGAACATCAGGACAACGCCGCCGTGCGCGGCATGATCGCCAGGGTTTCGCACCTGGTAGAGGTCAGCGAATAATGAGACTGAACGATCTGTATCCGTTTCCGGAAGAACGCAAAGCGCGCCGTCGCGTCGGCCGTGGCGGCGGTTCCGGTCTTGGCGGCACGGCGGGCAAGGGCCACAAGGGCCAGAACGCCCGTTCCGGCGGCGGCGTGCGCCCCGGCTTTGAAGGCGGCCAGATGCCCCTGCAGCGCCGCCTGCCCAAGCGCGGCTTCAAAAATTACCTTTTCAAGACAACGTTTGAAGTGATCAATCTCGATCGCCTTCAGGCTGTCTTTGCCGGCCAGAAAGAAATCACCCTGGACGACATCTACGCGAAGCGCCTGGCTCCGTTCGGCGCCCCGGTCAAAATCCTGGGCCTTGGCGAAGTGACGGCCGCGTTTACGGTGGAAGCCCACAAGTTCAGCCGCAGCGCCGTGGAAAAAATCCAGGCCGCCGGCGGCTCGGTGACCGAACTGTGCGCGGAAGAAAGCCCCGCGGCCGGAGAGTAAACCGTGGCCAGCGGGATCGATAAACTGGCCATGGTGCCGGAACTGCGCAACAAGCTCCTGTGGACGTTCTTCCTCTTGTGCGCGTACCGGGTGGGAGTGCACGTGCCCGTGCCCGGCGTGGACGGGGCGGCTCTCGCGCAGTTTTTCGCCAACCTTCAGGGTTCGGTTTTCGCTCTGCTCGACATGTTCTCCGGCGGCGGTCTCTCCCGCGTGTCGGTGTTCGCTCTCGGCATCATGCCGTACATCTCCGCGTCCATCATCTTGCAGCTTCTGCAGGTGGTGAGCCCGGACATCAAGCGCATGGCCAAGGAAGAAGGGCAGGCCGGACGCAAAAAGATCACGCAGTATACCCGGTACGGCACGGTGCTTATCACCATCGTGCAAGGCTTCGGCCTTGCCTCGGTGTTGGAAAGCATGAACAGCCCCATTACCGGCGCTCCCCTTGTCATCATGTCGGGGCTGTCTTTCAGGCTGGTCACGGTGATCACCATGACCGCCGGGACAGTTCTTATCATGTGGCTCGGCGAGCAGATCACCGAGAAGGGGATAGGCAACGGTATCTCGTTGATCATCTTCTCGGGCATTGTGACCGGGCTTCCCCGCGCCATCATGCATTCTGTTGAACTTATCGGCGCGGGAACGTTCAGCATTTTTCAGGCCATCATCCTGCTTGCATTCATGCTGGCGGTTTTGGTGGGGATTGTGTTTGGGGAACGTGCCCAAAGGCGTATTCCCATCCACTACGCTAAACGGCAGGTGGGCCGGAAAATGTACGGCGGGCAGACCACGCATTTGCCCCTCAAGGTGAATACCGCGGGCGTTATTCCGCCCATCTTTGCTTCGAGCCTTTTGATTTTCCCGGCGACGGTGGCGAGTTTTTCCT
>JAVBMS010000004.1:0-73123 GCA_031552135.1 Mailhella sp.
CCAGAGGCGAGCGGAGTGCGGGCGGTTAATGGCGTCGCATGTCGAGCCGCTTCGGCGAGCATGCGGCCGGACGATGGAGCTTTCTCAACGAGAGGGGTCAGCGGAAGAGGGGTGTTCCGGGGGGAGGTGGAGGAGGGGGCCGAGGAGGGGAGAAACCGCAGGTTTCTCCCATAACAGGCCCCCTCACTCCCCGCCGGAGGCGCAGGGGAAAGAGTGATTAAAAGGCCCATCGGCGCAGCCGCCTGAAAACCCAGAGAAAACCCTCTTTCCTCCCCGCTGGAGGCGCAGGGGAAAGAGGTATTAAAGTCGGTGGCGGCGCAGCCGCCGAAAAACCGGGCGTTACGCCCTCCCCCGCCGGAGGCCCCCCAAAAAAATCCTTATCTCCGTGCCGGGCAATCCGCCGGGTCTTCAAACCAGCGGCAGCGCGGGCAGTTCCGGCACATTTTCGGCGTTCCGCCTTCCAGCACATAACGGGCAAAATCGGCGTCGGCCAGCATGGCCCGGCCTATGCCCGCCAAATCGGCATATCCGCGTTCCACCAGCATCCGCGCCTGCTCCGGCGTGCGGATTTCGTTGACGCCGATGACCGGAATGCCCACCGCCTGCTTGATGCGCCAGCCGGACAACGTGATCGGGCTGAACGGAAAATCCGGCGGAACCGGCCCGGCGGGCGGCTGCATCCCAAACGACACGCTGAGCATGTCCAGCCCCGCGGCTTCGAGCAACCGGGCCATGGCGATGCCGTCCTCGCTGGCGGGCGTGTATTCCCCCACGCGGGCCGAGAGGATGAAGTCCGGCCGGGTGCGCGCGCGGACGGCGGGCAGCACGCTGGTGATGACGCGGGCGCGGTTTTCGGGCGGGCCGCCGTATGCGTCGCCGCGGCGGTTATAGGCGGCGTCCAGAAACTTGCAGAGCGCGAAGCCGTGCGCGCCGTGGTATTCCACGCCGTCAAAACCGGCGTCGCAGGCGTTGACGGCGGCCTGCTCCATTTCCGTCCGGATCTGGAGCATGGCGTCGGCGCTCAGGTTGTTGATGTCGGTATCGGCCGGGGCAAGCTGGATCATGATGCGCGCGCCGTGGCGGTGGACGGCCTCGGCCATGCGGCGCATGGCGTCCGTGCTTTCCGGCGCCCACATGGCGGTGTGGTCGGTCGCGCCCCAGACGCCCGTGGACTGCACAATGACAAGCCCTGTGCCCGCGCGCGCCCGGGCCTCGTAATGTTCCACGTGGCGCTCGTTGAAGTGCGGTTCGCCCCGCGCCGCCAGCAGGGAGCGCGTGACCATGGGCGCCATGACCAGGCGGTTTTTAAGGCGCACGCCGCGTATATCCAGGGGATCCGTGATGCCGGGCATGATCAGCCTCCTTGGGGCAGGGTCAGGCCGGAGAGACGGCCTTCGCGGTTTCCGCCGCATTTGCGGCAGCTGCGGCATTTGCGGCAGAGGGAACTTCCGCCTCGTCGCCTTCCGGGTTCATGTGCACGTCCATTTGCGGGAAGGGGACGGAAATGCCGTTCTGCGCAAAAAGCTCGTTGACGCGCAGCCGGATTTCCGTGGTGATGATCATGCCCTGGCCGTAGTCGCCTATCCAGTAGCGCAGCAGCAAATTGAGCGAACTGGCGCCGAAGTCGGTGAAAAAGACGGTGGGCGCGGGGTAGGCCAGGGTTTTGGGGTGTTCGGAGGCGGCCTGCGTCAAAAGGCGCATGCACAGCGCCAGATCCGAGCCGTAGGCCACGCCCACGGCGATTTCCTTGCGCACCGAGAGGCCGTTGTGCGTCCAGTTGGTGAAGGCGTTGGAAAGAAACTGCGAGTTGGGGATGAAGACCACGGCGTTGTCGAACGTTTCCACCTGGGTGGAGCGGATATTGACGCGCCTGACCACGCCGGTCACGCCGGTCACTTCCACCACGTCGCCCTCGCGGATGATCTGCCCGAAGATGACCATCAGGCCGCTGATAAAGTTCTGCACAATGTTTTGCAGGCCAAAGCCCACGCCCACGCTCAGGCCGCCGGCCACAATGGCGAGGCTGGTCAGCTGGAAGCCGAGCGCGCCCAGCACATAGAGGCCGAACAGCGCCCACAGGGCGTAGGTGTAGGCGGTCTGGAACGGCCCCACCAGCGGGGAGGACGCGGCGCTCCCCTTGCGCAGGCCGGTGATGAAGGTTTTGCCCACCACGATGAGCGAGCGCGTGAGGTAGAAGGCGATGAAAATGCTCACCACCTGCATGATGTTGAAGGAGAAGGCCCCCACGCTGAAGCCGAGGTTGGCCGCGTGGCGCAGCAGGTAGACGCCGCCGGGGTAGGCCAGGATCCACAGGCCCGGCGTCAGGGTGACCACAAGCAGGGCCAGGGGCACGGCCAGGGCCAGCAAAAGGCGCATGGCCAGCGTGCGCGCGCCGTTTTCGGGCAGCGCCTGCTCCATGCTGTTGCCGAGGCGCAGCACGGCCACGTCCTGCTGGATGCACACGCCAAGCGCCGTGTACGCCGCGCAGATCAGGATGGAAAGCCGGGTGAAGCCAATGAACGAAAGGATCAGGCTCAACCAGAGGACGCCGGTGAAGCCGGGCAGCAGCGCCTTGGTCAGCTTGTCGTCAAAAGGCTTGCGCGCGTGGGCCCGCCACAGCGAAACCGCGAGCGTGGCAAGCCAGCCCAGGGTCAGCAGAAGCGGAAACGAGTTGAAATACAGCAGGATCATGCCCGCCAGCAGCGGGGGAAACATGGGCCACAGCGGGGAGAGTTTCGGCTTGTCCGGCTGGCCGAACACATACAGATCCCAGGCCATGCGCATCTGGCCCCAGCAGAGCGTGAGCGCGCCGAGCGAGGCCAGCATCTGGTAGACGTCGGTGCCGCCCACCGCCGCGTAATAGAGCGCAAGGCCGGCCACAAACCACAGCGCGCCGCTTTCCGTCACGCGCAGCCAGCCCGCGCGCGCCGCGGGCGAGGTGACGCGCGCCGCCGCCCGCCGGGAGGCGTACAGCAGCAGAAGCAGGGGCACGGCGGCCGCCAGGATGCGCAGCAGCGTGAAGAGCTGATCGGCGCCGCTGCGCGGCAGTTCGGTGCCGGTGCGCAGGGCGAAGATGTTCAGAATGGAGCCGAGGCGCTGGAAATCCATCTCCCAGGTGGCCGGATCGAAAACTTTGCCCGTGGGCGCAAGATAATAAGCGCGCCATAACTCGGGCATGTTTTTTTCGATGCGGCTCTGGAAGGCCGTGATGTCCTCGCTCAGCTTGTTCACGGGGGCCAGCACGGCGGTCATGCGCGTCTGGAGGCTTTTCAGCCGTTTCTGCGTTCCGGCCAGCTGCTGGTGAAAATCCTGCATGGCCTCGTCCGCCGCTTCGGGAATATCCACGTCCATCGCGGCCAGCTCGTTGAGGCGGTTGGCCAGCGACGACATGCTGCTTTCCAGCGGCGCGACCAGCGCGCGGATCTGCTCGTTCAGGCGGCGGGCGCGTTCGGCCACCACGGAAAGCTCGGCGGGCATGTTCTGGCTGAGCTGGGCCAGGGCCGAAAGCTGCTTGAATTCCGTGGTCAGCGAGGGCAGCAGCCGCGTCACCGGCTCGGCCAGCGCGGGCAGGCGGGACTGAAGCTCGGCGGCCTGGGTTTCGATGTCGGCCAGGGCCTTGAGGCTGTCGTGGACAAGGGCGTCCCACGCGCCCTGCACTTCTTCCGCCGCCACGGGGGCCGTTGCCGCGGGAGTCGCCGTGGCGGCCGTCGCCGCCGTCGCCGCTACGGGAACGGCGGGCGTGGAGGCCCCTGCGTTTTCGGCGGCCAGAGCCGCGAACGGCAGCAGGAGGCAGACGGCGAGGCAAAGCGCCGGGATGCGCCAGAGGCCGGACGTGAAACGCGAGCCGCTGGCCTGCCGGTCGCGGTTCGGAGCAGGGATCGGCATGGGGAATCCTTTGGCGGGGTTAATTGGCGTTGACGGAGAACGTGAGCGTGACGTCCTGCTGCTTGTTGTCCGGCGGCGGGGTGATGGAGCCCGGCTGGAACAGGGCGCGGAGTATGGCGGCGTCCAGGGCGGGCGAGCCGGAGGATTTTTCCATCTTGTATTCGGCCAGGGAGCCGTCGGGCAGGACGGTCAGGCGCAGGACGGCGCTGAATTCGCCCTTGAGATCCGCGGGCAGGACGATGTGCGGCCGGGTGTTTTCGATCAGGGTGTCGGCGTAGGTTTTGGGCGTGGCGGGAGCGGCCGGGGCCGGCGCGGGCGCGGTGTCATCGTAGATGAAGGTCAGCGCCACTTCCGCCGGGGCGGCGTAGGGCGCGGGCGGGAACATCCCCGCCTTGGCCACGGCCATGCAGATGGCGTCGTCCACCGCCGGGTTGCCCGAACCCTTGCGCAACTCGCACGAGAAGGGGCGGCCGTCGTTGGTGATGCGCACAAGAACGGAGGTGGAGCCTTTCGCGCCGGCGGGGCGCGTCCAGTTGGCCAGGATAATGTCCATCACCTGCGCGCCGTAGCCGCCGTTGGTGTCGGCGCTGACGACAACGGCGTGCGAAGCGGCCGTCATGCAGGCGATAATGAGAGTCGGAGCGAGCCATTGGCGGCAAATCGTCGAGGGCATGAGCATCCTCCAGAAATGGAAAGCGGCCCCAGTATATATGCTTTGGGGCGGAGGGGGCAAGTCTATCGACCGGCCATCTGCTGAGCGTTGAAGGAGATGATCAGATCCTGCTGGGCGGGCGTGGGCGGCGCGGGCAGCGTGGCCGTGCGCAACACGGCGTTGACGGCCGAAGCGTCGAAGTCGGCGCGGCCCGAGGAGCGGACAATGTCGCAATCGAGCACCTTGCCCGTGGGATCCAGCTTGATGCGCACCTGGACGACAAGGTTGTCGCGCGAGTAGGTGGGCATGCTCCAGTTGGGCTGCACGGCCAGGATCACAAGGCCGGCGTAAACGTCGTAAATGCCGCCGCCGCCGGGGCCGTCGCCCTGGCCTGCGCCTCCGCCCACGCCCGTGCGGCCCGTTTGCGACTGGAGATCGGCCAGCGCGCGCGAGGCGGACGAACCGCCCGACGATCCGCCCGAGCGGCCGGAAGACGGCGTTTGCCCGGTCTGGCGGCGGGCGTCGGCCAGGGCGTCGGCCAGCGGATCGCGCGCCGGGGTGGGCTTGGGTGCAGGTTTGGTTTCGGGTTTGGGTTCCGGCTTCGGCTCGGGCTTGGGCTCGGGTTCGCGGGGCTTGGCGGGCTCGGCCGGCACAGCCACGGGATTGTTTGCGGGCACTTCCACCGGCTGGGGCGGAGGCGGCGTGGGCACGGAGGAGGGCTGCGGCACGGCTTCGGGCGTGGCCGGGCGTTCCACGGGCGGCGCGGGGGCGTCCTGCGGGGTTTGCGGCGCTTCGGGCCTGGGCGCGGGCGCGGCGGAGGGCGTGGGATTGCCGGAGGCCGGGGGCCGGGGGCCCAGCACGGGCGAAGGCAGGTTTTCCCCGCCGGGGTCGCCCATGACAATGCTCACCTGATAGGCCTGCGAGGTCAGATCCACCGGGCGGTAGGCCGGCCAGAACAACATGGCGGCCAGCACCGCGATGTGCAGGAAAAGCGAGAGGAAAAAGCTGCTGATACGCATGGCTGGGTCAGCTGTTCGGCTGACGCTGCTGTGTCCCGCGCGCGGGCGCGGTTGCGGGTTTGGCGCCGGGTTTGGCGGTTTCGGCGGCGGGCATGGCGATCATGCCGAGCTTGTCGACGCCCGCGGCCTTGATGCGGCCCATCACGTCCACCACAAGGCCGTACGCCACGGACTTGTCGGCCTGGAGATAGAGCGCGCGGCCCTTTTCGGCCACCAGCACGGCAAGGCGCGTTTCCAGTTCGTCCAGGGCGACGGGGTAGGTGTCAAGAAAGAGCGAGCCGTCCTGGCGTATGGTCAGCACCAGGTGCTCGGTTTCGGTGGGCAGCACGTCCACCTGCTTGGCTTCGGGCAGATCCACGTCCAGACCCTGATCCATCATCGGCGCGGTGACCATGAAAATGATCAGCAGCACCAGCATCACGTCCACAAAGGGCGTGACGTTAATTTCGGACACGAGGCCCTTTTTTCCTACAGAGGCGGCCATGGCAAGCTCCTAGTAGGAAGTGGCGCGCGCCGGCTGCTGGGTGTTGACCTCGCGCTGGACGCGGTTGAGGAACGCCCCGGCAAAGTTGACCAGCCGCGTTTCTATGCCGCCCAGCCTGCCGAGGAAGAGGTTGTAGGCTATGGTGGCGGGAATGGCCACGGCCAGGCCGATGGCGGTGGCCACCAGCGCTTCGGAAATGCCGGGCGCCACCGTGGCCAGCGAGGCCGACTTCATCATGCCGATGGAGTGGAAGGAGTTCATGATGCCCCATACCGTGCCGAACAGGCCGATAAAGGGCGCGGTGTTCGCGGCGGTGGCCAGCAGGGCGAGCGAGGCGTTCAGCCGGGCTATTTCGTGGCCCACGCCCTGGTGCAGGGCGCGGCGCACGCTGTCCACCACCACTTCTTCGGACGCGCCGACTTCCTTGGAGCGGTTAAACTCCACCACGCCATACTGCGCCACGGTGTAGAGGGGCGAGTCGGGATCCGTGCCCAGGCTTTGCACGGCCAGGCGCAGATCCTTGGCGCTCTCGAACTGGTCAAAGCCCTCGCGGGCCTTTTTGTCCGCCGCGCGCAGCGAAATCCACTTGGCGATGATCACGGCCCAGCTCGAGATCGACATGAGCAGCAAGAGACCCATGATCAACTGCACCACAAGCGTGGCTTGCAGGAACAGGGAAAAGATACTGAAATCCATGCAGACTCCGAAACGATGCAATGTTGGGCGCGGCCCAGGCCGCGCGACGAAGCGCCGCGTCCATCCCGGAAGCGGCATCGTCTGACCTCCTCAATAAGCGCGTGCAGCCAAGGATGCAACGAAAAAATATTGCAAATTATTGCAGGGGAGGCCAAAGGCCCGTTCCGGCGTGGACAGGGCGCGCGCTTTACGCTAGGAATCTGGCTGAAAAATCATGCATTATCCCCCGGCGCGCCGGGGTAGAGGGAGCCTCCCCCCATGACCTGCACGTTCCGCCCGTCCCGTCTGTTCCCGCCCCGCCTTCCGTTCCGCTCTTCCCGCGCGGCCCTGACGGCCGTGGCCCTGGCGGCCCTGCTTGCCGCGCCGTCCGCTGTCCGCGCGGAGGGCACCTATACGATGGAAGAGGCCGTGCGGCACGCGCTGGAGGCCAACCCGCGCGTGGAAAGCGCCGAGCACGCCGTGGAAGCCGCGGAATCCGCGCGCAAGGCCGTGCGCGGGGCGTTCGGCCCCAGCGTCAACACCTCCTACGGCGTGACGCGCTACAACGAAGCCCGGCCCATGCGCAACGACCAGAACGTCTATGCCTGGGGCGTGGGCGCGACGCAGCCGATTTTTACCGGCTTCAACCTGCTCAATACCTACCAGAAGGCGACGCTGCAAAAGGAAAGCCAGGAATTGCAGCTTCAGAACGCCCGGCTGGCGATCGTGGGCCAGGTGCAGGCGCAGTTTCTCAACTATTTGCGGGCGGAAGAAAATATCCGCAGCACCCAGCGCTCGCTGGATCGCGCCAGGGCCCAGCTCGAGCTGGCCCAGGCCGCGTTCCACGTGGGCCTGCGCCCCCGGCTGGACATACTCCAGGCGGAAGTGGACGTCACCCGCGCCGAAGCCGTGCTGATCCAGAGCGAAAACACCCGTTCCATCACCCGCGCCCAGCTCAATACCCTGCTCAACCTGCCCGTGAACGCCGACGTGAACTACGCGGGCGACCTCGGCATCGTCAAGTTCGAGCGCGCTTTCGAGTCCTTGCTGGAAGAAGCCTTCCGCGCCCGGCCCGATCTTTTGCTGGCCCAGAAGGCCGTGGACATCGCCCGCAAGGATCAGGGCATAGCGCGCGCGTCTTTCTTCCCCCAACTCGCGGCCAGCCTCAACTGGGGCACGCAGGGCGACTCATGGGACGCCTCGGGCGGCAAAATCGCCCCCAAGGGCTACAGCCAGTGGCAGGCGGGCCTTACCGCGCAGTGGAACCTGTTCAGCTCCGGCCGCCGCTGGTACACGTCGGCGCAGGCCAGGTCGCAGGTGGCCGCGCTTCAGGCCCAGATGCAGTCCACGTTCAACAACGCCGCGTATGAAATCCAGTCGTCGCTGCTCGGGCTTCAGGATTCCCGCCGCATGATCGCCGTGGCCGAGCGCGCCATCCTGCGCGCCCAGGAGTCTTACGACAACGCCAGGATGCGCTACCAGCTGGAGTCGGGCACCAACCTCGATCTGCTGACCGCGCAGTCCGAACTGGCGGCGGCGGAACTGGCCCTGACCGCGGCCAAGGCCGACTACCTGACCACGCTTTCGCGGCTTTACATCGCGATTGGCGAAATCCGGCCCGATTTGAAGGCTGAATTGAGCGCCCCCGCGAACTGATTCCGCGACTGGCCGCCTTTTAAACAGCAAACTCCCCGGTGGACGGGGAGTTTGCTGTTTAAAGGGGCGTACCGCGCGCCAACAAAAAACTCCCCGCCCGGATCGCCCGGACGGGGAGTTTTTTGTTGGGGGCCGGGTTAAAGAATTTCCGCCCGCTCCTTGTCGCGGGCATAGAACAGCGAGCACAGCAGGTAGAAGACGCCGGAAATCAGGCACAGCAGGGAGAGGCTGCCGATCGACGCCTCAAGCCCCATGTGGTCGGAGAGCAGGCCGATCAGGATGGGCCCGAAGGCCAGGCCGAAAATGTTTTGCACGATGATCATCAGGCTGGTGGCGCTCGCCTTGGCCGCGGATGGCGAAATTTCCACAATGGCGGCCATCATGGGGCCCGTGGTGCCGCCCACGGTGAGCGAGGCGATGAAAATGGCCATAATCTGCTTGTCCACGGGCGCGAAGAAGAAGCCCCACACATAGAAGAGGCCTGTCCAGAACGCGAAGAAGGCGCAGCAGATCATCGGCGCTTTAGGAAAGCGTCTGCGCAGCCTGTCCACCACAACGCCGCCGAGCAGCGTGCTCACGCCGGACAGCACCACCAGGCCGGCGGCCAGGACGGAGGCTTTTTCCAGCGGCAGCTGATGCACCCGCACAAACAGGGTGGTATTCCAGGTGTTGACCCCGGCCTGGAACAGGATAAAGGCGGCATTGGCCATAAACAGAAGCAGCATGGTGGGGCAGGTGAGCATCTTTTTCAGGAACGGGATCATGGGAACCCGCGCCGGAGCGGCGTTTGCGCCGGCCGTGGGGAGGTTCGTCCGTTCCTTGATGAAGAAAATCAGGATGGTGAAAAGAATGCCGGGCAAAGCCACCAGGGCGAAGGCCGCCTTCCAGCCCAGACGCGGGGTGATGAAACCGCCGGCCAAAATGGCGATCACCACCCCGAACGACGCGCCGGAGTTGATGAAGCCAAGCGCGGAGGAAAGCTTGGACTTGGGAACATAGTCGGCCGTGATGGCGGTGGAGCCGGGGCCGTAGCCCGATTCGCCGACACCCACGCCGAGCCGGTACAGAAAGAGCGACCAAAAACCCGTGCTGAGGGAGCAAAGCAGGGTGCAGGCTGTCCATATGGCCGCCATGGCGCCGACCAGCTTCTTGCGGGAATAGCGATCCAGGAAGTAGGCGACGGGAAACACCAGCAGAGGCAGCGTAAAATTGACGGCCCCGCCCAAAATGCCAAGCTGGGCGTCGCTGAGCCCGAATTCCGCCTTGATGGCGGGGAAGAGCGGAATAATGACGCGGCGATCCAGAAAGTTGGACATCATCAGCATGAAAAGCAAAAAAAGCACAAAATAGGCCCATTTTTTGCCGTAGGGATAGTCGTCAAGGTTTGATGGTGTTACAGTAGCGTTTTGACTCATTTTTTTTCTCCGGATAATGTGATGGAACGCAAAAAACGCCAGCCCGCGCACAAGGTGTCAGGGGGATGCGGCGCCGTGTTTCAGACGAATTAATGATGAATATCAGCCTGCTCAGGCTATGGCAATATTTGTGTGGAATATGTTTTGTTCTTTTTAGAACAACATGCCGGATAGGAAGAAAGTTCGCGAGGTTCGCGCGGCGTCGCGCAGGGCGCCAAACGCAACATCTCGCGTAACGGCGTGCGGCCGTCAGGCGGGATGTTGCGCGTGCGCTCCGGAAAAGGGGGGAGCGCCGGATGGACGGGAATGGCGCTCGGGAGATGCCGGCCGGGGAAGGCGGCAAAAACGCGAGCGCTCCGTCCGTTCCAGCGGGCGGAACGGACGGAGCGCCTTATTGCGGTTGCGAGGCGGCTACGCGCAGATGCGCGAGGCCGGGATGATCGGAATATTGTTCTTTTGCAGCACGTCCACGGCCTGCTCGGTGCGGTCGAAGCGGAAAATGAGCGTGGCGTTGGCGTCTTCGCGCTGCACAAAGGCGTACATGTATTCGACATTGATGTTGGCTTCGCTGAGCACGCGCAGGATGTGATCCAGGCCGCCGGGCTGATCCACCACTTCCACGGCCACCACGTTGGTGCGGCCCACGGTCAGGCCGCGCTCTTTAAGGATGGCTTTGGCTTTTTCGGTGTTGTCCACAATGAGGCGCAGGATGCCGAAATCGGAGGTGTCGGCCAGCGAGAGCGCGCGGATGTTGATTTTGGCGTCCGCCAGAGCCTTGGTCACTTCCACCAGGCGTCCGGCCTTGTTTTCAAGAAAAATGGAGATTTGTTCAACGATCATGGGGCTCTCCTCATATGTTTTCTGGCGGGTGGGGTCTTTGCCGCAATCAGGCCTTGTCTTCGGGATTCTTTTTTTGATCCTTGGGCGTAATGTCTATTTCATCAGGCTCCGAAGCCGCCTGGCGGAAATTGCGTATGGCCTTGCCGAGGCCGCCGCCGATTTCCGGCAGGCGCTTGGCCCCGAATACGACAAGGACAACCACCAGGATAAGCAACAGCTCCTGCATACCGATACCAAACATAGCCGACCTCCAAACCCCGTGCAACGCGGCGCGGGCGTTTAATAAAACCTTTCGTGAATATAGCGGGCGAAGGAGGGGCAGGTCAAGCGCGGCGGCGGGCCGGAACCGTTCTTTTCGGCCCCGCTTGCCGGAACTTCGGCCCGGCGCTATGCTGCCGCAGCCCAAGGAGGAATCCCATGCGCCTTGCCCTGCCCCGTTTACGCCCGGAGCTTGCCAAACCCTTGCCCGCCCTTGCCGGCGCGGCAACGCTGTGGCCCGGCCTGCCCGGCCCCGCGCCCGCCGGAAGCTGGACGCCCGCCTACGACTGGACGCCCGCCCAGGCGGCGGCCTGCCTGGCGGATTTTGAGCGGCTGTCCCGCGAGGGCGGCCACGGCGCGCCCGTGCAGGCGGCCAGCTTGTGGAGCACGGCCGCTTTTGCCGGCGACGATCTTTCGCCCGCCGAGCGCCGGGCGCTGGCCGAATTGCGCGGCAACGCGCCGGAAAACGCGCCGGACGGAACCCGCGTTGCGGCCCAGCGCGCGCTGATTCTGGCCTGGCTGCAAGAAACGCAGATTCTCGATTTGCGGGCGCTGGAGCGCCGGGTCAGCGAGGGCAGGGCCGCTCTGGACGCCCTGCTTGGCGAGGGCCTGGGCGCGGCAAACAACGCCAAGAGCGCCGAAGCCGACATATCCTTCGCGCCGGATGGCGAAGCGCGGGCCGAAACCCCGCTGCCCGCCTGGCCCCTGGTGCTGGCGGCGGCCGAGGTCTTTTTGCCGGACGGCGGCGCTGTGGCCGTGAACGACAGGGCCATGGCGGAGGCTCTTGCGGCCTTTGGCGGCGAGCCCGCCGCGGCGGTAGACGGCTTTTGCGCGCTGCGCCTGCCGCTGTGGAAGGCGCTGGGCGCGTCCCGGCCGTCCGCCTCGTTGGGAGATCGCGATCTGACGTTCCTGTTGCCCGCCGGCTGGGAGGCGCTGCCATGAACGCCGCCTTCCTCAACGTGGAGCATCTGGCCGCCTTTCTGGCCGCGTTGCCCGGCGGCGCGCCCGAGGGCGTCATTTTTGACTGCGACGGCGTGCTGGTCGATTCCTGTCCGGCCAACATCCGCTACTACAACCTGCTGCGCGAGGGCGTGGGCCTGCCGCCCATGACGCCCGCGCAGGAGCGCTACGTCCACATGAGCACGGCGCGCCAGGCCGTGGAGGCCATCATTCCGCCGGCGCTGCTGTCCGCGATGGGCGAAGTGGCGCGGCGCATCGACTACGACCGTGATATCCGCCCGCTCATGCTGCCGCACGAAGGTCTGCACGATTTTCTGGACGCCTGCCGCATCCGGGGCCTGCGCCTCGGGGTGCATACCAACCGCAACGACGGCATGGCCGCCCTGCTGCGCGATTTCCGGCTGGAGGGCTACTTTGACCCGGTCATGACCGTGGCCGTCGCGCCGCCCAAGCCCGACCCCGAAGGCTCGCTGCGCATTTTGCGCGCTTGGGCGCTGCCGCCGGAACGCGTTGTTTTTGTGGGCGACAGCCAGACGGATCAGCAGGCGGCGGCGCGGGCCGGGATTCCCTTTTTGGGCTTCCGCGCCCCGGATCTCGGCCCGGCGGCGGGCTCGTTCGCCGATTTGCGGGCCGCGCTGGAGGCCGTGCGGCCTTAGCGCAAATGGCACGGGCTTGGGACATGCCATGTTCTAGAGCCCGTGACGTTTGGGGGAATCGCTCTTTACACGCCCGCCGAGATCCCGTATATACTCTCGTTGATGTAGCCAGCGGCGATACCGCGCCGTGCGCGGCTTCGACCGGCCCCCCCGGATGCCGTTGAGGAGGAAACGTGAGCCCAGACGATTTGGCCTATTTCCATACCCTGCTTCAGCAAATGTTGGAGGAAGCCCAGCAGAAGGGCGACTCCACCCTCGAAGAGCTGACGGACAGCCCCGCCGCTTTCGCCGATCCTTCCGATCGCGCCAGCGCCGAGTCCGACCGCTCGTTCACCCTGCGCATCCGCGACCGCGAACGCCGCCTCATCCATAAAATCCAGGACGCCGTCAAACGCATGGACGACGGCGTGTACGGCATTTGCGAGGAATGCGGCGAGGAAATCGGCGTGGCCCGCCTCAAGGCCCGGCCCGTCACCACGCTGTGCGTTTCCTGCAAAGCCCGCCAGGAAGAAGGCGAAGACATTCAGGGCAGCTAGGCGGCATCAGCCCGACCGCAAGGCCGGGCCGCGCTTTGCGTCCCGCTTTGCCCATCGCCCGCCGGTATTATGGACGCCCATCTCTTTCGCCGCTTGTGCGACGCCCTGATCCCCTCCCTGCCCGGCGCGCGCGTGGAAAAAATCCACCAGCCCGGCCCGGGCGTCGTGTCCATCAGCCTTTACGGCGCGCCCGACGGCCTGCCCAAAAAGCGCCACCTGGTGCTGCGGGCCGATCGCCAGACGCCCTTCCTCTTTGTGGCGCAGCACCGCCTGCCCGCGCCCGCCCAGCCCCCCGCGCCGATCATGCGCCTGCGCAAATACGTGGGCGACCGGCACATTCTGGAAGCGACGGCCCGCTGGATGGAACGGCGGCTCTATCTGCGCTTTGCGCCCTCGCCCCCGCTTTTTCCCGACGATACCTGGCTCTGCCTCGACCTGCGCGAAGGCGCATCACTCTGCGCCGCGCCCGGCCCCGAACATGGCGGCCCGCTGTGGCCCAACCCGCCGTACGACGCGCTGATGTCGTCTTCTGACCTCTGGCGCGACTGGCCCGCGATCACGCCCGCCCTGCGCCGCAGCCTGCCGCATCTGCCCGTGGACGACATCGGCCCGCTGCTCATGGACTTGGAATGGGGCGGCGGCGACGTGTTTTTGTACGAAGACGCCGCCGGCCGCCGCGAGGTTTCGGCCTGGCCGCTGCCCCCGGCCCAGCTTGCCGCCATGGGCGGCCCCTGGCGCGCCAGCGTGTGGGAAAGCCCGTTCGAGCCGCTGGCCCTGGCCGGAGAAAGCCAGGTCTACGCCCCGGCCGCGGCCAAAGCCCGCACGGAGGCTGCCAAGCCGCACGCGGCCGAAGCTTCGCGCCTGGCCCGGCTGCAAGCCAAGCTGGACAAAGAAGAAGAACGCCTGCGCGCCCTGTGCGCCAAGCAGGACGACGCGCTCCTGCTCCAGTCGCGGCTTTACCTTTTTGGCCCGGACGACAAGGCCGCCTCCGTCACGCTGCCCGAAACGGACGATCCCGACGGCCTCGACGTCCCGGTGCGCTCCATCACGCTGGATCCCCGCCTGACCGTGCGCGAAAACATGGCCGCGCTTTTCCATCAGGCCGGCCGGGGACGGCGGGGGCTCGCCCGCCTGGCCGAGCGCCGCGCCGCCGTGGAAGCGGAAAAAAACGCCGCCGAGCACGCCGCCGCCGTATCCGCGCCGCCCGCGCCGGGAGCGCCCACGGCCAAAACCGCGCCCACCCGGGCGTCCAAACCGCTGCCGCCCAACGTGCAGGCCTTTCGCAGCGGCGACGGCTTTCTGCTTCTGCGCGGGCGCGACACCAAGGGCAACCTGGCCGTCCTGCGTCTGGCCGCGCCGCATGACTACTGGATCCATACGGCGATCGGGCCGAGCGCCCACGTGATCATCCGCCGCGATCACCCCGGCCGCGAGGTGCCCGAGCGCACCCTGCGCGAAGCCGGAGCCCTGGCCGCGCTCAAAAGCCGGCTGAAGGACGAGGCCCGCGCGGAAATCCAGTACGCGCTTGCCAAATATATCCACCCCATGCGCAACGCCGGGCCGGGCATGGTGCGCATCGACCGCAGCGAGGGCACGTTCTGGGCCCCGCTCGACCCGGAACTGGAAACGCGCCTGCGCCTGGAAAAATAAAGATGAAGGCTCGGGGCTCCGCCCCGAACCCCGCTGGGGGCCATGATGGCCCCCAGACCCCCACAATACGAAAACCCCGCGCTTTCGCGCGGGGTTTTCGGTATCATGCCAAGCTGCGGGAGTTTCCGTTATTGCGGGGTGCAGGGGCCTCAGGCCCCTGCCGGAGGGGCTTGGGGAGGCGGAGCCTCTCCAAATTAACCTATTCCGCGTCGCGGCGGCTGCCGGGCAGGATGCCGCGCTGGCTTTCGCGCACAAAGGTGATGAAGTCGGCAAGTTCGGGCAGGTGGCCGTATTCGGCTTCCAGTTGGTAGAGGGCGTCGGGCCGGGGCAGGCCCGAGTGCCACACCAGGCGGAAGGCCTGCTTGAACGCGCCAAGCAGCTCTTGCGAGGCCTTGATGCGCCGCAGGCCCACGATATTGGGCGACTGCACCTCGGCCCGGTTGCCGATGGCCAGCATCCAGGGGGGCAGATCCTGCGAAATGCCCGACATGCCGCCCACAAAGGCGTGCTTGCCCACGCGGGCGAACTGGTGCACGGCCGAGAGGCCGCCGAGGATTGCGCCGTCGTCCACCAGGCAGTGCCCGGCCAGGGTAGCGTTGTTGGACATGACCACGCGGTTTTTGATTGTGCAGTCGTGCGCCACATGGGCGTAGGCCATGATCAGGTTGTCGTCGCCGATGGTGGTGACGCCGCTGCCGCTTTCCGTGCCCCGGTGCAGGGTGGAGAACTCGCGGATATTGTTGCGGCTGCCGATGACGAGGCGGCTCACTTCGCCGTGGTATTTGAGATCCTGGGGATCGCCACCCACCATGGCGTAGGAGTGGATGTGGTTGTCCTCGCCCAGGGTGGTGAAGTTTTTAATGGTGGCGAAGGCGTCCACGCGGGTGCGCGCGCCGATGGCCACATGGTTTTCGATCACGGCGCAGGGGCCGACCACAACGCCGTCCGCAAGCTCCGCGCCGGGATCGACGAAGGCGGAAGGATGGATGACGGCGGCCATGGTTAAAACGCCGCCTTGGGCATGGCGGAGGCCGTGAGCTGGGCTTCGGCCACCAGGGCGCCGTCCACGTAGGCGCGGGCGTTCATTTTCCAGAGCTGGAGCTTGTGCACGAGGCCGGAGCATTCCAGTTCCAGCTTGTCGCCGGGGCGCACCGGGCGGCGGAAGCGCGCCTTTTCGATGCCGGTGAAGAGGTAGAGCTTGTCGTCAAACGCGGCGGGGGGCGAGCTTTTGCAGACCAGGATCACGCCCGTCTGGGCCAGGGCTTCGATGATCAGCACGCCCGGCATGACCGGCGCGCCCGGAAAATGGCCCTGAAAGAAGCTTTCGTTGAACGTGATGTTCTTGTAGGCGCGGATGTGGCTGTTAAGCTCCATCTCGGTCACGCGGTCAACAAGCAGGAAGGGGTAGCGGTGGGGCAAAATGTCCAGTATGCCCTTGATGTCCAGCGAGGTGGGGAGGGGTGCGTCCATGGGGAAGTCCTTGAGGGCCGAGGTTCAGGAGGTGGGAGCGCCGGGGCTTTAGGGCAGCTCAACTTTGAGATGCCCTAAAGGCTGCGGGAGCAGCCGTCCGCGACGGCGGCGCAAGCGCGATTCACTCGCGCGTCAAGCGCCGACGGAGGCGTGTCTTTAAGGAGCGGTGCACATACAAAGACAAAGCTAGTCTGATTTAAGTGCCGCCAGCTCTTTTTCCAGCGCGGAGAGGCGTTTGAAAATTTCGGGGAAGCGCGGCATCAGCGTCATGGTGCGCATGTAGGTGGAGTAATCCACCGCCATGAGGCCGCCCACGGTCTGCCCGGCGGCGATGTTTTTGGCCACGCCGGTTTGCGGGGCGATGGTCACGTTGTCGCCTATGTTCAGGTGTCCGGCCACGCCCACCTGCCCGGCCATGGTCACGTTGTCGCCCACCATGGTGGAGCCGGCGATGCCCACCTGGGCCACCAGCAGGCAGTCTTTGCCGACGCGGACGTTGTGGCCCACCTGCACCAGGTTGTCGATGCAGGTGCCGTCGCCCACGCTGGTGGCGCTGAGGGCGGCGCGATCCACCGCGCTGTTGGCCCCCACCTCCACGCGGTCGCCAAGGACGACGCGGCCGATCTGCGGGATTTTGCGCATGCCTTCGGGCGTGCGGATAAAGCCGAAGCCTTCCGCGCCCAGCACCGCGCCGGGCTGGAGCGTGCAGTTGGCGCCAAGCGTCACGCGCGACATCAGCACCGCGTTGGGGTACAGCGTGCAGCCGGGGCCAAGCACGCAGTCCTCGCCCACATAGCAGCCGGAAAAGACGGTGCAGCCCGCGCCAAGGCGGGCGCGCGGCCCGATGACGGCAAAGGGGTAGACCGTGCAGTCGTCTTCCAGCACGGCCTCGGGGTGGATGAAGGCCTGCGGGCTGATGCCCGAAAAAAAGCCCTCGGGCACGGCAAAGAGCGCGAGGGAACGGGCAAAGGCGGGGTAGGGATCCGGCGTGATCAGCGCGCGGCGGACAGCCCCCGCCTGATCGGGCCGCACGATGACGGCCGCGGCCGCCGTGCCCGCCAGTTGCGCGGCGTATTTGGGATTGGCCAGAAAGCTCAATTCCGTCGGGCCTGCCTCCTCCAGCGTGTTGACGCCCGTGATCACGGGATCGTCACCGGACTGGAGGGACAGGCCCAGAACCGCGGCCAGCGCGGAAAGACGGAATTCCGGCATTACTTCACTCCGGCAAGGTTGTACTTGGAGCCCTGGGCCTTCCAGGCCTTGTTCAGTTCTTCGACCAGGCCGGCGGTCACGTCGCTGGCGTCTTCGGTGTAGAGGACGGCGGCGCGATCGAGGATGAGGTCGTAGTTGTTCTTTTTGGCGAAGGCGGCGCAGGCCGTGCGCAGCATGGACTGGATCTGCGGCGTGACAACCTGGTCAAACGAGGCCATGCGCTGGGTGAGGGCGGTGCGCTTGGAGTCGAGGTCGGCGGCGGCGGACTGGATTTCCTGCGCCTTTTCGGCGCGGGCCTTTTCGGACAGCGCCGGGGCCTGCTTGTTGAAATCCTCGGCCTTTTTGTTCAGCGCCGTGAGCTGGGCTTCCAGTTGCGAGCGCTCGTTGCCGAACATGGCCTGGCCCTGCTTGGCGATTTCCTGGCCGGGCAGGCTTTGCGAACGCAGAGCCAGGATGTCGACCACGCCGATTTTACCGGCGGCCAGGGCGGGGCTTGTGCAGACAAGGCACAGGGCCAGTGCGGCGACTATTTTGCGGATCATGTAAGACTCCTTAAAGGGGTTATGCCGTTTGCGGCACGGCGCGGAACATAACGTCCGCGCAACGCCAATATATAGACGCGGCAAGGCGGTGCGTCAAGGATGCGGAAAAAGCGGGCCGGGCGGACTCCGGCGGGTATTCGCCCGCGCTGTTGCGGCGTCTGCTTTCGCCTGTGCCTCTACAGCGGTTTTTGCGGCGTCAGGCCGTCGCGGATGTCCAGCAGCAGGTAGACGACGCCAAAGCCAAGAATAAGGCTGATCCCTCCGCCAATCAGCGTACTGAGGAACGAAAGAAAGCCTGCCGCCGCCAGCGCGGAAAACGCGACCAGAAGGACGCCGGCCGCCCCGATGACAAAGAGAATGTCCAGAAGTTTGGGAAACGCGGAACGCATGAAGGCTCGGATCATGGCAAGGCTCCTTGGGGTTCCTGTTTTGGTAATGGGGGCTGCGCCATGTTAGGTGACGCGCGCCGCCGCCGCAATGCGTCTTTGCGCCGGAGCGCGAAAAAATCAGGCGAGGCTCTCTGCGCCCCGCGCCCGCACGAGGCTCAGCGCCTTTACCTCCCCGCGCGGAGAGGATAGGGTGCGGCATCCCTTTATCGCCCTTTTCGCAGGAGCCGCCATGTTCCATGCCCGCCCGTCCTTTGCCCGCATCGCCCCGCTCGCCGTTCTTCTGGGCGCGTTGTTTGTCCTGCCCGCGCCGGTTCAGGCCGTGACGCCCAAAGCGGCGCCCAAGGCGGAAGCGGAACCGCCGGCAGCGCCGCCGGCCGCGCCCCGCGCCGCGCTCGTGCGCTATTGGGAAGAGCCGTCCTTCGCCGCGCCGGCGCAGGAAGCCGCGCGTCCCTCGCCCCAGGGCGGCACGAGCCTTACGCTGCTGTTCAGCCCGCAGGAGGCGCTGTGCAAAAGCCATTACCGCGAGGACTGGCTCTCCGTGTGCGGCCGCCGCACCGGCCTGGCGGGCAAGCCCGCGTCCGGCGTGGCGCTTTCGCCCGCGCTTGAGGGCGAGTGGCGGTGGCAGGGGGACATGGCGCTGGCCTTCAGGCCCAGAAACGCCTGGCCGGCGGATCAGGAATTCACCGTGGACATCCCGGCCGAGGCCCTGCCCTCGGGCACCGAGCTGGTCACCGGCATCCGCTTCCGCACCCGGCCGCTGATGGCCAACATAGCGGGCGACTTCAAGTTCGACCCGCAGGACGCCAAGATCATGGCGGTTTCCGGCGTCATAAGCTTCAACTACCCCGTGGACAGGGCCGGCGTGCGCGAGCGCTTCCGCATTTCCGCTTCCGCCAAGGACAGGGACGCCGGGCTGCTCTACGGCGATCCCGTTTTGACCTGGAGCGGCGACCAGAACCTTGCCTTCAGCGTGCCCGTGCTGGCGCTGCCCGCCAAAGCCTCCGCCCTGCGCGTGGAGCTTTTGCCGGGCGCTATGGCCGCTTCCGGCGGACGCGGCGGCCTGGGCGCGGAATTCAACGCGCCGCTGCCCGGCAAAGACCAGCTTTTTTCCCTGACCGGCGCGGTCGTGAGCCTTGCGACCACGGAAAAGCTGAACGCCCGGCAAATTTTGGCCCTGCGCTTTTCGCTGCCCGCCGCGCCCAAAAACGTGGCGCCCTCCCTGACCGCCCTGCTGCTGCCGCGCGATCGGATCGAAACCGCGCTGAAGCCCGAACGTCCCTACCGCTGGTGGTCAACCGAGGAAATCAGCAACGAGGTGCTGGCCCGCTCCACGCCGATCGCGCTGGTGGCGCTGGGCGACCCCGACACGCCGAATATGGAAATCCCCTTTGGCTTTAGCGAAGAAATTGAGCCGGGGCGCTGCATACTGGTGAACGTGGCCGACAGCGCCACCGGGCGCGACGGCCTGCGCCTGGCCAAGGGCATGTCGATTCTGGCGCAGGCCCCGGAGTTCGGGGCCGAGGCGCGGATCATGCAAAACGGCGGCATCCTGGCGCTCGCGGGCGACAAAAAGCTCTCGCTCTACGCCCGCAACCTGGACGCCATGGCCTATACCGTGGCCCAAATCCGGCCGGAATTCCTCAACCATTTCATCGCCACAAACGACGGCAGTTTTGAGCGGCCCTTCCTGTACGGCCAACTGCGCGACCGGCTCAGCGTGCTGACCGACGGCGAAATCCCCCTGGCCCGGCGCGACGCGCAAAGCGCCCAGTTTGCGGCGCTGGATCTCGGCGCGATCCTCAAAAACGGCCGGAAGGGTCTCTTTCACATCGTGCTGGACGGCCGGCGCGAGGGCGCGAACTACGCGCGCGACGAGCGCTTTGTGCTGGTGACGGATCTGGGCCTTATCCATAAAAAGATGCCCACGGGCCAGAGCCTGGTCTATGTGGCCTCGCTTTCCTCCGGCCAGCCGAGGGGCAACGTGAACGTCGCGGTGCTGGGCGCCAACGGCCTGCCCGTGTTCAGCGGCGTGACCGATCGCGACGGCCGGGTGGCCGTGCCCGATCTCTCCGGCCTGGAGCGCGAAAAGCGGCCCACGGTCGTCACGGCCGAGCAGGGCGGGGATCTGGCCTTTTTGCCCTACGATTCCCGCGACCGCGCGGTCGATTATTCGCGCTTCGACGTGGGCGGCGCGCAAAGCGTCGAGGGCCTGGACGCCTTTTTGTTCACGCAGCGCGGCATTTACCGCCCCGGCGAAACCGCGCACTTCGGCCTGATGATCAAGCAGCCCGACTGGGCTCCGCTGGGCGACCCGCCCCTGTATGCCGAAATCCGCGACCCGCGCGGCGCGCGGGTGGTTTCCCGCCCCGTGGCGCTCAAGGGCGGCATGGGCGAGTTTGCCTGCGATCTGGCGCCCACCGCGCCCACCGGAACCTACAACATGGCATTGCGCCTGGGCGGAGCCGACGGCCTGCTTTTGCAGAATCTTTCGTTCCGCGTGGAGGAATTCCAGCCCGACACCCTGCGCCTGACCGTGACGCTCGGCTCGCCTGACGCGCCGCAGCCCAAGGGCTGGCTGCGCCCGCGGGACATCGCGGATCAAAAGCTGGACGTGCGCCTCGGCCTGATGAATCTTTTCGGCGCGCCCGCCGCGCAGCACAACGCGGGCATGGCGCTGGAGGCCCAGCCCGCGTGGCTCGTCTTCCGCGCTTACGACGGCTGGACGTTTTACGACGCCGCCCCGCTGGCCGCATCCTCGCGCGAGGATTTGCCCGAACAGCAGACCGACGACGAAGGCGACGCCGTCTGGCCCGTGCCGCTGGACGTTTACGGCACGGCCACCTGCCGCCTGATCGCGCGCGGCGAGGGCTTTGACGCCGCCGGAGGCCGCAGCGTCAAGGCTTCGGCCTCGATCCTGCTCTCGCCGCTGGACAAGGCGCTGGGCTGGAAAACCGGCTCCAACCTCAGCTTTTTGCGTCAGGGCGGCGAGGCCTTTGTGGATCTGATCGCCGTGAACCCGGATCTGGAGCCCCTCGCCGTGCCGGGCCTGACGCTGGAAACCGTGGACGTGACCTACGCGCGCAGCCTGATCCGCGATGATCGCGGCCAGTACCGCTACGACAACGTGCGCAAGGAACGGGTGGCGGAAACCAGGCCCTTTGATCTGGCCGCGGCGGGCGGGCGCGTGGCGCTTGATCTGCGCCGCCCCGGCAGCCGCATGCTGCTGGCGCGCGACGCTGAAGGCGCCGTGCTGCTCAAAATCAGCTACGTTGTGGCCGGCAACGCCCCCGCCGCCTACGGCGAGGACAGGGAGCCCCTGTTCTACGCCCGCCTGAACAAGCAGGACTACGAGCCCGGCGAGGAAATGGAAATTTACCTCTCCACGCCGTACAAGGGCGCGGGCCTGATCACCGTGGAGCGCGACAACGTGGTCGCCCAGGCCTGGTTTACGGGCGACGGCGGCGACAGGGTGGAAAAACTGCGCCTGCCCCAAGGCTTTGAAGGCAAGGCCTACCTCAACGTCACCTATTTCCGCGCCCTGGACGACAAGGACATTTTCACCAAACCGCTGGCCGCCTTTATTGTTCCCTTCCGCGTCAACACCGGCGCGCGCGACCTCGGGCTGGAACTCAAGCCCGCGATCGCAACGCCGTCGGCGGAAGGCGACCTCGTCGTGCGGCCCGGCGCCAGCCTCGGCGTGGACGTCACCGCGCGCCGCCCGGCCAGGGCCATAGTCTTTGCCGTGGACGAGGGCATTTTGCAGATCACCTCCTACCGCACGCCCGATCCGTTGGACGCCTTCCTCGGCAATCGCGCCCTTGAGGTGGAAACCAGCCAGTATTTTGACCTGCTCATGCCCGAATACGCGCTGATGCAAAGCGCGCTGGCCGCCGTGGGCGGCGGCGAGGGCATGAATTTTGCCGCCATGGGCCAAAACCCCTTCCGCCGTCCCGGCGACAGGCCCATGGTCTTCTGGTCGGGCCTTGTGGACGTGGGGCCGGAACCTTTGCGGGTGGACATTCCCGTGCCGTCGTCTTTCAACGGCCAGATCCGCGTGATGGCCGTGGCCCTAGGGCCGGACGGCGTGTCCGCCGCCCGCGCCGACGTCAAGGCCCAGGCCGAGGTGGTCATCCAGCCGTCCCTGCCGCTCTTTGCCGCGCCGGGCGACGTTTTTGAGGCCACCTTCACCCTGACGGACATGAGCGGCCTCGCGCCCGCGCCCGGCGCTCCCGCCGGCCGGCCCCTGCGCCTTGAAGTGCGGACGGACGCGGGCCTCAGCCTGCAAAATCCGCCGCCCGGCACGCTGGAACTGTTCCACGCCCGGGAATACCCGCTGCGCCTGCGCCTGCGCGCCGGCGATCTGCCGGGCGGAGCCTCGGTCACGCTGGTCGTTTCGCCGGCGGACGGCGCGCCGGGCGAGGCGGTCACGCGCTCCGCCGGGCTTTCCGTGCGCCCGGCCATGCCGCGCGCCACCGACATCATGCTCGGCCGCATGAACGCCGGCGAGCATACCGTGCCCTTCAGCCGCGCGCTGTACGCGCCTTACTCCTCCATGACGGCGGGCCTTTCCGCCCTGCCGCTGCCCACGGTGCGCGCCCTCCTGGCCTATCTGGAGCGCTACCCCTACGGCTGCACCGAGCAGCTCATCAGCACAGCCTTCCCCGCGCTCGCCATACTGCGCTACCCCGAACTCGCGCCCCACGGCGAGGCCTACACGCCCGACGCCTTGCGCGCCGTCGTGCTGCGCACGCTCGACACGATCAGCGCGCGCCACCAGGGCGGGGCCGACTTCGCCCTCTGGCCCGGAGGCGGGCAGGGCGATCTCTTCCTTTCCGCCTACGCCATGGACTTTTTGACCACCGCCGCCGAAGCGGGCGTGGTGCCCCCCGCCATCTTCAACGAGGCGCTGCGCGAGCTTTCCGCCGCCGCGGCCACGCCGCCCGCCGACATCACCGAGGCGCGCGCCACGGCCTACGCCGTCTGGGTGCTCACGCGCAACGGCATACTCACCACCAACCACATCGCCACGCTCACCGCCTGGTGCAAGCGCTACCAGCCCGACTGGGAGCAGGACATCAGCGCCGTCTTCATGGCCGGCGCCTGGAAGCTGATGATGAACCATGCCGAGGCCGACCGCCTGATCGCCGCCTACAAGCCCGGCCCGCTCAAGGGCTGGAGCGACGGCGACTACTTCGACGGCCTCCTGCGGCGCGCCTTCTATCTCTCAGTGCTGGCCGCGCAGTTCCCCGAGCGCCTCCCCGACAGCCAGCCCGTGCTGGACGAAATACTGGATCTGACCAGCGCGGGCTACTTCGGCTCGCTCTCGGCCGCGCAGGCCGCCCGCGCCCTGATGTTCTACTCCCGGGCCGTGGAAGCCGGAAACATCGAACGCGGCATCGCCGCCACGGACGCCGCCGGCAAGCCCATTTCCAAGGAGCAGGGCTGGGACCCCAAGGGCCGCTTCCTGCTCGAAGCCTCCCTGCAAACGCCCGAAGCCGCGCCCGTGCCGCTCAACGGCCTGGCCTCCGTCACCTTCCGCGCCTCCGGGCCCGCGTTCTGGCAGGTGGAAAGCACCGGCTTCGACCGCGACATTCCGGCCGAGCCGCTGATCCAGGGCATGGAACTCCGCCGCGAAATCCGCACGCCGGACGGCAAACCCGCCACGTCCCTGGCCGTCGGCGACGAAGTGGTCGTGGCCATTCTGGCCCGCGTCCATAACGTCCCGGCCCGCCAGATCGCCATCACCGACCTCCTGCCCGCCTGCCTCGAAATGATCGTGGCCGAAGGCGGCGACGCGCAGGAAGTGGGCACCGGCAAAGGCGCGCGGATCAACGAGGTGTCCATGTCGCCCGATTACGCCGACCGCCGCGAAGACCGCCTGCTGCTCTTCACGCCGCTCGGCACAGCGGAAAGCGTCTTCCGCTACCGCGCGCGCGTGATCGCCAGCGGCGACTTCATCCTGCCGCCCCTGTACGGCGAAGCCATGTACAACCCCACCATCCGCGCCCGCTCGGCCCCCGGCCGTTTGATGATTGGCGACGGGCGGTAGGGAAGCGGGGCTCCGCCCCGCGCCCCGCCGGGGGGCATGATGCCCCCCGAACCCCCTCATTTCGTCCGCCCGCGCTGCGCGCGGACGGACAGCATGCGGGTGCAGGGGACTCAGTCCCCTGCCGGAGGGGCTTGGGGAGGCGGCGCCTCCCCAAACATTAAGGTACCAACAATGCGCAAGGCAGGAAAAGCGGCGATAGGGGCGCTGGCGGCGGTGTTTGTCGCGGCGCTCGCGTTTGGGGCCGCGCTGTATATTGCGCCCAAGCCGGACATCTGGGGCGGGGCGAGCTTTTCGCTGGCCGTGACGGACAGGAACGGCCGTTTGCTGCGCCTGGGCCTGACGCCGGACGAGAAGTACCGCGTGTTCACGCCGCTGGGGCGTCTTCCGGCGGAAATGGCGGAAGCCACGCTGCTGTATGAGGACAGGAGCTTCTGGAGCCATTCGGGCGTGAATTTTCTGGCGCTGGCGCGGGCGGGCAGGGACATGCTGCTGGGCGGCCGCCGCATGGGGGCGTCCACGCTGACCATGCAGCTGGTGCGGCTGACCGGAGGATTCGACACGTCCAGCGTGCCGGGTAAATTGCGGCAGATGTGGCGGGCCTGGGTGCTGGAGCGGCATTACGGCAAGCGGGAAATTCTGGAAGCCTACCTCAACCTTGCGCCGTACGGCGGCAACGTGGAAGGCGTGGGCGCGGCCGCGCGCGTCTGGTTTGGCAAGGACGCCGCGCAACTGACGCTGCCGGAAATACTGGCGCTGGCGCCGGTGCCGCAAAACCCGGCGGCGCGCAACCCGCTGGCCGTGAGCGGCAAGGCGCTGCCGGAAGCGCGGGTGCGCCTTGGCGCATTGTGGGCCGAGGGGCATCCCGGCGAAGCCGACGTGTTTTCGGCCGTGCCGTTGCGTGTTCACGGCCCCAGGGCTTTGCCCCGGGAAGCCCCGCACGCGGTGACCGCGCTGCTGGCCGGGGGCGATCCGGCGCGCCGGGGCGGCGAAACGTCCACCACGCTGGACTTGGGGCTGCAACGGCTTGTGGAGCGCGCGGTGGCAAACGCGGTGGAGCGCGGCCGCCGCTGGGGCATGACCAACGCCTCGGCCCTGCTTTTGGACTGGCGCGACGGCCAGATCCGGGCGCTGGTGGGCTCGGCCGATTTTCTGGCCGAGGGCATCCACGGCCAGGTGGACGGCACGGCGGCGCGGCGTTCGCCGGGTTCCACGCTCAAGCCTTTTATTTACGCGCTGGCGCTGGAACAGGGGCTTATCCACCCGCAAACCGTGCTGGCCGACACGCCGCGCACGTTCCGGGGCTACGACCCTGAAAACGCGGACGGCGAGTTTCGCGGGCCGCTCAGCGCGCGCGCCGCGCTCCAGGCCAGCCGCAACATACCGGCCATCACGCTGGCGGGCCGTCTGGCCCCGCCCGGCCTGTACGGCTTTTTGCAAAAGGCCGGGGTGCGCTTTGCCGAACCCGCCGATCATTACGGCCTGGCCCTGGTGCTGGGCGGGGCGGAGATGACCATGCGCGAACTGGCGGGCCTGTACGCCATGCTGCCCAACCGGGGCCTGTGGCGCGAACCCGTGCTGGCCGGGAGCGCCGGGCCGCCCGAGCGCCTGCTCGGCCCCGAGGCCGCGTTTGTGGCGCTGGACATGCTGCGCGCGCCGTCGCCCGGCGGCTTTGATCGCGTCGCGGCCTACTGGAAAACCGGCACGTCGCAGGGCCGCCGCGACGCCTGGACGGCCGGGGTATTCGGCCCCTATGTGCTGGTGGTCTGGGTGGGCAATTTCAACGGCGCGCCCAATCCGGGCTTTGTGGGGCTGGACGCGGCCGCGCCGCTTTTTTTCGACATCGTGGAAGCGCTGCGCTTTCGGGAGCCCCTGCCTGATCTGCCCCGCCAGAACCGCGAGGATCTCCATCTGCTGCGCCTGCCCGTGTGCAAGGCCACCGGCGACATCCGCGTCGAACTCTGCCCCGGCGCGACCACGGAAACGTGGTTTATTCCCGGCGTCTCGCCCATCCGCGATTCGGGCATCCTGCGCGAAATCTGGATCGACGAGGAAAGCGGCCTGCGCCAGTGCCGCCCGCAGGAAGGCCGCACCCGGTGCGTGGTGTGGGAATTCTGGCCGGCCGATTTGCGCCGCCAGTTCGCGCAGGCGGGCGTGATCAAGCGCCCGGCCCCGCCGTATGCGCCGGAATGCCTGAACGACGGCATAGCGCCCGGCAAAACGCCGGAAATCCGCTCGCCCAAGCCCGGCGTGGTGTACAACACCAGCCTTTCGGTTCCGGTGAGCGTGCCGCTGCTGGCCGATGCGGATGCCGACGCCGCGTATGTCTACTGGTTCGCGGGGCGCGTGTTTCTGGGCCGCGTTGCGCCGGACGAAACGTTGTGGTGGGACCCGCCGCCCGGCATGACCGAGCTGCGCGCCGTGGACGATCTGGGGCGCTCGGCCGTTCTGCGCGTGCGCGTGCAGACCGTGCCCTGAGCGGGGGCGCGACTTTCGCCCAACCGCCCTCCCCGCCGGGGGCGCGGGCTTTCAGCTATGCCCGGCTATGCCATTTCCAGGCGCTGTGGATAATGTCCTCAATTTCCACATACTGCGGCCGCCAGCCCAGCGTTTCGCGGGCCTTGGCCGCGTCCGCGTAGAGGAAGGGCGGGTCGCCGGGCCGCCGGGGCGCAAAGGCGCGCGGCACGGGCCGTCCGCCCACGGCTTCTACGCCGCGCACAACGTCCAGCACCGAATGCCCCTGCCCCGTGCCGAGGTTGAAGGCGTCGAAAAAGCCGCCGCTCTGGCGGGCGAGATGTTCGATCGCCAGCAGGTGGGCGTCGGCCAGATCGCAAACATGGACGTAGTCGCGCACGCAGGTGCCGTCCGGCGTGGGGTAGTCGTCGCCAAAAATGTTGAGGGCCGGGGCCTTGCCAAGCGCCGCGTTGACGGCGTTGGGGATGAGGTGGTTTTCGGGGTCATGCGCCTCGCCAAGATCGCCTTCGGGGTCGGCTCCGGCGGCGTTGAAGTAGCGCAGGGCCGCGCCTTTCAGGCCGTAGGCCGCGGCGAAGTCCGCGATCATCAGTTCGGCCATGTGTTTGGTGCGGCCGTAGGGGTTGATGGGCAGGAGGGGCATGGTTTCCACCACGGGCGCGCGTTCCGGCGTGCCGTACACGGCGGCGGACGAGGAAAAAACAAAGGTGTCCACGCCGGCGTCGCGCATGGCCGAGAGCAGGCCGAGCGTGCCGGCGACGTTGTTGTCGTAGTAGGGGCCGGGTTGTTGCACCGATTCGCCCACGAAAATCAGGGCGGAAAAATGCATGACCGCGTCAAAGCGCAAGCGCTCGAACAGCGCCGCAAGCGCGGCTTTGTCCCGCAGATCGCCCTCGACGATGTGCGGCGGGATGCCCGCGCCCTTGCCCTTGAACGCGCGCTCCGCCGCGTCACGATGCCCGGTGGAGAAATTGTCGAAGATCACGGGCTCGTGCCCGGCCCGGACAAGCCGCCTGACCATGTGCGAGCCGATATAGCCCGCGCCGCCGCATACCAGAACGCGCATAGCGCACCGCCGTTTCGGAATATGTTCCTACCGGAATAGCAAATGGGGCAGCCAGGTGGCAAGCGCGGGAAAAAACACCAGCAGCACGGCCAGCGTGAGCATGGCCAGCACAAAGGGCGTGACGCGGCGGAAAATGTCGGCCATGGGCACATGGCGCGCCGTGGCGGCCATGGCGTAAACGTTGAGGCCCACGGGCGGCGTCACCTGGCCCATTTCCATCAGCACCACCACCAGCACGCCAAACCACACCGAATCAAAGCCCATGGCCATGACCGAAGGGTAGAGCGCGGGCAGCGTGAGCAGGATCATGGGCACCACGTTCATGATGCAGCCCAGCAGGGCGTAAAAGACGATGACGGCGGCGATGAAGAGCCCCGGCGGGGTGTTCAGGTCGGCCAGCGTCTGGGCCAGGCGCATGGGCAGGGCCGAAGCCGCGAAAAAGGCCGAGAGCAGGCCCACGCCCGTTAAAATCAGCATGAGCCGCGCCGTGACCACGGTGGTGGAAGCCAGCGCGCCGCGCAAATCGCGCCAGGTCAGGCGGCCCCGGCACAGCGCGAACAGGGCTGTCCCGGCCGCGCCCACGGCTCCGGCCTCGTTGGGGCTGAACCAGCCCGCCAGGATGCCGCCGATGATCAGCGTGATCAGGCTGATCATGGGCAGCACGCCCGAAAGCGAGCGCAGGCGGACGCCCAGCGGCGCGGACGCTCCGCGCGGGGCGAGCTCGGGGTGGCGCTTGGCAAAGGCCATCAGGATCAGGATGAAGAGCAGTGTCAGCACCAGGCCGGGGATGATGCCCGCGACGAACAGCTTGCCCACCGATTCTTCCGTGACCAGCGAGTAAAAGATGAAGCCCGTGCTGGGCGGAATCAGGATGCCCAGCGTGCCGCCCGCCGCCAGGGTGGCGCAGGCCAGGCCGGGATCGTAGCCGTGTTTTTCCATTTCGGGCAGGGCCACGGCGGCCATGGTGACGGCGGTGGCCATGGAGTCGCCGGAAACGGCGGAAAAGCCCGCGCAGCCCGCCACGGTGGCCACGGCCAGGCCGCCGGGCAGGCGGCCGAGCCACAGGCTGGCCGTGCGGAACAGATCCGCGCTGATGCCCGCGCACAGCGCCAGTTCACCCATCAGGATGAACATGGGGATCACGGTGTACACATAGGACGAGGCCGTGAGCGGCGGCGACATGCCCAGCATGAGATTGGCCGAGGCGGCGGAGGGGTACAGGGCCACAAGGCCCATGTAGCCGACGCCGGCCATGACCATACCAATGGGCAGGCCCAGCAGCAGCAGAACCATAAGAAACGCCATGCCGCCCGCGCCGAGCGCGAGCAGGTGCTGGCCGCCCGCGAAAAACGGCCGGGCCAGAAAGGGCAGGGCCAGCAGCAGGGCCGCGCCAAGCATGCCCAGGCCGAGGGCGCGGGCGTGTTCGCGCGGCTTCGTCAGCGGCTCGATCACCTGGGCCAGCAGCGCAAGGCACAGCCCCGCCAGCCCCAGCACGGCAAAAAGATGCAGCCAGCCGACGGGCAGGCCGAGCATCATGGTGGTTTCGCCGGCGCGGATTTTGACCCAGGCCAGGTTCCACACGCAGCGCGCCATAAAGCCGAAGAAGACGAGCGCCGCCGCGTTGCCGGCCCAGTCCAGCGCTTCCTGCCAGACAGGGGGCAGGCGGTGGACAATCAGCTCCACGCGCAAATGGGCGCGGTGGTGCTGCAAGTAGCCAAACGAGCCGAAAACCAGGCCGAGCATCAGGCATTCGGCCAGTTCCGTCGCGCCGGGCACGGAATGGGAAGAGACGGCCCGGGCCAGCACATCCAGCACCGTGGGCGCCACCATGACGCCCGTGCAGCAGACGGCCACGGCCAGCAGGGCTTTGTTGGCCGCGCCGGAAATACGGGAAAGCGCAACGCTGATCACGGCTTGCTTCCTTGAAGGCAATGAATTTTGTGAGTTGCCGCGCGGGCATGTTCGCCGGAACACGCCCGCGCGGCAAACAGGATCAGGGCGCGGGGACGAACGCGGCCGCTCTGACCCGCGCTTCGTTCAGCAGGGCGGGAGCGCTTGCCAGGCCGCGTTCCTGCATCTGGGCCAGCCAGCGATCATAAAGCGGCAGCAGGGCCTGGCGCCAGCGCTCGGCTTCCTCCGGCGTCAGCGTGTGCAGCGTGTGGCCCTGTTTTTCCAGAATGGCGGCCTCGGCGGCCGCGCCTTCGTCCAGGGCTTTGCCGGTTTTGCGCGACATGCCGGCCAGGGAGGGCACCAGCACGGCGGCCTGTTCTGGCGTCAGCGCATCCCAGGCCTGCGGGCTCATGGCCACCCAGAAGCTGTCCACCAGCAGCGGCACCATGGTGGTATGGCTCACCGCCTCGCTGATTTTGAACGAGCGCAGCGTGGAGAGCGGGCACAGCACGCCGTCGGCCATGCCGCGCTGCACGGCCAGGTAGCTGTCCTGCGGCACGGCCTGGATGGGATTGGCGCCGAGCGCGCGCAGCACGTCCACGGCCAGCGGGGCCCAGGCGATGATGCGCATGTCCTTGAGATCCGCAAGGCTGGTGACCGGCTTCTTGGTGTGCAGCATGTGCGGGGCGGAAACGTAGTGCCACAGCATTTTGGCCGCGCCGTCCTCGGCGCGCAGCTCGGGCCGCTCCGCGTACATGGCCTGGGTGATCACGCTGCCGGCTTCGGCGCTGGGCATCAGCATGGGCAGATCGAAAACGCCCATGAGCGGAAAACGGCCCGGCGTGCGGCCGTGGGCGTTGGCCGCGATGTCCACGGCCCCGGCCGAAACGGCGTCGAACATGCCGGCTTCGGGGCACAGCGTGTTGGGATTGAAATATTGCACCGTGATGCTCCCGCCGCTGGCGCGGTTCAACTCCTGCATCCAGGGCAGAAAGGCGTTGAGGTAGGCGGGGTGGCGATCCATGTAGGCGGAGGTGAAGCGGAGCGTGACGGGAGCGGCGTGCGCCGCGGGGGCGGCGAGTCCGGCAACGAGCGCGAGAGCGCACGCAAGAACGCGGCAAAAACGGTGAAGCATGGAAATCCTTGAGGTTAGAGGATGTCGAAATGCGCGGCGGCCGCCTGGGCGCACTGCGCGGGCGTCAGGCCCCCGGCCCGTAGCGGGAACGTGGCGTAACGGCGGTACAGCGCCTCCCGCTCGCGGAACAGGTCTTCAACGGTCTGGCCGGGCGCGATGGCCAGACCGCGATCCGGGTTCAGGGCGATGCGTTCCAGCACGATGTCCAGAGGCACGTCCAAATGCATGATGGGCCCGAGCGAGGCCAGGTGCGTCATGGTTTCGTGGCGGTACACCACGCTGCCTCCGGTGGCCAGCACGCAGCGCGACAGGCGCAGGCTGCGCACAATCGAGGCTTCCAGATCCAGAAACGCTTCCTTGTCCATGGCGTCGGCCACGCGCTGAAGGGGGACGGCGTAAAAAGCCTCGATCACATGGTCGGTGTCCAGAAAGGCCCAGCCAAGCAGGCGCGCCAGTTCCCGGCCCACCGTGGTCTTGCCCGCGCCCGCCATGCCGATGATGGAGATGCAGGCGTCCGGCGGCAGCGGAATGCGGGGAGGATGGGTGGTGTCCATGCGTTACATCCTGACAATGTGGGCGGTGGCGCGTTGCCCGGGGAGAAAAAAAGGGGGGGCGGGAAACGCGGACGAAAGATAGCACGGGGCCACAAAGGAGGCAAAATGTTTTGTTATGCCGGGAGGCGGGCGGGAAACAGCACGGGAAACAGGGCGCGCGAAACGACAAAAGGCAGGCCGGAATATTCCGGCCTGCCGAGAGAAGCGGAGCAGAAAGCGGTTTAGCGCTTGGAGTACTGGTAGCGGGCGCGCGCGGCGGCCAGACCGTACTTCTTGCGTTCTTTCTTGCGGGCGTCGCGCGTGAGGAAGCCGGCGCGCTTGAGCACGCCGCGCAGGGCGGGATCGACCTGGAGCAGCGCGCGGGAAATGCCGTGGCGCACCGCTTCGGCCTGGCCGGTGGTGCCGCCGCCGTTCACGTTGACCTTGATGTCGAACTGCTCAAGCTGCTTGGTCAGCACCAGCGGCTGGCGGATGATCATCTGCAGGGTCTTGCGCGGAAAATATTGTTCCATGGGGCGGCCGTTGATTTCAATCGTTCCGGCGCCACGGTACAGACGGGTGCGGGCGGTGGCCGTTTTGCGGCGGCCGGTGCCGTAATCGAACGTGGACATGTTCGCTCCTACTTCTGGAAGGTCAGCGGCTTGGGAGCCTGGGCGGCGTGCGGATGCTCGCCTCCGGCGTAAATTTTCAGCTTCTTGAGCATGGCGCGGCCCAGGCGGTTCTTGGGCAACATGCCGCGCACGGCCAGACGCAGGACGTCTTCGGGCTTGGAGGCCAGCTTCTTTTCCAGCGTGGTTTCCTTGAGCCCGCCGACCCAGCCGGAGTGGCGGTAATAGCGCTTGGTATGCAGCTTGTCGCCGGTCACGCGGATTTTTTCGCAGTTGACCACGACGACAAAGTCGCCGTTGTCCATGTGCGGGGCGAATTCCGGCTTATGCTTTCCGCGCAGGCGGCTGGCGATTTCGGAAGCCATGCGGCCGAGGATCTGGCCGTCGGCGTCCACCAGATACCACTGGCGGTCGATGTTTTCCGGGGTGGGGGTGAACGTTTTCATGGTGTGCTCCTATCGCGCAATCTCAAAGAGAAATTTGATATGCCGAGCGGGCGGTTCTGTCAACAAAAAAATACGCCGGGGCCGGTTTGTCGGCCGTTTTCCCGGCCCTGACGCTCTAGTCCTCGTCCCGCGCGTAGCGGCACGCCGGGTTGGGGCACACAACGCGGCAGCCCTGGCGCGTCTGCTTGCGCACCAGCAGGGGCGAGTCGCACTGCGGGCAGTGCTCGGCCAGGGGCCAGTCCCACAGGGCGTAGTCGCAGGCGGGGTACTGGTCGCAGGAATAGAAGATTTTGCCGCGCTTGGAGCTTTTTTCCACCAGACTGCCCTTGCCGCACTTGGGGCAGGGCACGCCGGTGGAGAACGGCGCGGCGTAGGTGCAGGAAGGGTAGGCGGCGCAGCTTTTAAAGCGGCTGCCGGTGTGGGAGCGTTTGAGCACCACGTTGCCGCCGCATTGCGGGCAGGTGCCCACCACCTCGCGTTCTTCCTTCACGCGCTCCTGCACCTTGATCGCGCCTTTTTCGTCGCGGGTGAAGTTGGAGGTGTGGCGGCAGTCGGGGTAGCCGGAACAGGCCAGAAATTCGCCGCTTTTGCCGAATTTGACCACCAGCGGCTTGCCGCAGCGCGGGCAGGCGATGTCCGTGACCAGGCCGGTTTTGACCGGGGTCATGCTTTTGGCCGCCGCGGCCAGCGCGGGGTTGAAATCTCTGGCAAAATCCTCCAGCAGGTTCGTCCAGCCCAGATCGCCTTCCGCCACCTTGTCCAGCTTGTCTTCCATGGCGGCGGTAAAGCCCACGTCCATGAGGTCGGGAAAATGCTGGCGCAACTGGGCGCACACCACGTTGCCCAGATCCGTGGGCGCGAAGTGCTTCTCCTCCAGCCGCACGTACTCCCGATCCTGTATGGTGGAGATGATGGCCGCGTAGGTGGAGGGGCGGCCGATGCCGCGCTCTTCCAGCTCGCGCACCAGCGAGGCTTCGGTGTAGCGCGGCGCGGGCTGGGTGAACTTCTGCTCCTTGGTCAGGGCTTGCAGTTCCAGCGTGTCGCCGGCGCAAAGGGGCGGCAGACCGTCTTCGGATTCTTCGGCGCTGGAGGGCGAGGCGGCCAGAAAGCCGGGGAAGAGCGGGCGCTCGCCCTTGGCCTTCCACTGGGCCGGGCCGCAGTCGATCAGGGCCGTGGTGTCGTGAAAGCGCGCGCCCGCCATCTGCGAGGCCACGAAGCGCTCCCAGATCAGCGCGTACAGGCGGTACTGCTCGGGCGTGAGGAATTCTTTGACCACGGACGGGTGCAGCGCCACGTCCACGGGCCGCACGGCTTCGTGCGCGTCCTGCACCTTGGCCTGCGACTTTTTGCCCTTGCCCTCGAACACGCGGCCCTTGCCGCCCGGCGCGAGGTATTCCTTGCCGAAGCGTTCCCTGATAAAGGCGGCGGCGGCTTCGCGGGCTTCGTCGGCGATGCGCGTGGAGTCGGTGCGCATGTAGGTGATCAGCGCCGTGGTGCCCTTGTCGCCAAGCTCGATGCCTTCGTACAGGCGCTGGGCCGCGTTCATGGTGCGCTTGGAGGAGAAGCCGAGGCGCTGGTTGGCCGCCTGCTGGAGCGTGGACGTGGTGAAGGGCGGCGGCGGGTTGCGCAGGCGCTCTTTTTCTTCCACCGATTCCACCGTAAAGGGCTTGCCCCGCATGGCGTCTTCCAGTTCGGCGGCGGCTTCGGCGTTGGGCACATGGGCCTTTTTGCCGTTGATTTTAAACAGCTCGGCCTTGAAGGGCGGCGGCGCGGCGGCGGCCAGCATGGCGCGGAACAGCCAGTATTCCTCCGGCACAAAGGCCTTGCGCTCCTCCTCGCGCTCCACGATCAGGCGCAGGGCCACGGATTGCACGCGTCCGGCCGAAATGCCGCGCTTGACGGTCTTCCAGAGCAGGGGCGAAATTTTGTAGCCCACCAGGCGATCCAGCACGCGCCGGGCCTGCTGCGCCTCAAAAAGCCGGGGATCGATCGCGCGCGGATGCTCCAGGGCCTCCTTGACGGCGCGCGCCGTGATTTCGTTGAACTGGATGCGCTGGATGTCTCCGGCGTCTTCGCGGATAATTTCGGCGATGTGCCAGGCTATGGCCTCGCCTTCGCGGTCGGGGTCGGGCGCGAGATAGACGGTGCGCGCCTTGGCGGCGGCCTCGCGCATGGCGCTGACCACTTTTTCCTTGCCCTTGATGGTTTCGTAGCTGGGGGCGAAGCCGTGCGCCTCGTCCACGCCAAGCTCGTGCGCAGGCAGATCGCGGATATGCCCCACGCTGGCCTGCACCATGTACTGGCCGCCCAGGAATTTTTTGATGGTCTTCACCTTGGCCGGTGATTCCACAATGATCAGGTCTTTGCCCATGTGCCCACCCGAGGAAGCATTCCTTTCTCCGGCGGGGCGTCCGCCGGGTTCCGGTGAGGAGGAAAATACGTCAAACGGATCTTGCGTCAAGTACATCCTGAGTGCTACCACGGAACGTCATGATTCAGCAGGAAACGGCAGGAAACGCATGAAGACCTTTTACGGCGTCATTCCCGCGCGCTACGCCTCCACCCGCCTGCCGGGCAAGCCCCTGGCCGACATCTGCGGCCGGCCCATGTTCTGGCATGTGCACCGGCGCGCCTCGCGCTGCGGGCTTTTAAGCGGCGTGTGGCTTGCCGCGGATGACGAGCGCATCCTGCGCGCGGCCCGTGAGCTTGGCGTGCCCTGCGTGCCCACGCGCGAGGATCACCCCTCGGGCACGGATCGCGTGCGCGAGGCGGCGGACAAGCTGAAACTGCCGCCGGACGCCGTGGTGGTCAATATCCAGGGCGACGAGCCCCTGCTCGAGCCCGCCATGCTCGACGCGCTGCTCGCGCCGTTTGAGCGCGAGGATCTGCCCGCCTGCACGCTGGCCACGCCGCTTGATCCCGTGGCGGACGCGGAGGCGATCGCCTCGCCGCACCAGGTTAAAGTTGTCATGGACGCGCGCGGCGACGCGCTGTATTTTTCTCGCGCGGCCATACCGTTCGCGCGGGACGAGGATCTGCCCCCGCGTTTCGCCGGGCATATCGGCCTGTACGCCTTCCGGCGCGACATTCTGGACGCGATGGCCTCGCTGCCGCCGTCGCCGCTGGAAAAGCTGGAAAAGCTGGAGCAGCTCCGGCTGCTGGAAAACCGCATTCCCCTGCGCGTGGCGCTGACGCCGCACCGCACCCGGGGCGTGGACACGCCGGAAGATCTGGAGGAAGTCCGCCGCATCGTGGCCCTCCTGCCGAACCCCTAGAGCTTTTCAAAAAAAAGCGTATCGTTAGGGAACGTTGTATGCACAAACAGAGCGTTTTTATGTTGAAAATGCTCACGGAACCGAGCGTGGCGCGGCTCCGCGCGATTCCCCTGAGGCGTGCAACTTGAGCGACAGAGCCTTGTGTCCCGTCCGTGCACCAAAAGTTAAACGGTTATAAAGTCAGTCCGCTTTTAGGAACGCCATGTCCCAACTCGCCCAAGTCCGCCGCCAGGCATCCTCCATCCATACGTTCATGCGCCAGGGCAAGTATATGGCCGCTGTCCAGGCCCTGCGCGACGCCGTGCTCACCATGATCAGGCAACCGCTGATGAAGCAGGAGCGGGAAGAATTCGAGCGCCTGATCAGCGACGGCATCCATCACGTCATGGCCGATCCCGAGCTGCGCAAGTCCGCCGCGCTGGAGCTGAAGTACGTTCCCGGCCAGGAGCGCGCGCTGCTGGACGACTTGGCCATGCTGCTCGAAGTTTTTGAGGAGGATATGCGCGAGGTCGCGGCCGGGGCGGCCGAGGCCCTGCGCCTCGCGGAAGAGGAGCGCGAAGCGCGCCGCCGCGAAGAACTGGCCCGTGGCCAGGCCCTGCTGGACGCGGACGACGTGGCCGGCGCGCGCGTCGTTTTTGCCGATCTGGCGGACGAGGCCGAGGGCGACAGCGAAATCCGCGCCGACATCGGCACCCGCTTTCTCAACGCCCGGCAGTACGAAGACGCGGCCGCCTACCTGCAGGACGCGGTCACGCTTTCGCCCCACGCCGCGCACACCTACAACAGCCTGGCCATGGCGCTGCGCAAGCTCGGCAAGTATGCCGACGCCGAACAGTGCTACCTCAAGGCCGCGCAAAACGGCTACAAGGACTCGCACCTTTTTTTCAACATGGGCCGCCTCTATGTGGACTGGGAACGCTGGGACAAGGCCGTCGCGGCCGCCGGCGGGGCCCTGACCCTGGATCCCAATTTTGCCGAGGCGCGAAAACTGATGCAGTACGCGGAAAAGAAACTCAAAGGCTGAGTTTGTTCTGGGAGCTTAAATGATGCGTAAAAATACCATTTTGATCACCGTCCTGGTCGCGGTGTGCCTTGCGGCGATTCTGGCCTTCGGCGTCGCCAAGAATTCACGGTTGCAGGACACGGAAATCAGCGCCCCGATGTACGGCGGCGTCCTGGCCCTGCGGGACATCCTCACGCCGGACGAATACCAGAAAATTGTCGTGCCCTTCCTCGAAAAAGCGCTGGAAGACGGCAAAATGACCTACGCGGAACTGCGCGCCCTGGATGAGACGATCGCCGCCTCGGTGTCGGGCCTGGGTAGCCGCGTGCTGACGGTGGCCAAGACGATGCGCCCGCAGGACGCCCTGGCCAAAGCCTGGCAGGACGCCAGAGACGGCGCGGCCAGCCTGGGCGGCGACCTCAGCCGCAACATGCGCGATGCCATGGACGCGTTGAACCGCGTGTTTGACGAGTGGGGGACGGAAGGCGAGGCGGGCAAGCCGCAGGCGACGCCGCCCCAGCAGGCGCCCCAGGCTCCTCCGGCGGCGCAGGCCGCGCCCGCTCCGGCGCAGATTTAACGGAGAGGGCCGTCTGATTTTTCGGGCGGCGCGCCGGCGAAAGCCTGCCCGGCTTTTGCCCCTGCGTTTCCCCGGCAACCCCGCCCAGTTATTGGCGCTCATCGCCGACACCCGCGCGAGCCTCGCGTGGCGGGCACGCCCCTTCAGGCCGCCCGCCCGGGGGCTTCTCTTGTTTCGCCCCGGCCCGTTTTACGGTCGTATGCGGGCGAAGACCCCGCATGCTTCCTGGCGTCCGGCGCGGGTTGTCACCGCTGATGGCAGGCTGTGGCGGTGGGTTCGCCATGTCAAGCGCATTGACAAAATGGTATAATTTTTATATCTTTTCTCTATGCAATTCGAATACGACCCCCAGAAAAGCCGCAGCAACAAAACCAAGCACGGCATAGACTTTGAAGAGGCCAAGGCCCTTTGGAGCGATGCCGACCGTTTGGAAATTCCCGCCAAATCCATGGACGAGCCGCGTACCATGCTGATAGGCCGGATTTTGCGGAATATATGGGCGGCGATTTTCACCATGCGAGGGGAGGCTGTTCGCCTGATTTCCTGTCGTCGCGCGCGCACAGAGGAGGTTGACCTTTATGAACAAGCAAAAAAATAGGGCTCTGAGCGCCGAGGAATTCGACCGCCTTTTTGACGAGGGCGATACGGACATGACGCAGCATCTTGACGTGGGCGCGGCTCGCCGGCCCGGCCGCGACGCGCAACGGGTCAATGTGGACTTTCCCAAATGGATGGTCGAGGCGATGGACAAGGAAGCCGACAGAATCGGCATAACGCGTCAAGCCTTGATAAAAACCGTCATGGATACCTACCTGCATGTTCCTCGTGCCTGATGTGTTGGGCCTTTGGGCCTGTCGCGCCAAAGGAGGCGATGCTGGAGGCATGTGGCCGACGTCAAAAGTTCAGCTCCTTCCCTACACCCTCACCCGCACGCTGGCGCGCTGCCCCGGATAGATCGCCTGCCCGGAGCCGGCGGCGTCCAGCCGTATGCGCGCCAGCGCTTCGCCGGCTGCGCCGGGCGTCAGCGCGCTGATCGATCCGTTAAGCGTCAAACCGTCGCCATCCGGCAACGTCACGCGGCACGCCTGGCCTTCGCGCAGGCGGGCGGCGTCCTCGGCGGCAAAGGTGGCGTCCACCCACAGGGCGTTTGCGGTTCCGGCATTTCCGGCTCCGGAACTTCCGGTTCCGGAACTTCCGGCCGGCGGGGCCAGCACGGCCAGTTCTTCGCCCTGGGCGACGTTTTGCCCCTCGCGCGCGTCCAGCCGGATCAGGCGGGCGTCCTCGGGCGCAAAAAATTTTGCGGAGGCCAGCGCCTCTTCCGCCTGGGCCACCCGCGTCTGCCACAGGGCCACCAGTTCCGGCCCAGGCCGATCCGCGGCGCGGAGCCGGGCGAGGTTGCGCAGCAGGGCGTCGGCGTCGGCCCTCTGGCGGCTGGCGTCGTCCAGGGCGCGGCGGGCGTCGTCCATGCGGGCGCGGTTCTGCGCTTCCTGCGCCACCAGATCGTTCCAGCCCGGCCCGGACGCCGCGCCGGGCACGCGCAGGGCCACCATGGAACGCGCGTGTTCGGCGCTCCAGTGTTCCAGCACGCGGCGGGCCGCCTGTTCGGCTTCGCGCCGCTCGTCGGCCGTGATCCGGGCGTTGCGCTCGGCCTCGCGATCGCCGGGCGAGGGCGAGGCGGGCACGCCGCCGCGTTCGGCCAGGCGCAGGGCGGCCTGGGCTTCGGCCAGCGCGGCGCGCAGGGGCACGTCGTCCAGGGCCAGCACAAGCTCGCCGCGCCGCACGTCCTGCCCTTCCGCAACCGGCGCGGCAAGCACCCGGCCCGAAGCCGGGGCGGCAAACACATAGACGCGGCCGCCCACCGTGGCCTCGACCGATTCCACCGTTCTCCCGGCGTACGCCCACCAGATCAGCGCCGCGAGCGCGGCCGCGACGCCCAGCGCGGCGAAAGCGCCCTTGCGCGACGGGCGGGGAGCGGGGGGCGGCAGGGTAAGGGTTTCGGTCATGGGGCCTCCTGTCGGAATTTTGTCGCGCCGGGCGCGGACGTGTTTTTGTTCCGATGGGATGCAAAATATGCGCCAGACCGAGGAGATACGGCAGGGTGACGTCGTCCCGTTGCGGGGCGATTGACAGAAATCTTCGCGGCGCGTAGCGGTGTTGCCTGGAGTTTTGCTATGCGCGCACGGTTTTTGCTTTCCCTGCTGTTGTGCCTGGCCGGATTGGGCGGCTGCGCCCCGTCCGGCACGGTGATGGTGGCCCCGCTCGACAAGGCCGAATTTTCCGTCATGGCGGATGTGCTGAAGCCGCAGTTTATGGCCAAGGGCATTCTCGACAAGGACGGCGCCTGGTATTCCAAGCGCTTCGGCGGCGCGCCCAAGGGCGTGGACGACGCCGGCGCCCGGCTTTTGCGGCTTTCGCCCCTCTTTCGCTTTCCCGACGCCGATCCGGCCTCCTTCCCGCCCACGCTGGGCGGCATGTTGACGGCCGACGCCAAGATGACGAAAGGCTCCTCGTTTTTCAAGGTGACGCAGGGCATCGACACCATGACTGTGGCGCTGCTGGCCCTGGCCGACTGGAACGGCGACGGCGACCCCGACTGGCTGATCCTGTGCCGCATCGAGCCGCAAACCCTGCCCGGCGCGCGGCGCGATTATTATCTGGTGGTGACCGAGCCCGAGCGCTCCGTGCTGAAGCCCGCGGTGCTGGCCGTGCGCGACTGCGTGCGGGGCGAGTGCCGGGTGATGGCCTCGGCCTCCGAGCCGGGGCTTTTGACGGACAGCCCGGTTACCGACATGCTGCAAGGCCAGCACCCGGTGACCGAACCCCCGAACAGGAACGCGCCGCGCGCGCAGGGGCCGGTCAAGGAAAGCCGCCTGGCGGAATAGCCACGGGAGATGATCATGAACCATGACGCCACTTATGCCGGTTGCCCGTCGCGCCGCCCCGCGCGCATGTTGTCCCGCGAGGACTGCCTCCGCCTGCTGCGCGCGGGCGAGTGGGGCGTGCTTTCCCTGGCGGGCGAGCGCGGCCCCTACGGCGTGGCCCTGAATTACGCGGCGCGCGTGTCGGAGCGGGGCGTCAGCCTGATCTTCCACGGTTCACCGGCCGGCCTGAAAATGGACATCATCGCCCGCTCGCCCGAAGCCTGTTTTACCGTGGTTGCCGGGGCGGAAAGCCGTCCGGCCGTGTTCAACACCCGCTACGAAAGCGTGATGGCCTTCGGCCCGGTGCGCGTTCTGGAAGGGGAAGAAAAAGCGGCCGCCCTGCGTTTTTTGGGCGAACGCTTCGGTTCCGCCTACCCGGAGGTTCTGGAGCGCGAACTGGCTTCCGCCGGCAAAACGGCGGTGTTTTGCCTGGAAGCGCAAGGCCTTACGGGTAAATTCAATCCTGGCGAATAAGGCCGGGGCGGGCGCGCCTTGGGGTTCCTTGGGGGGCTCCGTTCCGCGCTTGCGCGGAGCGCCGCTTTTGGCTATGCTTGGACGTCCTTGAGGCGAAAGACGCCGGCCATGCCGCGTCGCGCCTGCGGGGCGTTGGCGTCCGGTATCGCAAAAGCGCGTAGGCGCTTTATTTTTCGTCCAAACAGTTCGATATCTAACAAAAAAACTATGAGCGATCCCCAGCATTCCCCGGCCATGGTGTTCAACGTTCTGTCCAAAATCCGGCAGAACACGCAGGATTTTTTAAAACGCGAACTGGAGCGCGCCGGCCTGACAGGCCTTGTGGCGTCGCACGGCTTGATCCTCGGCTGCCTGTTCACGCGGGATCGCCTGTCGATGCGGGCCATAGCCGATCTGATCGGCCGCCAGAAAAGCACGCTGACCGTGCTGGCCGACAAGCTGGAGCAGGCGGGCTACATCCAGCGCGAGGTTTCGGGGGAAGACAGCCGCGTGCGCGAGCTTTCGCTCACCGCCAAGGGCCGCGCCTCCCGCGAGAACTTCAGCGCCATTAACGACCGCCTGCAAAGCGGCGTGTGGCGGGGCTTCAGCGCGGAAGAACAGCGGCGGTGCATGGATTTTCTGGCCCGGCTGGAGGCCAACTCCGTCGCCCTCCTGCCTTCCGCGCCGTCCCCTGTGCCGCCGTCCGGCAGCGACAGGGAGCAGGGCCCGGCATGACCGACACCGCGCCCCCGCGCCTCCCGCTTGGCGACAAGCTGCGCCCGATCTGGCGGCCCCTGCTTTTGCTGGGGCTGCTGGCCGCGCTGATCTGGTGGGTGGCCGCCAGCGCCGCCGCCTCGTACCACTGGCAGTGGTACCGGGCCTGGGCCGCGCTGGGCGCGTGGACGGACGCGGGCTTTGCGCCCGGCCCGCTGCTGCGGGGGCTGGGCGTCACGCTGCAACTGACGGCGGCCGGCCTTGCGCTGGCGCTGGGCATTGGCGTTCTTCTGGCGGGGATGCGGCTTTCGCCCTCGCCCACGGCGCGGCTGGCCGCGGGACTGTTTTTAAATGTGGTGCGCAACACCCCGCTTTTGATGCAGCTTTTTATCGTCTACTTTATCGCGGCCCCGGTGTTCGGCCTGCCGCCGTTCTGGGCGGCGGCCCTGGCCCTGGCCGCGTTTGAGGGCTGCTACATGGCGGAAATTTTCCGCGCGGGCGTCGGCGCCATGCCGCGCTCGCAGTGGGAGGCGGCCCTCAGCCTGGGCATGAGCGTGGGGCTGGCCGCGCGCGTGGTCATCGTGCCGCAGGCCGCGCGCCATGTGCTGCCCCCGCTGGTCAGCCAGATCATTTCGCTGATCAAGGACACCTCCCTGGTCAGCGCCATTGCCGTGGCCGACCTGACCATGCGCGCCCGCGTGGTTATCTCCGACACCTTTCTCAGCCTTGAAACCTGGCTGTTGGCGGCCGCGATCTACCTGGTGCTGACGCTTATGATCAGCGTGCCCGCCCGGATGCTGGAAAAACGTTCAAACGCCGCACGGAGGATGATATGAAACGTCTGATGTCTCTCGCTTTGCTTGTCCTTTCCCTGGTGATGACGGCGGCCCCGGCCTCCGCGTCCATGATCGACGACGTGGTCAAGCGCGGCACGCTGCGCGTGGGCTTTTCGTCCTTTGTGCCGTGGGCCATGCAGGACAAGGAAGGCAACTATGTCGGCTTCGAGATCGACGTGGCCGCGCGTCTGGCCAAGGATCTCGGCGTCAAGCTGCAACCCGTGCCCACCAGCTGGGACGGCATCATTCCCGCGTTGCTGGCCGGCAAGTTCGACGTGATCATCGGCGGCATGGGCATCACGCCCCAGCGCACGCTGTCCGTCAACTTCACCATTCCCTACGACCATTCCTACATCGACCTGACCATGAACCGCGAAAAGGCGGGCAACATCACGTCCATGGAGGCGCTCAACAATCCCGACGTGATCATCGCCGTGCGCACCGGCACCACGGCCGCCGCCGCGGCCCAGGCCATCGCGCCCAAGGCCACGTTCCGCATGTTCAACGACGAGGCCCCGGCCGTGGAAGAAGTGCTTTCGGGCCGCGCCCACGTTTTTGTGTCCAGCGCGCCCCTGCCCGCCATGGAAACCCTCAAGCGGCCCGACAAGCTGGTGCAGACCGTGAGCATCACCGGCTTCCGCTCGCCCATCGCTTTTGCCGTCAAGAAGGGCGATTTTGACAGCCTCAACGTGCTGGACGCCTGGATCCGCCTTGTGGAGGAAGAAGGCTGGCTGGAAGGCCGTCGCCAGTACTGGTTCAAGTCCAACGCCTGGGAAGCCCTGCTGAAATGAGCTATATCCCGGGAATCTCCGCCCCGCGAAGCTGGCGCGGGCTGACGCGGCTTGACGCCGCGATCGGCCTGGCCTGCCTGCTGTTCGGGGCGTGGTTCCTCTGGCGGGCTGTGGCGCTCAACCAGCACCACTGGGATTTTGGCGCCATAGCCCCCTATCTGTTCTACCACGACGCCACGGGCTGGCGCCCCGGCGCGTTGGCGCGCGGCTTTTTCGCCACGCTGCGCCTGGGCGTGTGGGCCATGCTGCTGGCATTGCTCAGCGGCGGCCTGGTGGGCGCGCTTTCCGCCCATCAGCGCGGCTTCGCCGCGTGGCCCGCCACGCTTTACATCAATGCGCTGCGCAACACGCCGCCGCTTGTTCTGCTTTTTCTGGTTTTTTTCTTTGCGGGCAATCTTTTTTCCGCGCCGCTGCTCCGCGTTGAGGACTGGCTGGCCGCCTGCCCGCCGGGCGCACGGGCGGCGGTGGGGCTGCTGTTCGCCCCGCCGGGGCAGATCGACCGCATGGTTGCCGCCGTCCTGACCCTTGGCCTGTACGAAGGCGCCTATGTGGCCGAGATCGTGCGCGCCGGCATCGAAAGCGTGCCCAAAAGCCAGTGGGAGGCTTCCGCCTCCCAGGGTTTCAGCCGTTTCCAGCAATTCCGCTGCGTCATCGCGCCCCAGGCGCTGCGCATCATGCTGCCGCCGCTCGCGGGGCAGACCATTTCCACGTTCAAGGACACCACGCTGGCGTCGATCATTTCCCTGCCCGAACTGACGTTCCAGAGCCTGGAGGTGATGGCCGTCTCGCGCATGACCTTTGAGCTGTGGCTGACCACGGCGCTGCTGTACCTTGTCATTTCCTACGCCTGGGCGGGCGTCGCCCGGCGGCTGGAATTGCGTTCGCGCTGGCGGCCGCTGGAGTGAATGCTACGCGAGGGCAGTTTAGCTTTGAAATGCTGCCTGGCCTGGACACGATGCTCTGTCACTTAAGTTTCACGCCTCCGCCGTCGTTTAACGCCGCAAGTGAATTGCGGCTACGCCGGCTTCGCGGCGGAACCTCGCTCCGCTCAGTTCCGTGAGCATTTTCAAGGTGAAAATGCTCTACCTGCGCGCCATTTCCTGCAAACGGGCGATGCGCTCCTGAATGGGCGGGTGGGTGCTGAACAGGGAGGCGAAGCTGGTTCCCGCCAGGGGCGAAACGATGAACATGTTTTCGGTGGCGGGGTTGGCGGCCATGGGAATCTGCCGGCTGTAGGCGTCGAGCTTGGCAAGTGCCCCGGCCAGCGCCAGCGGCTGGCCGCTGATGGACGCGCCGGTGGCGTCGGCCAGGTATTCGCGCGAGCGCGAAATGGCCATCTGGATGAAGCCCGCCGCAATGGGCGCGAGGATGCTGAGCAGAATGACGGCCAGCGCGTTGCCGCCGCCTTCGGAGTTGGACGAGCGGCCGAAAATCGCGCCGAAGCGCATCAGGCTGGCGATGCCGGTCAGCGCGGCGGCCAGCACGCCCGCCACGGACTGGATCAGGATGTCGCGGTTGGCGATATGCGACATTTCGTGCGCCAGCACGCCGCGCAGTTCTTCGGGCGACAGCAGGCGCACGATGCCCTCGGTGACGGCGATGACGGCGTGCGCGGGGTCGCGGCCGGTGGCAAAGGCGTTGGGCGCGGCCTGCGGCACGGAATAGAGGCGCGGGGTGGGCACGCCCGCCTGGCGGGCCAGATCTTCCACCATGCGGTGGATGAGGGGCGCGTCCTCGGGCGCGAGTTCCTGCGCGCGGTACATCGAAAGCACGATTTTGTCGGAATACCAGTAGCTGGCCACGTTCATCAGCAGCACGGGCACCAGCACGATCATCACGCCCGTGCGGCCGCCCAGGGCGCCGCCCAGCGCAAGCACAAGGCCCGAAAGCAGGGCCAGCAGGAACATGGTTTTAATTTGGCTGGTCATGAAAACTCCTTGGCAAAGGTCAGGGGAGCCAAAAGGGGACATGAACGGGCGGGAGCGCGCCGCCCGTTGCGGAACAGTTGCAGTGTAAGCACGGCTTAACATAAGCTGTCCGCGCCGTAAGGCAAGCCGTGAGAGCCCGTTCTTGACCCCCGGCCGCGCCCGGACTACAAGCAGCCGTGCCGCGTTTCGCGGCGCAACAGGAATCGCTGGGGACACTCGCATGGCTTTTTCTCCGGACTCGGCTCCGCATGTGGTCTTGTACCAGCCCGAAATTCCGCCCAATACCGGCAACGTCGTCCGGCTGTGCGCGGCTTCGGGCGTGGCGCTGCACCTTATTGAGCCGCTTGGCTTTTCGCTGGAGGATCGCTACCTGAAGCGCGCGGGGCTGGATTACTGGCCGTCCGTGCGCATGACGGTATGGCCGGATCTGGCCGCGTATCTGGCGGCTTCCGGCCGGGGCCGCCGCCTGGTGGCCACCAGCGCGCGGGGCGGAACGCCGTTGCAGGATTTCGTTTTCGGCCGGGAAGACAGCCTGCTTTTCGGCCCTGAAACGCGCGGCCTGCCGGACGACGCGCTGGATCTCGCGGCCGCGCGGGTGCGCATTCCCATCCTGCCGGGCGTACGCAGCCTCAATTTGTCCACGGCGGCGGGCATTGTGCTGTATCAGGCGCTGATCGGCACGCAACTTGTGTGGGAGTTGCCGTGAGCAGCATCTGGATATTCGGGGCGGCCTTTGCGGCGGAGCTTGCGCTTGGCTGGCCGCGCCGCCTGCCGCACCCCGTGCAGGCCGTGGGCCGCTGGCTGGACTGGCTGGAGCCGCGCCTGCGCGCCGTGGCCCGGACGCGGGGGGAAGCGATCGGGGCCGGGGCGTTTGGCGTGGCGCTGACGCTTGCGCTGTGGGGAACCGTGGCGGCCGCGCTGCTGCGTTTTCCTCACGCCGGGGCGCTGGCCGCGTTTTTTTTGATGTTTGCCGGGCTGGCCCTGGGCTCGCTGCTGCGCGCCGGGCGCGAAGCCCTCAATGCGCTGACCGCGCTGGCCGCGCAGGGGACGGAAACGGCGCTGGAAAACGCGCGCCGCCAGGTGGGCGGCATGGTCAGCCGCGACCTCAGCCAGGCGGGCGAGGCAGATCTGTTCCGCGCCCTGGCCGAAAGCCTGGCCGAAAATTTCAACGACGCCGTGATCGCTCCCTTGTTCTGGCTGGCGCTTGGCGGGCCCGTGGGCCTCTGGCTGTACAAGGCGGCCAGCACCATGGACTCGATGTGGGGCTACCGCACGCCGCGCTGGGAATATCTGGGCAAGGCCGCCGCCCGGCTGGACGACGTGCTGGCCTTTGTTCCGGCGCGCCTTGCGGCCGCGCTGCTGTGGATAGCCGCGCCAGGCTCCGGCCGGGCGTTCTGGCCGGGCGTTGCCGTGGTGCGCGCGCAGGCCCGCTCCATGGCCAGTCCCAACGGGGGCTGGCCCATGGCCGCCGCCGCCTGGCTGCACGCCGCGCCCATGGGCGGCCCCACGGTGTACCACGGCGAGGTGGTGGACAAGCCGCGCCTCGGCCCCGCGCCCGGCGCTTCGGCGGCCGATGCCCCGTCCGCCCGGTGGACAGTGTTTTCCGTGGACGCGCTTTTGCGCCACATCACCCGCGCCGGCCTGCTCGCCGGGGCGCTGACGGCCCTGGCGGCGTTGGCGGGCTGAGCCTACAGCTTCAGCAGGCGGGCGATCTGATCGACATCCTTGTCGCCCCGGCCGGAAAGGCAGACCAGCAGCGCGGCCGTGGGGGGCAGGGCGGGCGCGATGCGCAGGGCGTGGGCCAGGGCGTGCGCGGATTCAAGCGCGGGAATGATGCCTTCGGCGCGCGAAAGCGTCAGGAAGGCGTCCACGGCTTCCGTGTCGGACACCGTGACGTAGGAAGCGCGCCCGCTGTCCTTGAGCTGGCTGTGCTCGGGGCCGACGCCGGGGTAGTCGAGCCCGGCCGAAATGGAATGCACGGGCGCGACGTCGCCGTTTTCATCCTGCAAGACGTAGGAGCGGAAGCCGTGCAGCACCCCCGGCACGCCTTGCGTCAGCGTGGCGGCATGCTCGCCGGGCTTGAGGCTTTTGCCGCCGGGTTCGACGCCCACCAGCGCCACCGAGGGATCATCGACAAATCCGGCAAAGAGGCCGATGGCGTTGGAGCCGCCGCCCACGCAGGCAATGGCGGCGTCGGGCAGGCGGCCGGTTGCGCTGAGGAACTGGGCGCGGGACTCGCGGCCGATCACGGACTGGAAATGCCGCACCATCAGCGGGTACGGATGCGGGCCGACGGCCGAGCCGATCACATAAAAAAGATCGGGGTCGGCGGCAAAGGCTTCAAACGCTTCGTCCACGGCCTCCTTGAGCGTGCGCTGGCCGCGCAGCACAGGGGCCACGGTCGCGCCCATCATGCGCATCCGGGCCACGTTCATTTCCTGGCGGTGCATGTCCTCTTCGCCCATGTAGACGGTGCAGGCCATGCCCATCAGCGCCGCCGCCGCCGCCGTGGCCACGCCGTGCTGGCCCGCGCCGGTTTCGGCCACCACGCGGGTTTTGCCCATGCGTTTGGCCAGCAGCATCTGCCCGAGAGCGTTGTTGATTTTGTGCGCGCCGAGGTGGTTGAGGTCTTCGCGCTTCAGGTAGATCCCGGCGCCGCCGAGGCGGGCGGTCAGGTTTTCGCAGCGGAACAGCGGCGTGGGGCGGCCGGTGTAGGAGGCGTTCAGGTTGCAGAGTTCGGCGTTGAAGACGGGGTCGTCGCGATAATAGAAAAAGGCGGCTTCCACGTCGTCCAGGGCGCGGGCCAGGGCTTCGGGCACAAAACGGCCGCCGTACGGGCCGAAAAATCCGGTGTTTTGCGCGGAAGCGGGACGGGCGGAAGCGTGGGACAAAGTATGAGCGGACATGGCGATCTCCTGTTAAGGGACGGATCACCCTGCGCGGAAAAGAAAAGCGGCCGATGATCCGGCCGCGGTTGTGTGATGATTAAACAGACAAGCCCGGCCCTATGCGAAGGGCCGCCACCACTGGGAAGAAAGGGCGATGTGCTTGTTCATGGAGTCACTTTGGCAGGAAACCGGGCCGCCGTCAAGAGGCGGGCGGCCGCGTTTGTTGCACTTTCTCCGCCCGGCGTGCGAAGCGCTTGACCGGGCGAAAAAGCTCCACTACAAAAAGGCCTCGCGCCTGTAGCTCAGGTGGATAGAGCATCTGCCTTCTAAGCAGACGGCCGGGGGTTCGAATCCCTCCAGGCGCGCCAGAACATACAAAAACGGACTTGGGGTGAACCTGAGTCCTTTTTATTTTTCAGCGCTGCACGGCGATAGCCTTTACAGTATATATGAAATATGTACGATAATATACGATAAATGCTGATGCTTTTTTTCTTTGACAAAGAAATACGGGTATGATGTTTCTTTCTTCATGGACAAGAGCATCACCTCACGCGTTTTTGCTATGATCCGGAGCCTTTTGTTCCGGTTGGCGGACATGATTGGAATAACCATGATTCCGTGGGCAGTGCGGCATTTTGGGCAAAGAAGCACCGGCCGGCCTTTTTCCTGGCTCCTCCTCCTTGCGGATATGTTCTGGACAGCGGCAATAATTTTAGGCTCTCTGCTGGGCTATATTGTATTTGCTGCTATTTTTAGTGATATTAAGGACGGTTACACGGCATTTGTGTTTTGCGCGCTGCTGTTTTTCTTCCTGCTGTCGCTCCTGCTTTGGCGACTGTTCCGGTTTCTGGCCCAAAAGGTTTCCGGAATTTCTCCCCAGAGATAAATCCTGCCCCCCAGCTATTATTTTCATTACCCCGCAAACTTGCCGTCCGGGCAGCGCCGTCATTGCCGGCATGGAGTGACGCCGTCGGCGGCTTTGTCTGGCGGCGTTTTCATGGGGATTCCCCATAAAAGCTCCGGGGGGAGCGTCTGGGGCGCTGGGCCGCCCTCCTTCCGCCAAAACGGAATCCCTGTCAGATCGGGCTATCCCGGCCAAAGAACTTCCCTTTTGCCTTTTATGATATAATGGAACGCCGGGAGGGGCGCGTCTATAATGTGAATCTGTTTAGAGCATTTCATCGTTGAAATGCTCGCGGAACTGAGCGGAGCGAGGTTACGGCGCGAAGTCGGCGTAGCCGCGATTTACTCGCGGCGTAAAGCGCCGGCGGAGGCGTGAAACCTAAGCACCAGAACATCGTGTCCGGCCTGTATCATTTCAAAGTTAAACTGCTCTAGTATTCACACGAGGGCAATGCTATGAGCCAAGTCCCGAATAAATCCGCCGCGACATTCCATGCAATGGCCAAACCCAGCGGCCCGGATTGCAATCTCCATTGCGCCTACTGCTTTTACCTGGAAAAAAAAGCGCTTTATCCCGCGGAAGCTCCACGGCGGATGTCTCTGGATACGCTGGAAGCCTACGTCAGAAACTACATTGCTTCGCACCCGTTGGGAGCAACCGTCACGTTTGCCTGGCAGGGAGGCGAGCCCACGCTGATGTCGCTGGCGTTTTACGAAAAGGCCGTCGAACTGCAACGGCGTTACGGCGGGCATCATCTTATCGCCAATACGTTTCAAACCAACGGCCTGCTGATTGACGACAACTGGGCGGCTTTTTTCGCCAAGCACGATTTTTTGGTCGGCCTGTCCCTGGATGGCCCGGCCGACGTGCACGATCGCTACCGCCTTGCGGAAAGCAAAAAACCGTCTCACGCGCTGGTGATGCGCGCGTTGGGCTGCTTAAAACGCCACAGGGTTCGCTTCAATGTTCTGGCCTGCATTAATCGCCACAGCGCCAATGAAGGGCGGCGCGTCTACCAGTTTTTTTTGCAGAACGGCGTCCAGTTTATCCAGTTCATCCCGGTGATAGAGCGGGAACCATCCGCGCCGGGCCGGGACGCGGGGCTTGCGCTGCACGGCCCCGGCGGCGCAATGCTGGCCGATGCCCCGCCCGGAACGCCGGAACGGCTGACCGACTGGTCGGTGCGGCCGGAAGGCTACAGCCGCTTTTTGAAGACCATTTTTGACCGCTGGGTGCGGCACGATGTCGGCAACGTCTTTGTGATGAATTTTGAGTGGGCGCTGGCCAATTTCATGGGCGAGCCCGGCGCGGGCTGCCACCACCGGCCGGTATGCGGAACGGCCGTTGTTGTGGAACATAACGGCGATGTTTTTTCGTGCGATCATTATGTGTACCCGGAATACCGCCTTGGCAACCTCAAGGTTGACCGCCTGGACAGGTTGTTGAGCCTTCCCGCGCAGCAACGGTTTGGGCAGGCCAAATACGCGTCGCTGCCCACCAAGTGCCGGGAGTGCAGGGTATTGCGCAATTGCTGGGGCGGGTGCCCCAAGCATCGCTTCACGGCTGCCGAGGATGGAGAGCCGGGGCTGAATTATCTCTGCGCGGGCTATTACGACTTTTTTACGCACGCCACGCCGTATTTTGAGGTGCTGGCGCACATGCTGCGCAACGATCAACCCGCCGGCAACGTGCCCCGCGCGACGCCGTTCAAGCGCTGAGGCCCGCGGGCCGCCGCACAAAAACCCGGCGTCAACGCGCTTTCTTCGCGCTGACGCCGGGTTAAGTGTGTGTTGGATACGCTGCAATCAGTTCTTTTTGGGCGGCGTATACGGATCCCTTGTTCCCGGAGCAATGGGCGGATACTTTTTCAGGCTCTGTTCAAATTCGCTGACAATTTTGATCAGCGGTTCCGCGTTCCAGCTTTCGCGCGGCCCTGTGGCGGTGTATTCTTCCTTGGGGTCCGAGAGCAGGTTGAACGCCTTGGGCACGCCCAGCTTGAGCGGCGGGCTCCACCAGTCGTGCTGCTCGTCATAGAACACCATTTTCCAGTCCTGCCATTTGACGGCTTCCAGGCGATCGGCAACAAAAATGGGGAAGCCTTCCCGGCTGGATTTTTCCGTTTTGCCCAGGAAGAAATTGGTCTGATCCACGCCGTCAATGGGGCGATCCTGCGGAATTTTGGCCCCGCCGATTGTCGCCAGGGTGGTAAACGTATCGACTTCGTGGACGATTTCGTTGCTCACGCGGCCGGCGGGAACATGCCCGGGCCAGCGGATGATGAACGGAGTGCGGAGCGATCCTTCCATATGGGTGAAGTAATAGCCGCGCCAGGGGCCGGACGAGCCCTGCCAGGGCCACATGGATTCCGGGCCGTTATCGCTGGTGAAAATGACGATGGTGTTGTCGCGCGCGCCCATGTCGTCGATGGCGTCCAGAATCTGGCCGACATGCGCGTCTATTTCCGCCATGGAGTCCGCAAAATCCCCGTGGCCGGTCTTTCCCGCAAAAGCCGGGTTGGGCAGTGTCGGAAAATGAACCAGGGTAAAGGGGATGTAGGCGTAGAAAGGCTTTCCCGCCTGCTTGCTCGCTTTCATAAACTCAATGGAACGCCGGGTGATTTCTTCATCGATCAGCCGGCGCTGCTCCAGATCGTACACGCCAAGCTCGCGGCTTTTTTCGCCTTTGCGCCCTTCCATGATGTGGGTCAGCGGCACATGCTGCGCCTTGGCTTCCTGGGATGTGGGCCAGAACGCTTCGTCCGTCGTGCGCGGGATGCCGTACCACTCGTCAAAGCCCTGCGCGTTGGGGAGGCGTTCCTGAATGCTGCCCAGGTGCCACTTGCCAAAGTGCCCCGTGCGGTACCCGGCGTCCGAAAGCAGTTCGGCCAGCGTCAATTCCCATTGCGTAAGGCCGTCAAACTCTCCGCCCATCGGAACGGAGTGCGTGCCGGAACGAATGGAAAAACGGCCCGTCATGATGCAGGAACGGCTGGGGGTGCATTGCGCTTCCACATTGAAATTGGTTAAGCGGTAGCCCTCGCCGGCCAACTGATCAAGGCGCGGAGTCGGAGCGCCGCGGGTGATGCCGCCCCCGTAAACGCCCAGCTCGCCATAGCCCAGGTTATCCGTCAGAATGAACACGATATTGGGCGGGGCTGGCGGTTCGGCGGCCAGAAGGGGGGGCGGAGCCAGGCCGACCATGGTGGCCGCGACAAGAATGCTCAGTTTCTTTTTCATCATGAAACCTCCTTTTACATATGGCAATGTTGCATTAAGGCGGCATGGGGGGTCTGGACGCCGTCCGTGGGCACTGTCGCTCGCCGGCGTCCTGCTCCGCGCTCCGCAACGGCATGTTCAGGGGGCGGCGCTGTCGCCGCCAAACGCAAAGGAAAGGCTCAGCCAGGCGTTCCAGTCCGCCGGGCGATTTTGCGCGGCAAATTCCTTGTAAGCTTTCACGTTAATATATCCCTGCATGTCTCCCACGGAAAAAAAGTATCCGAGCTGCGGCCCTATGCCCGCAACGCGCGACTTGAAGCCGCCGAGCAGCGCGCCGGAACCGCTGTCCCCGGAAAGTTGCTGGTAATAGTAGCCGACGGGGCCCAGATGGAACTGTTTCGTTAAAAAATAGGAAGCGCCGAAATCCAGGTGCGCGTCGATGCCGCTTTGGTACTGGGTGTGGTAATTTTTGAAATTGTAGGTAACGCCCAGCACAAAGGAGCATTCCCACCCGCTTGCCGGATTCAGGTAGGTATACCCGCCGCCCGCATCCACGGCGCCGTGGCCAAGCCCGACATTGGCGAGATGGCTTTTGTTGTAGTCTCCCACCGGGATGTTTCCGGTCAGGTAGGCCATGAAATTGTGGTTTCCCGAATTCCACTTGAGGCTGGCCTGCGGATAAATGTCGCCAAAGGCGCTGGTGGTGTCGCCGCCGCCGCGCGGCGGGGCTCCCCCCCACGGCGTGGTGAACACGGCCGCGCCGCCCACCCGGTCGCTCGCGCCGATGACCATGATCCCGATGGCGGCCTGGCCGCCGAGAAACGGCGTTTCAAAGGTATAGGTCGGCACAAGGGCGAGCAGGCTCGCCTGCGCGACGAGCCCGGCCACGAGCCGATCCCCGTGCTGGAGGGCGCGGTCTTTCTTGCTGCCCGCCACGGAATAGTTGTAGATCGCGCCCAGGGAAAAGCCCGCCTCGGTGGGGACGGCGGCCAGGCTTCCGTACGATCCGGGCAGCCAGAAGCTGACGCCGCCTTCGTCCGCCGCCGCCACCGCGCAGGAACCGAAAAGCAGAAGCGCCGTAAGGCACGCTATCCCTGCCCGCCGGCTGGAAGCGCGAGGTCTTTGAGAATCCGCGCGAACAGTTTTTGCAATGCTCATGCAGCCTCCGGCCATTGAGGAACCCCGCCTGAAGCCCCACCTTGCGGGCGGTTTGATTTAAAAATGCGCGGACATGTTGCAGAACAGGGTGTAGCCCTGCGTGCGGTTCTTTACGGCAAATTCCGGCGCCCAGTTCACGGTGACGGTGAAGTTGCGCTCGCCGCCGGAGCTGTACTTGACCATGGGGCCGACGGAAAAAGAGCGCCCGCGGAAGCCGTTCAGCCTGTCGGCCAGGTCGCCCTGGTCGTCGCTGATCTGGTAGAGCACGGAGGCGAAAACGCCCGCGCCGAAGCCCTTGTAGGTTCCCAGCAGCGTGGCGTCCACATGGAACATTTCCCCGCTGCGGTAATGCGTGGCGTTGTTCCAGGTGTTGATGTCGATGCCGGCGGCCATGGAAAAGTCCAGATGCCGCTCCGGATTGACGTAGGTATAGGCGATGCCGGGCGTGAACGTCCAAACATTCAGCCCCACATTGGACAGGCTGTTCCTGTTGTATTGCCCGGTCGGCGCGAAAATGCTGAGGTTCACCGCCGCGAAGTGCGGGCCCTCATGCCAGCCCAGGGCGGCGGTCAGCATGATGTCGCCAAGGCTGGTGCAGCGGTCGGAAATTCCCCTGTCCGCGACATCGAGCCTGGAATACAGCGTCTGCAACGGCAGGGTCAGGCCCAGGGCCAGATTCCAGCCTTGGGCGGGGCTCCATTCCGGCACCCACACGCCGGCGAGGGCCGTGCTGAAGTATTCGGCTTTCACGTTGCTGCGCAGGGTGCCGCCCATGGGAACTTGCAGGCTTTTATCCGCCGAGCCCTTGTAAAAAAGCGTGCCGCTTTGCATGTAAAAGCCGGGTTCCGGCGGCACAATTTCACTGGCCGGCCCGGCGAACAGGCCGGGAATATAGCGGCCAAAGGCGTTTTCCGTGGCCAGCGCCGGCACGGGCGGCAGGCAGGTCATTATCGTGAGCAGAATTGCCGTCCATCGTTTGCACATGGTTTCCTCCGTATGGTGCCTATGTAACTGACGGTTTTGTATTGCGGAATTCCAATGGGACAAACTCAAAAATGTCCTGTAGCGACAAAATCACTCGTTATTCCATTTCGCAGTAAAATGAAAAATCTTCTATGATATTCTTATTTCCTGTTAGATGCTCCCGTCTGTGGAAAAATTTTGCCATATTGCATTTATTTTCAGGCGTATTTTGTTATACATGGAAAGAAAAATTGCCGGAGCTTCCGTGGGGCGGATCTCCGCCCGGCCCGCAGACTCTCAAAACTCTAAGATATCATTGCCGAAAATTGATGCTCTATGGTGGAATAGGGACAAAGGAATCCCCCATGACGCCATCCCAGCCTGTTCGCGCGTTTCATGCCATGGCCAAGCCCAGCGGCTCGAACTGCAACCTGCGTTGCGCCTACTGTTTTTACCTGGAAAAAGCCGCGCTCTATCCCGGCGCGCCTTACCGCCCTTGCCGTATGGACGGCGCGCTGCTGGAAGCCTACGTGCGCGACTACATCGCTTCCATTCAGGAAGAGGACGATGTCGCCTTCACCTGGCAGGGCGGAGAGCCCACGCTGCTCGGGCTGGACTTTTACCGCCGGGCTGTGGAATTGCAGGAGCGCTACGGGCAGGGCAGGCGGATCACCAACAGTTTTCAGACCAACGGGCTGCTGCTGGACGATTCCTGGTGCACCTTTCTCGCGCGGCACGATTTTCTGGTCGGGCTGTCTCTGGACGGCCCCGAGGATATCCACAACGAATACAGGCTGACGGCGGCCGGCCGGCCGAGCCACCACCTGGTGATGCGCGCCCTGCGGCTGCTCCGGCGTCACGGCGTGCGCCACAACGTGCTGGCCTGCGTCAACCGGCGCAGCTCCGGGGAGCCTTTGCGCGTCTACCAGTTTTTTCGGGACGAAGGCGTGGAATTTGTCCAGTTTATGCCGGTTGTGGAACGTGACGCGGGCCCGCGCGAAAGCGCGGCGGGCTTACGCCTGCACGGGCCGAACGGGCCCGAAGCCCCGCCGGGCGCGCCGGTGGACGTCACCTCCTGGTCTGTGCCCCCGGAAGCTTACGGCCGCTTTCTCACCGACATTTTCGATCACTGGGTGCGGCGCGACGTCGGCAAAATGTTCGTCATGAATTTTGAGTGGGCGCTGGCCAATTTTATGGGGCGGCCCGGCGCTTCCTGCCACCACCGGCCCACCTGCGGGCGTTCCGTGGTGGTGGAGCATAACGGCGATGTCTACGCCTGCGATCATTACGTGTATCCCCAATACCGCCTGGGCAACCTGCTGGAGCAAAGCTTCGCCTCCATGCTCGACACGCCCGACCAGGAGCGCTTCGGCACGGACAAATACACGGCGCTTCCCCGCCAGTGCAAGCAGTGCCCCGTGCTTAAAGGCTGCTGGGGCGGTTGCCCCAAACAGCGCTTTATGCAAAGCGACGAGGGCGAACCCGGCCTGAACTACCTGTGCCCGAGCTATCGCCATTTTTTCCGGCATATCGCCCCGTCCATGAGCGGCATGGCCCAGCTGATCGCCGGAGGGCGGCCGCCCCAGGACATTATGGACGCCACGCTGGTTTTTGTGGACAAGTAAGCCGGCCTTTGCGCACCGTAAAAACGCCCCGTCTTGCGTGGCATGCAAGCGTATCGGTTATGCACTCTATCTTGTATTTAGATGACTACTGGGGCGGGCTATAGCACTTTCTCTGCCTGCCAGCGGGCAACAATTTTTTCGGCGACCTGCTTTTCTTCTGCTGTCATTTTTTGAGAAAGCGTGCCCACAAGCGTGCTCACAGCCTGGTGCGCCTCCGGATCCAGGGCAATGGCGATCTGGGTACAGGCATAGGCCCTGGATCTGTTCATTGGTATGCCAAGGCCGTCCCCATACAGGTAGCCCAGTTCAATAAAGCAGCCCACGTCACCGCCCTTCGCACCTTCTTCGAAATAGCCCGCCGCTTTCTTCATGTCTGGCGTACCTGTGATGCCGATGCGGAAAAGAACGCCAAGCGTTCTGTAGGCTTCATAGTATTTCTTGGCACCGGCTTCTTCCAGTGAGCGTATTGTCAGGTTGAAAGCGTTTTGATCAGTGATTCTGCTGGGGTCGCCATAGCCGTCGCCTTCGGCTTCATCGTCAGAAGGGGCCGTGGCGACCGGCAAGTAATATTCCGTAGCCGCCTTATAGAGCGCGGCGGGATCCCCGGCGTTGACTTTGGATTGCAAGGCCGGAGGGAGATTATATGGATTGCTGGCGGCCGCGTGACTGAATCCGTTGGAAAAAATGAAAGTAAGCATTAACCCGGCAAAGATCAGAAATTTTTGCATGTATGTTTCTCCATCTGCTAGTTTTGTAGCAGTATTCATGTTCCAAAAAAGCTATTTTCTGCATATATAACCAGATTTATCCGCGATAAAAGCAGGTAACTCAGCCCGTTGGAGAATACCATCCTTGCCAGGTTTGCCATTGGCCTCTGTATAATAAACGTATTTTGCGTTCACATGCTCAACGAATACGACATGGCCGTAACCTCCGCCTCCACTTGTGCGCACAGCCACGCAATTATCAGCTATAGAACTCCTTTTCGATATTAAACTATTACCGTTTTTATCTTCGGCATGAGCGTTTCGCATCCATTTTTTTGCATCTCCAGGACGGCTTTCTCCGTCATAACGCAACCTTATATTGTGAGCTGCCAAGAATCTGGCATGCGCATACCACGTGCACTGACCTTTAGGGAATGGATTGTTTTGGCTGGCAAATGCAGCACTATTCATGCTAATCATGGGTTTTCCGACTGATTTTTCCCATCGATCAGTAGTGGCATTTTGGGCGGCGGCTGTGCTTGGTATACTCACATTCATTGCTTTTGTTACCGCAACCATGCTGTTCGGTGGGTATGCCCTAACTGTAATTTCCTCCCACCCATTAGTTGGCGAAAACTGAGAAGCCTTTAAGCTCACATTCCAATTCCTCCCGTTGGAGCTTGTCATCGTAGCTGTGCCGCTGTCCCATGCCAGTACGACCCTTGAGGCCGCCTGGTTTGTTGTGATGGCAAAATCCAGCCGATCGTTCACTCTTTTGGGGGGGGCGGTGGTAATCGTTATTGTTTGGCTTGCTCCGGATTGGTCTTGTGGCATCGGGCCAGCGCATTGCGGTATCGGGCCTGGATGCTGGACAAGACCAACCGTGGCACTATTAAATTGTTTTTCATATGCTGTCATTTGATTAATGCAGTTTTGATTTCCTGATGCCCGTACCTCGTTAAGTTTTGCGCTGACTTGTGATCTCCCTAAGGCAGTGAGGGGAGGGGTATAGCTGGCGGCGGATGCCGCAAAAGGCATGGCCACGCAGATTGCGCAGAAAGTCATGGCTATAATAAATAAGTTCTTCATGATGCGCTTTACCCGCTTCTTTTTTCCTGGTTTTGTCTAGGGCAGTTTAACTTTGCAATGTTGTATGGACTGGACACGAAGTTTTGTCGCTTAAATTTCACGCTTCCGCCGGAGCTGTACGCCACGAGTGAATCGCAGCTATGCCGGCTTCGCGGCGGAACCTCACTACGCTCAGTTCTGTGCGCATTTTCAAAGTGAAAATGCTCTAATAGCCCAAGTTTTGGAGGCCTGATTGGCGTTCAAATTCTTGCTGGTTCGGTTTGAGGGAATCAAGAAAAGAAAAGCCCTCGTTAATGCGTGAAGATGGAGTTCTGTAGCTTGAATTCGTGTGATCATAGCCTGAATCGTCATAAGAAAACGAATCCGAATAATCGTCCTGGCCTTGATATTCTGTGTAAGTGTCCTGATAGCCCGTCATGTTATCCATACTGCCGGCAGGATTGCCAGCATCGTCGGTTTGGTCGTACATCCCGCCTCGCTGGTTGCCGCCATGCCCCCTGCCCCGACCGTACATTGCGCTTCGCTGATTGCCGCCATGCCCCCTGCCCCGACCGTACATTGAGCTTCGCTGTTTTTCGTCATCGTCAGCGCGGAAATTGCCATTGGCAGGGCTACGGGCATCACGATTCATGCGGCGTTCATCGCCGGAACGAGAACTGTTATAGCCATGATGACGCTCGTCACGATGGCTATCGCCAGACTGATTGAATTCCGGGCGGGGCGGTACATAATCTGGGTTGGCGGGCTCAGAGGCGGCGGTATGAGACGCGCGGATGTCTTTCGGCTCGCTTTTCGCGAAACCCTGTTGCGCACTGGTTATGTACAGCGCCGAGCCAAATGCCAAAATGACGAGCCATTCTATGCGCTTCATACGCGTCCATCTCCCTACGTTATCTGTGTCGTGTTCAATTTATGGCATTTTTTGTTACTTCACTTCCAGCCGCCCGCCTCGTCCCATGCCTCCCTTGACATCCTGCGCTTTGTAATTGCGCAGTGCGATCACCATGTTGTTGTAAGCATCCAGGAAGGCGGCAACGGTGGCTTGGCCTTCGGGTGTGGTTTTATAGGCACCCAGAATACCGTCGGTATTACCGCTAAAAGCTTGAATGGATGCGCCAAAATTGGTCGCGCTGGATGAACCCTCGGAAATTGAGAGCTGGAGCGATGAACGAACGTCGAAGAGCGACAAGGTCACCACCGACACTGTTGATTCCATCATGGAATTTACCACCGAGCCGAGTATGCCGCCTACTGCCCCTGCAACCTTGCCTGTCAAATTTGTCTCATTATTGATCACGATCGATGGTTCGAGAAAGTAGTCAACCGCCACACGCTGTCCTGTATGCTGCCTTGATCCAGCGCGGTATTCTCCGGAATTGCGTTGAATATCGGTGAGGCGCTGCAATCTGTTATCGGTACGTATATTCCCTGCGGAAGTAATCACGAAGCAGTTTGATTGTTGAGCAGCTAGGCGTATAAGCGGTTCCACTGACATCACTTTGCCGCTATGACTGCGCACCATCTGGCCCTCATCGCTGAACAACATGTTGCCATCATCGACTGCCAGGGTGCCAAGCGGTTCGGTACAGCGCTGGAGTGCGACCGACGCGTCAACACTGGCACCACCGCCAGCAGCACCGGTAATGGCGGTGGATCCCGTGCCGGTGGTGACACAGCCGCCGAGAGTGGCGCTCATCGCTATCAGGCAGAAAAAAAACGAAATGGAAACACGGGACATGAATTCGCTCCTTTGCACGGTAAAAAGAAAGGGGGACGGGAAAACTATTCCTCATTATTTGCTGGTGGTCGAAAACTCCATGCCCGGCCATCCCAGGTGCCGTAGTATGAATACCCTGACCGCCACCAGCCCGCGATCACAGGACGCCAGCGGTTCATCCATTGAAATTCTTCCGCATTGGAACGTTTGGCGGCTTCAGCTTCGGCCAACAACTGTTGCGATTCGATGTCACCACGGCTAGCGGCAAGCAAGAGCCAGGCATGGGCTTCACCCGGATCTCGTCCAATTCCTTCAAGGCCTGTCATGTAGAGATGCCCAAGGGCTTTTTGCGCTTTCAAATCACCTTGCTCCGCGGCAACGCGCATCCATGACACAGCCTGATTGTTGTTGCGGGGAGCGCCGTCTCCGCGAAAATAACGCAAAGCCAAATCATGCGCGGCGCGGGGATCTTGGGCGGCCACGGCCTCCAAGTCATCCAGGCGGCCATCATCCTCAAATATCTCGCGAAGCTCCTGCTGAACTTGGCTGATCGGTCGCAAGGAGCACTCAGGATCACAGACCATAACCTTGCGTTCCGAAGGGGTGCAGGCAGATATCCCAAAGATCATAGACAAAGACATCATGCCGCATGACATTGCCCGAAATCCTAGGCGGGTCCGCATCTTGCACTCCATTGCAGCTTGAGACGGGTGCTTCATGCCGGATGTGCACATTCCCGCCCGAATCCTTAGGCCGTCTTATTGGTTGTGTGCTACCGCTCCACGCATGCGTAATCCTCGTGCGGCTCCTGTATCCTATTATCCCCAACGAAATTGTCACCGTGGAGCATATTTGTATGCCGCCGATTGGCGCTGTCTGGCCTGGGAACACGGCAAGCCCTCTAGGCTCAGAAATAAATAATAATAATCCAAGATCAATGTCAATAAATTTATGACAAATTTACTAATATGTCTGAAATATTTTGAATACCTAAAGATTGACAAAAACTTCCTAAGGTGTGGTAGGCTGCTCTTCATTCAAGGGTTCAGAAAGATGGAAAACGAAAATCTTTATAAGTTCCTGACATCAAAGTGCAAAAAAAGAAGGCTCCCCATAGAAAGCCTTCCTGAGTTCTTTGGTTTCAGTCGCTCTTCGCTTTATCGATATATGAAGGGCGTTGCTCACATGCCGCCCGAGGTTCAATCAAAATTTGTTCAGGTACTTAAGCTGGACGAGGCGGAGCAGCAGGAATTTGAGCGCTTCGTCGCGTTGTCTCAAGTTGACGATGCCACAATTGCGGCCAGAAAAGCGCTTGATAATTTTGTGTTTGGCAAGCCGGGCGACCAGGAGCCGCTCGCGCCCGTTGATTTTGCCTATATTGATGGTGACACGTTTCTACGCACATCGGATGAAATATATGCGCTTATCCATGCCTTGGCTGTCCAGCCAGAGAGCTCATGCCGAGTCCGCATCATCAACTGCCTGGATAAGCGGTTCTTGATCCCGCTTACGTCTTTTCTTGAAACCCTCTTTTCTGAAGCAAAAAATATCACTGTGGAACACCTGATAAATTTTTCAGACAAGGATTCTTTGCATAACATTAACGCGTTTCTTGGCATTTTGCCGTTGCTGAAATATCATCGCTACTCTGTTTATTGCAACGAATTGGCAACATCAGAAAATGCGAAAAAGATATTTGATGATGCTATTATTGTCGAAATATGCATTAAAGATATTATTTCAAAGCAGTTTTTTATTTCATTTTTGCAGAACGATCTCTCAACGTGCCTTGCCACTTCGGATAAAAATATATCTGTTTTTATAGCAAAAAATTATGAATCGCTAAAAAAATATTATAGTATAGCGATATTGGATTATTCATCCATTGATGTATTTAGTGAAAAATTGGTAGAATTTGAAGAGTGTGCGCCATATTTTGTTTTGAAACCCAATTTTTGCTATCACCGTATACCGGTGTCGGTATATCACGATATTATTTCAAGAATACCAGAACAAGAGCTTGCGGCGGCTCAAAAGGGTCTTATGGAATCCGGGGGCAGTCTGGAATCCGGCTTGGCTTCTTTAACAAGACGTATTGCCGCTTCCTATAAAAATCCGCAGCTTGATGTCTACTCAAAGAATGGACTTATTGAATTCGCTCGCACGGGGCGCATAACAGACTATTTCGTTTTTTTTCCTTCGCTCAACAACGAAGAGCGGCGTGCCGTTTTTGAATATATACGCGATCGCAATAATAATATAGATGATCCCTATAGATTGTTTATTACAAATGAAAACATCCTTGACAATGGATATGTAATCGTTGTTTTTGAAGGTGTTGGCGTATTGATAGAATATGAAAAAAGCAACTATACAACTGGTGCGCATACCAATTTGTTTGTAAAAAACAAAATAATTGCCGATATCATGTCTGACTATATGAAAATGCATATACCCGGCGGACATGCATTGGAAAAAGATGAGTGTGATTTATTTTTGAATACACTCATTGCTGGGCTGCATTAGGTAACTCCTTATTTTTATAAGCAATAAAGCGGGCACTAGTTTTTTTCTCCGCCCCACCGCTGCGCATAGGCTGCTTAAAAATGTTAAGCCACGCCGACTCGGTGAAAATCTGTGAATCTATATTCCCGTGCAATTTGTAACTATATTGGCGGCTGTTTTGTTTGCCCGTGGCATGATTGGGGTCGATGAAGGAGGGCCATACCGAATTTGTCGGCGCAGGTTCAACCGTAAAATTTCGGGAAAATATTGCCGCACTTCGATCATTAACCATAATTGCCAAAATATGCATGCGTTGCGAATGGCATTGCCCTGTTTGTAAAATAAATCTGTATTGATAGTTTTTGTATATGAGAGCATCTTTACTTTGTAAATACTCACGGAAATGAGCGTCGCGAGATTCCGCCGCGAAGCTGGAGTAGCAGCATCGATACGGATAGCGACAGCATAGATATCGTGTCCAGTTCAGACATCATTTCAAAGTTAAACTGCCCAAGTGACGCCCGGCTTTTGCGCGCCAGCCTTTGCGCGCCGCAAAAACGCCCCCTCCCTGAGCCGGAAGGGGGCGTTTTTATAGGTCAACAGAGGAATGGCGCTACTTGACCAGACTGCTGGGGTCCAGGCTGATCTGCGTATGCGGCGGGTACTTCTTGAGTATGGTCATATACTCCACCATTTCCGACATAACCGGCACGCCCATGGGGATGTGGCGCACGCCGACGGCATCGTTTTCCTGCGGGTTGGTGTACAGGTTGAAGACCACGCTGCCGGCCGAGCGCATCGTGGCGCCGCTGACGCCGCCCTGATAGCCGGTTTGCGTGAAGGCAAAGGGCTGCTGAAGCACCGAATGGTACTTGAATTCATCCATGCGCACGGCGGCGAATTCGCCGTTGAGGAAGTAGTGGATGGCCTTGCGGCTGGACTGGCCGGCCTTGGCCAGGAGGAAGGACGACTGATCCACGCCGTCGATGAACGTCTTGGCCGGAACCAGCTTGGCCACTTCCGCGCCGGGCTTGCCCGCGATGGACAGGCAGGTGGGGAGGAGGTCGGCCAGGTCAAAGAGTCCTTCGGACTTGCGCGGCGTGATCATGCCCTTCCAGTAGGCAAACGTGGGCACGCGCACGCCGCCTTCCCACGTGGAGCCCTTGGAGCCGCGGAACGGGGTGCGCCCGTACGGGGGCACTTCCGCTTCCGGCCCGTTGTCGGACGTAAAGAAAATCAGCGTGTTTTCCAGCTGCCCGGTCTCTTCCAGCGTGGTGAACAGCGTGGAGAAGATATCGTTCATTTCCACCATGCAGTCGGAATACGACGTGCGGGCGGCGGAACGGCCGGCATAGTGCTCGTTGGGGTAGTTGTCGAAATGGCAGCCGCGCGTGCCGTAGTACAAGAAGAACGGCTTGTCGCTCTTTTGCATCTTCTTGATGAATTCCACGCCGTACTGCATCCAGCGCTGATCCAGATCTTCCATGTACTTGGGGGTAATTTCCGCGATCGTTTCCTGCTTGCCGCCGCGCACGGCGTGGACGTCGCCCTTGTTGAACGGGAGATTCTTGATGTAGTTGTAGCGCTCGGGGCTGAGCGCCACTTCGGGGTTGAACGCGGGGTCGCGCCACTCGGTGTACATGTCGGACACGGAGTTGAAGCCGCGAAAATCGTCAAAGCCCACGTTCTGGGGCTGCGAACCCTCGTTTTCTCCAAGATGCCACTTGCCGATGGCCTGGGTGAAATAGCCCTGATCGTGCATGAGCTGCGCAAGGGAGGTCAGCCCTTCCATGCCGCCGGGCTGCCCGTACACGGGCGGCGACAGAAGGCCGTGATGTATGGAATACTGGCCGGTCAGGATTGTGGCGCGCGTGGGCGAGCTTGTCGGCTGCGAATAGGCCGAGGTGAGGATCAGGCCCTGGCTGGCGACGGCGTCGATATCCGACGTGTCGTTGCCCACGGCGATGCCGCCGCCGTTGAAGCCGAGATCCATCCAGCCCACGTCGTCAAGCAGAAAAATGAGGATGTTGGGTTTTTTGCCCGTCCTTTTTTCCAGATCCGCCAGCCGCTGCCGGGCTTCCTTGTCCTGTTCCGGGTGCGCGATGACCGGCATCATGTTGTCGGCTACGCGTGTCGTTGGCCGCACCATAAACTGGTTGGGGTGATCATAGCCGGCAAGGCCGTCCCGTTTGGTGGGCACGGTAGGGCTATCCGCCGCGGATCCCACAGCCGGCAGCATGGCGACGGCTACGGCTGACACAATGGCCTGAGATAGAATCGCTTTTCTCATTTTTCAGCTCCCTGTATGCATTCCATGATTCCATGCACAGGAACTGTATGCGGCGCGGCGCACAGCCATGATAAGGCACAAAACCGATTGCGGTGCGCGACATCAATTCCTGCAATACGCTTTATGGATAGCATAGGGTCTGAATTGGTGTATGATAAAAGAAAATTTCTAGTATAGTATATTAAATTACATAAAATAATGCATATGACATGTGATAATGCATATGCGGCGATATATATCATGAAATATGCATGATCAGGGAATAATGCAGTGAGGGACAGCCGCAGGATTGCGGCCCGCGCGGCAATATGCCCGCTGGGAGCTGCGCCTTGCCGGGGACGGTTTTTCCTGCCCGGCATCCGGCAAACGCCATGCGCGCTTCAAGAAATCTCGGGAGATGCGGACGGAGGCGGCGGCTTTGGCCCGCGCCATTGTCGCCGTTTGCGGCGGGAACTGCGCAGCGCGAGGCCCGCGGCAAGGCACAGGGCTATTTCCAGGGCGAACGTCCAGTGCAGCAGGAAATTCCAGACCCACCAGCCATGGCGCGCCGGCACGCGCACCGCGTTCAGGTGGAATGCGGAAAACGGCGCCAGCCAGTAAATTTCCGCGGCAATGCTGTCCAGCCCAAGGTGCAGGATGACCGAAGCCAGGCCGAGAGCCAGATACGGGCGCCACGCCGGCTTGCGCAATATATGGGAAATCAGCAGCGCCGCGCCGAAAAGCGCGATCCAGAGCAGGGGCCAGTGTGTCGGGTACTGATGGTGGGGAACGCTTCTGTCCGAGATCAGATAAAACCAGAACAGGTCAAGATCCGGCGCTATGGAGAAAAAAAGCCCGGTAGCCCAAAGCGAGCGCCGCCGCCGCTTTTTCGCGAGCAGCGCGTTGGCCAGTAAATATCCCGCCGGCAGGTGGGCGATGAACATGGCCGCTGTATACCACCCGGCTTTTGCGCGGGCAAGTTGGGGAAGCGGGGGCTTTTGCCGTGCGGCGCCGCTTGCGCCGCGCCGCGTTCACGCGGCTCCCGGCAAAAGATCGCAGCGTGCCTCGCGCAAAAAACGGCGAAAGCGCCGGGCCGCATCGCTGCTGTCCGGCGCTTTTGTCAGGCGCAGGGGGGAACCGAACAAGTTGACAGGTCGGAGATTCCCAAAAGCGTTGTGGCCCAGGGGCCGCCCGGCCGCCATTCCCGCCATCCGCCGTCCCGATACAGGCGCGCGTTCAGGCGCAGTCGTGCTTGTCCCACGGCTGGCGGCTCTTGCGCTCCATGGCCGCTTCCATGTTCGCAATGGTGCTGTGCAGCTTCCGGATTTCCTGAAACTTGATGTTGATGTCCTTGAACGCGGCATAGGCCACCGGAGCGACGCACTGGGCGGGCAGCGGCAAATTGGCCGCACAGGCCAGGGTGGGGGCCGTCACGCAGGGGCAGACGGCGCTTTCCACTTCCTTGCCCTTGGCGAAGCCGGGGCCGTGGAACACCAGCAGGCCGGGGGCCGCCAGGGCGATCACGGGCGTGCGCTCGTCGCAGTCCAGAGCGGCGGCCACGGCCTTTTCCACGTCGCCCGGCGTGGCTCCGGCATCCAGCACGCACAGGTCAAAGTCGCCTTCAAGCTTGTCCGTCACGGCCAGGCCCTGGGCTGTAGCGGCGTCGCCCAGGGTTTCGCCGGATTTCGCGCCGGTCGCGGCCAGGGTTTTCAGGTCGCCTTCCGTTGCAACATGGTTGAATACAACGCCTTTTTGCAGCAGTTTTTCCAGGGCCGGCCCGGCGGCGGCGCGCAGATCCCGTCCGTCGCAGGTGCTGAACAGCAGAACCGTTTTTTTGGTGAAAGCCATTGTTTCCTCCGTGAATCATCCGGGAATGTTGGCCGCCCGCCGGGATCCATGCGGCCCGGCGGGCCCGGCTTACGTTTTATTTAAGGCAGGAGGGACGGAAGTTGTGGTCTTCCATGATCTGGTAGATGACCGAGCCTTCCGCCGTGGCGGGCAGGGGCCAGCCGGTGAGGTGGCAGAACGTGGGCACCAGATCCACGATGTTGCAGCGCCGCTGCATGGAAAAGCCCCGCTTGATGCCGAGTTTTGGCCCGTAGAAGAAGCACAGGGTTTTCAGCGTGCCGATGCCGTGGGAAGACGTGGGCAGAATGGGGCCGTGCTGCATGGTGTATTCCGGCCAGTAGGCGTACACCACGTCGCCCACCTGGTCGCCCCACAGGCCCAGCATTTCGGCTTCTTCCTTGGGCAGGGCCATGATAAAGGGGCATGTGCCGGTTTGAGGATGGCGGTAGGCCATCATGGTTTCGATGATTTCGCGCTGCACCTTCCTGTAGTCCTTGGGAGCGACGATGCCTTCGGGGTCGCGGCCCTTGAGGTTGACGTACACGTAGCAGCAGCGCTGGGGAATGGCGCGCGATTTGGAGGCGTCCACCCGTTCGCCCAGGGCGCGGAAAAGGTGGCGGACGTTTTCGGGCACGGTCTCCAGATAGGCCTGATCCTTGACGGGCTGGCGGACGGTGAGCCCGGCGTCGCAGAGCAGATCCATCATGTTCACCTGCGGGCCGTCCGGTGTGGCGCCGTGGTCGGAAATGAAAGTGACCAGGGTTTCATCGTCGAACAGCTTCATCAGACGGGCCAGATAGCGATCCACATGGCGGTACAGTTCGCGGTGCAGTTCCCAGGCCTTGTCGTAGGCGGCCTTGCTGGCGCAGGTGGTGGGGTCGAGATCCGTCATCATGGCGTGGTAGATGAAGTCCGTGGGATGGGCGTGGGAGTAGAACAGATCCCAGTCGCCGTCTTTCAGGAGCGCTTCCATGGAGTCGGCCAGCCAGTCGTAGTGGATGCCGATTTGCTGCAGCCAGGCGTCGCCGTCGTACCAGCCCACGGACAGGTTGAAAAACCCGCTGTTGTTGGTGGACACGTTGTCGCCCTTGTTCAGCAGGGCCGCCTTTTCCTTGGGGTGGCACCACATGTCGCCGTCGATGTTCAGCCCGTGGGAGAGGTACAGGCTGAAGTTTTCGGCTTCGTCGTCCATGCTGAGCAGGCAGGCCTTCAGGCGGATGGTTTTTGTGCCGCCCTTCTCCAGCACGCCTTCGGCGTTGAAGGCCGGTGACCACTGGCCGGGTTTGACGGTGAAGAAGGCGTCCTTGAAGTTTTTGCCGGGCGCAAGGGTCACGGTGTCGTACCCGTCGCCCATGTCGCGCACCAGGATGTGCCAGGTGGAATAGGTGGTGCGCAGGTTGAACAGGCTGTTGGCGAAGGGCATGTCAAACGAGGCTTCCAGGGGCGCATCGCCCATATCGTCCACGTTGGCCCAGCCGCTGGCCTTGCTGAACTTCACGCGCACGCTGTTGCCGGGGTAAACGTCGGTGGAAATCATCGTGTCTTCGCAAAACGCAAACGTGTTGCCGATATCCGGGGTGCGCTCAATGCCCTTGTGGTCGGCCACAAACTGGGCGTCCATGTACACGCCCACCGTCAGGCCGCCCCCGCCGACCACGGTGGCGTTTTTCAGCTTCTTATGGGCGTTGTACGACATGGGGAAGTTGAAAATGACGCTTTTCTTGCCGATTTTGTCCACGGCTTCCCAGATGGATTCCGACCGCACATAGTCCCAGTTGAACGAGTTGTGCGAGTTGTAGCCTTCCGGGGTGGTGCCGGGCACATGCCGCCAGAAGTCGGTGACATTGTTGGTGCCGGGCCAGGCGCCGGTGGCCATGACCGTCCAGTTGGGCGGGGTGATGGTGGGGAAGGGCACCAGGCAGTTTTCGGCCACCGTGCTGTTTTCCAGAATTTTTTTGATGTTGGGGCAAATGCCTTCTTCCACATGCTTGCGCACCAGGCTGATCAACGCGCAATCCAGGCCGATCAGGGCCACTTTTTTCGCCTGCAACATACGATATCTCCTTTGGGCTACTTGCTCGCTGAAAACTGCATATACAGCTTGCCCAGGACGTCCTGGTACTTGGCGGTTTCGTTTTTCTGGTTTTCTTCATTGTTGAAGTATTCGGCATAGCCGCGCAGTTCCTTCAAAATGGCGTCCGGATCCTGAACGCCGGCCTTGCGGGCGTTCGCCTTCCACTGCTCGAACATGGGTTCGGCCTTGGCGGCCCAGCGCGCCCGCTCTTCGGGCGCAAGCTCGATAACCTGCACCTTGTCGTGCTGCTGCAAATACTCCAGGTCGGCCTGGGTGCTTCTGTCCACCCAGTTGCTCATCAGCGCGGTGAAGGGCAGCCCGGCTATCTTGTCCACTTCGGCGCGGACGGCGGGCGCGAATTTGTCGTATACCTGCTTGTTCATGACGCAGGGCGAGGTGCTGACGGAAATGCTGCACCGGGTGATGTACTTGCCCACTTCGCACACCTTGGTGGAGCGGTAGGTGGGAATGGGGGCCAGAACCGCGTCGAGCATGCCGCGCTGCAGACCCATGTACATGTCGGCCAGGGGCAGGGTGATGGCGGTGCCGCCCAGCAGCGCGATGACGTCGGACGACATGGCGTCCAGCACGCCCACGCGTTTGCCCCGCATGTCTTCCAGCGTACGGATGGGCTTGATGCTCACCAGATCCTTGGGCGTGGACGTGGTCATGGCGAGCACGCGCACGTCGCCCAGCTCTTTTTGCAACTGCGCGTTGTTGGCAACCAGCGTGTAAATGGAAAAGCTGGCCGCCCGCGATGACGTGAAGAGAAACGGGCCGTCGTTAAGAATGAGCAGGGGGAACAGGTGCGGCGTGCGCGGCGGGAAAAAAATGACCGCGTCCACAATGCCGCGCTGGGTGCTGGTGTAAAGCTCCGCGTCGGGCACCAGGGTGCCCGCGTTGTACGAGGTGATGGTCAACTCGCCGTTGGTGCGGGCTTTCAATTCATCCCACATGGGCATGATGGCGTTGGCCATGACCGGGTGCGTGGTCATCATCACGCTGGTGAAGTTCAGCTCCTGCGCCGCGTGGGCGGACGGAGAACCCGTGACGCCAAGGCAAAGCGGCGCGGCCAGAAGAATCGCCCATTTTTTGAGTCCATGAAACATACAGCCTCCTTGCGCTTGCGGCGCGTTTTTCCGGCGGCGGGAAAGCCGCCCAGGATCCAGAGTTTGCCGAGAAACACCCCTAGTTGAACAGCAGGTTGGGCAGCCACAGACAAATGGCGGGGAACAAAATAAGCAGGAACACGCAAAGCAGTATGGAGAAGAAGAAGGGCACCACAAACTTGAAAATGCGCATCATGGGCACTTCGGGCACCACGGTGCTCATGGCGAACACCAGCACGCCGATGGGCGGCGTGATCTGCCCCAGCTCCATCAGCAGCACGGTGACGACGCCGAACCAGACGGGGTCGAAGCCTAGGGCCACCACAGTGGGGAACAGGGCGGGCAGCACCAGCATGATCATGGGGATCACGTTCATCAGGCAGCCCAGGATGATATAGAGGCCGATGATCAGCGCCAGCACCTGGTACTTGCCGAGCCCGGAGCCCACGATGAGATCGGTGAGCATGAAGGGCAGGCGGGTGGCCGCCAGAAAATAGCCCAGTATGCTCACCCCGATGAGGATGAGGAATATTTTGCTCGTCAGTATGGCGGTTTGGCGCAGGGCGTGGCGCATGGCGGAAAAACTGATGCGGCCGCGTGCGGCGCAGTAAACAAGACAGGCAAAGCTGCCCACCGCGCCGCCTTCCGTGGGCGTGCACAGGCCGGAGAGGATGCCGCCCATGATCACGCCAAACAGGGCCAGCATGGGCAAAACGCCCGTGAGCGAGCGCAGCTTTTCGCCCGTTGTGGTGGCGTTGCCGCGCGGGGCCAGGTGGGGTTTCCACAGGGCCATGAGGATGATGGTCGCACAGATGATGGTTGTCAGCAGCAGGCCGGGCATGACGCCCGCCATGAACAGACGGCCCACGGATTCTTCCGTGACGATGGCGTAGACGATGAAGCCCATGGACGGCGGAATGAGAATGCCCAGGGTGCCGCCCACGCTCAGGGCGGCCGCGCCGAAGGCGGGCTCGTAGTTTTTTTCTTTCATGGCGGGCAGGCCCACGGAGGCCATGGTCATGGCCGTGGCCATGGAGTCGCCGCACACGGCGGCGAAGCCCGCGCAGCCGGAAACCGTGGCGACGGCCAGACCGCCGGGCAGCCTGCCCAGACAGGTGCTGGCCGCCCGGAACAGGTCGGTGCTGACCTCGCCGAACAGGGCGAATTCGCCCATCAGCACGAACATGGGAATCACGCTGAAGGCCAGCGAAGCCACGCTGTAGTACGGCGCGCCGCCCGCCATGCCAAAGGCGATGTCCAGGCTGGGCATAAACAGGATAAGCCCCTGCAAGCCCGCCACCAGCATGGAGATGCCTATGGGCATGCCCGCCAGGATAAGCGTGAACATATACGCCATGATGAAGCCGGCAAAGGGCCCGCGCTCCATGCCCAGGCGGGTTCCGGCCGCCAAAAAGGGCGTCAGGCACAAAATCGTCGCCAGCAGTATGGCGCACAGCATGGCCAGGGGCTTGTTGTAGCCCAGGCAGGCCTTTACGGAGTCGAACAGATCCAGCAGGGTGTAAACGGCCAGCAAAAGCAGACATACGGCGGCCAGCCCCACGAACGGCCAGATGGGGATGTGCAGCAGCAGGGTGGCTTCCGCGTCCTGAAACTTGAGTACGGTCTGATTGAGCAATTCGTAAGACAATATGGCGATGAACACCGTGCCCGTAACCCGGCAGAACAGGGCGGCCACCGCCTGCCAGCCCTTGGAAAGCATGCCCGTAAGCAGATCGACGTTGATGTGCCCGTCGCGGTGCTGCACCCACACAAAAGCAGGGAACGCCGCCAGGATCATGAGAATTTCCACCAGCTCCATGCTGCCCTTGACCGGCATGTTGACCAGCGAGCGGAGGGTCACATCCGCCACAGTCAGCAGCATGAGGGCAAAGATGGCCGCCCCGCTGATTTCCATCAGCCAGTCGCTGAGCGACCGGAAGGCCTGCCCGCACAGCGTGCGTTCGGGCGAACACTCGACGGTTTTGGCATCCAGCACGTATTCCTGCATAAGACCCCCTTGCAGAAGCGGTTATGGCTCTGTGCGCAGCCATGACAAAACGTCGGGGACACTTTTGAGAAGGAAAGTGCAAGGGGTATGCCGGTTTTCTAATGCTGCTATTACATACGGTTGCGGTGTCCGTTGCGGCGGCGGGCATGATATTTCATTGTACGCTTTTATATATCATGCTAATTTTTGTCTTAACCTGCTGTTTCTTATTTAGGCGATAAGTTTTAGCTTATGTTATGAAATCAATAAAATAGCACCCCTTAGGGTGCCACTGGCGGATCGCCATGCTGATAAAAAATCTGCAAGATCAGGTTATCTCCGCGCTGTGTTACGATCTGGGCATTGAGCACAGCATGAGAGTTATCCTGAAGATACTTCAACAGTTTATCCCGGCGGAATATTTTATTGTTTACCTGTTCAGCACCAGGCACAACTACGCTTTCCAACTCGTGGAAATTTCCGCAACCAACAGGCTTCTGGATAAAATCCGCGCCGAGGGCGTCGACATAGTCAAAGAGCTTTCCCCCTACAGATCAGCGGAATTTTTGAACGACGATGTGTACATCATCGGAGAATTGCAGGACTTGCCCGGCCTGCGGCGGTACTTTTCCGCCGCCACATTCCGCGATCAGCACTCGCTGCTGGTTCTGAAGTTTTTCCAAAAGGGCGACATTTCGTTTTGCCTTTCCTGCCGCACAAAAAAGCCGTACAGCTACACCCTGGAGCACGCGCGCCTGCTGCATTCGCTGAAGCATGTTTTTATCCATCTTTTTCAAGATATTATCATAAATATGGATATAGAGGGGCGCGGTTCGCGGCTGTCGCATATTTCGCTGTCGGACGAAGGCGATTTCGCGCTTCTGGCCAACTGCCCCGGCCTGCATCAGGAAGTGCGCCAGATACGCCGGGTGGCGGACACCGACGCCCCGGTGATTATCCTGGGCGAAACCGGCGTGGGCAAGGAGCTGGCGGCCGGGGCCATCCACAATCTTTCGTACCGCAAGGGGCGACCCCTGGTGCGGGTCAACTGCGGGGCCATACCCGAAACCCTGGTGGATGCGGAATTTTTTGGCTACGAGCGCGGGGCCTTTACCGGGGCCATCGCGGCCCACACGGGCTATTTCGAGCAGGCCAACGGCGGCACGCTGTTTCTGGACGAGGTGGGCGAGCTTTCGCTCCTGGCCCAGACCCACCTTTTGCGCGTGCTGGAAACGCACGAGGTGCGGCGCATCGGCTCCACCAAAAACATCAGCCTCGACTTCCGGGTGGTAACGGCCACCAACCGCGATTTGCGGGACATGGTGGAGGAAGGCGCGTTTCGGGCCGACTTGTGGTACCGCCTGTACGGCGTCATGATCGAAATTCCGCCCCTGCGCGGCCGCGTGGCGGACATTCCCGTCCTGCTGCACCATTTCATGCGGCAAATGGCGCCCAAACTGGGTCTGGAACAAGCGCCCGCGTGCGGCAGCCGCCTGCAGCAACACCTGATGGCCCGGCCGTGGCGCGGCAACGTGCGCGAGCTGCGCAACTGGGTTATGCGCGCCCTCATCCACACCGCGGGGGAAAACGCCTCCATGCTGCAACCGCCTCCCGACGATCGCCTGCATGAACGCAAAAAGCCCGACATTCCGCAACTGCCGCCCCGCGAGAAGCCCATGACCCTGAAAGAAATGGAGGCGTTTTACATTTCCTGGGCGCTGGAGCAATGCCAGGGCCGTATTCAGGGCGCGGGCGGGGCGGCCGTCCTGCTGGATCTGCACCCGGCCACCCTGCGCTCAAAAATGCGCAAGCTGGGCATCCCGTTGCCCGGCAGAAGCGCCTAGCGCGACGTCCGCGGAATAGCCTTATGGCTTCATTGCGCGCCCGCTTGGCGTCTGTCGTCCTCCATGCTGCCATGAACGCGACACGCGCTGTCATGCTTTAATCTTTAAAAAAGAGTTCACCCTCCTCCCCGTCGGCAAGCCCGGCCTTGTCGCGGCGCAGCAACCGATAGGGGGGAGGGTGAACAATGTGTTGGTATGTTTATC